>JBGSMI010000049.1:0-11506 GCA_041740215.1 Ferruginibacter sp.
TGTATATACCGGTTGAAAAGTGCACCACATTGCGGTTGAAAAGCGCACCACTTTAGCAGCAAATTAACCGTCTCTTTGCAGCAAAACCAAAGAGACACAAATTCATGCTAGAAGTGGAAACGAATCATCAGATCATATTACTTTATTTTAGAGAGGGGCAAAGTATTCGGAAAATAGCCAAAGTTTTAAAGATTAACCGACGTACTGTCGCTTGCCGGATCAGGGAATATGAGCAATTTAAAGCCGCCCCCATCAGTGATCAGGACAAACCTCAATCGCTATTAAACCACTACCTAAAAGCAGGTTCTGCGTACAATAGCACTAACAGGAAGAAGCGCAAGCTTTCTGAAAATGTCATTGCAATCATTGACAATTGTTTGCTTGAAAATGAAGCCAAGCGGCTGGATGGCCGTATGAAGCAACGGCTAAAAAAGATTGATATTCATGAGCTAATTATTAGTGCTGGTCATTCCATCAGCTATACCATTGTCTGTGATTACATCAGAACCAAAGTCCTGCAATTCCAGGAAGCGTTTATCCGGCAAGGTTATGCGGAAGGCTCTTGTTGCGAGTTCGACTGGGGAGAGGTAAAGATCAAGCTGGACGGGAAACTCAAGCGTTATTATCTCGCCGTATTCACCAGTGCTTTCAGCAATTACCGGTATGCCATGCTCTTCCAACAACAGGACAGTTTGGCCTTTAAAGAAGCACACATATGTTTTTTTGAACATACTGGTGGCGTGTACCAGCAGATGGTATACGATAATATGCGGGTAGCCATCGCCGCCTTTGTTGGCAAAACAGAAAAAATTCCCACCGAGGGCCTGTTGCAGCTAAGCCACTGGTACCAGTACCAATACCGGTTTTGCAATACCGCCAAAGGCAATGAAAAAGGGCATGTTGAAAGAAGTGTTGAATATGTACGCCGCAAGGTGTTTGGCTTTAAAGATGCTTTTAAGACGATTCAGGAAGCGCAGGATCATTTGCTGTGCCGTGTCTCGGAATTGAACGAAAGGCCCGGCACAGACCAGCGTAACAGCTCTGCCGCAAAACTGGAGCTGGAGCGCAAAGGCCTGTATGCTCATCCGGGCCGTATGGAATGTTTTGCAGCAGAAAATTGTAAAGTGGATAAGTACTCAACTATCTGCTTTGGCACCAACCGGTATTCTGTACCAGATCACATGATCGGAAAAATGGTATTTGCAAAAGTCTATTCTCAATGGATAAAAATATATGATACCCAGGGTGTGCTTTGCAATCACAACCGGCTTTATGAACGCTTTAGCTGGCAAATAGACCTTAACCATTACCTGGTAACACTTCAGCGCAAGCCGGGCGCTGTAGCAGGTTCTATCGCTTTAAAGCAGGCCCCTGAGTGGGTGCAGTCAATGTACCGCAATCACTTCATCCACGATTCCAGATCATTTATTGAACTATTACAATACTGCCAGGAGAACAATATTGGTAGCCAACAGGTGAGTGACTGTGTCAATAAGTTGGCACGTCAGTCCCACGATGGGGTAAGTGCAATACATGTGATGGCCTTGCTGGGCAATCAGCCCCATGACATCACACCCACTATCCTCCAGCCAGATCCAATCGCACTGCAATCACTGGAAAATCTTATTCAGCTTGAAGCTATGATGAATTACAATTAATCATCCGATATCGGATCACACAATAAAAATAAAATCAATGAACAAGAAGATTATGGATCAAATTAACCTGGCCAGTTTGGACCTCAGGCTCGCGGCTTTCCGCAATGATATTAAAGACATCATAACCGATGCTGTGCAGCAAAGCGCTTCCTACGAGCAGGTGATACTTGATCTGCTAAAAGCAGAACAACAAATCAGGATAATCAACCGAAAGAAAGTGCAGATGCGCAATGCGGCTTTCCCGCAACTCAAGTACCTGCAGGATATCAACAGGGTTGACCTGCCAGCAGATGCCATCACCAAATTGCCAATACTGGAAACACTGGACTTCATTACAACCGGATCCAATGTAATCCTTGGAGGAAGCCCCGGAACCGGAAAGACCCATATTGCGATAGGATTAGGCATCAAAGCCTGTCAGCAGGGGTATAACGTAATGTTTACAACAGTCTCAAAACTGTTGACGCAAATACGGGAAAACCATTCCAACCGTACCTTGCGCAGCCTTGAACTTAAGTTTGAAAAGTACGACCTGGTCATCTGCGATGAATTTGGTTACATCTCTTTTGATAAGCAAGGTTCTGAAATGCTCTTCAACCATCTCTCCTTGAGAACTGGTATTAAATCCACCATTATAACCTCTAATCTGTCTTTTGATAAATGGAATGACATATTTGGAAAAGACACCGTATTAACGGCTGCATTACTCGACAGGTTAACCCATAAGGCATACCTGGTCAACATGAACGGACAATCTTACCGTATGAAAGAAACAAAAAAAATACAGGACACACTAAAAATTAAAACCGCCTGACGATATTATTAAATGCTCAGATAACCAGCAATATTCCTGGCAGGTTGCTCCTCAGCAGAGCCCGCTTCCGCTTCTTGATGGTACCTCAAAACTAATACAATTGGCAATCAATCAGCACTATTAACAAACAAACTTCTAAAATAAATTTGCTGGCAAAATTGTAAAAACGTAAAAGAAAAAAAGAAGCAAAAAAAGAAAGGAGATAGGAATGGGCTATCGCCCATGTTCTTTTATTAAGGTTTTAAAAGGGATATATATCCAAGCATTAATAGCAATAAACAACTACATTTGCTGCCTGCTAAGTGGTGCACTTTTCAACCGCTATCCTGGTGCATAATTAAACCGTTACATACAAACACCCAAAAAAGATGTAGGTGGTTTAACTTTTGGTGATGCTTGTTTGGTTGATATGGATACACTCCATAAACAATGGTATGACTATACATTAAAAGGTAGTTCAAAACCTGATTTTTTGAAAAACAAAGTCGCCTATTTTGTTTCCAACAAAAATATTTGGAAATATGCCACTTCACTTGATGAAATTGGCAAAGACAAGCAAAGTTTATTTCTGAACTCCAATAACAACCATCAAAATAATGTGATACAATCAGCAGTTTTACAGTCAAGTATTCCTCAAAATAGTGTTTCTGCTGAATATACCTATGATCCTTTAGACAAAACATTTAACTCAATTGAATTTGGAATGACAGGCATAGCTGACAATTATTTAACAGACCAAAGACTTGCATACTCCATTGGCAAAGCAGGAGTAATTTATCATTCGGCTATGTACGAAAATGAAACCGAAGTTTCAGGATTTTTTGAACTTAAAGCTTTCATAGAAACTGATGTAAAAGATGTGGACATAATGACAAGTATTTATGAAATAAAGGCTGACGGTTCAAGTGTGTTATTGACCACTCAAACAATTAGAGCAAGGTACAAGGATGATTTGGAAAAAGAAAAATTGCTCAAAGCAGGAGAAATTAATTTGTTTCATTTCAAAGACTTCCCCTTCATCTCACGGGTCATTGAAAAAGGAAGCAGGTTGCGTTTAATCATTTCCTCGCCTAACGGAATTTATGAACAGAAAAATTATTGCAGTGGCGGAGTAGTCGCAAACGAAACAGCAAAAGATGCACATACAGCTCACATTAAAATTTACAATGATCGTCAACATCAAAGTGTTTTAATTTTGCCTGTTAATCAATAAATCAAATTTTTAAAATGAAATCGAAGATTCACGAATTTCGAAAAATAAATAAAAAAGATATGAGTAAAACTAAAAAAACCATCCTCATATTAATCGCCTTGATAAATGTTTTTTCTGTTCAGTTATTGGCACAAAAGAAAAATCAACCGGTTCAATTGGAGCCATTACTAGAACAATATTCAAAAGAATATTATGCGTTAAATCCATTGCGAGCTACCGAAGCAGGAATCAATGACTATAATAGCCAAATGGAAATTAATATTAGTGAGGAATATATTAAGAAAGCAAAAGCACTCAATCAAAAATATATCACCCAATTAACATTTATAAACAAAACAGGTTTAATAGCATCTGATTTATTAAGTATTGATGTGCTTACCTATAAACTGAAATCTGAAAACGAACTACTAAATAATTCTTTGGTTTCTTCAACGAACATATACCGCCCGGTTGACCAATTCGTATGGAGCTTTCCAACGAGGTTTGCCAGCTTAGGTTCGGGGGCAGGCTTTGTCCCTTTCAACTCTGAAAAAGATTATAGGAATTTTATTAGTCGCATGAAAGGTTTCCAAACTTGGGTAGACCAGGCTATTGCTAATATGCAAAAGGGAATTGAATTACATAACACAAATCCTAGGGCTGCTATGGGGAAAGTGCCGCCTCAATTAAAACCATTATTTGAAGGTGCAGTTCAGGAAAATGTTTTCTATAAACCTTTACTTAAACTACCTGACAACATAGATAGTGCTTCTGCGATTCAATTAAAAAAAGATTATTCATATGCTATTGAAAATAGTATTAAACCAGCCTATAAAAAATTGCACGATTATTTAGTTACTGATTATATTCCCAAAGCAAGAAAAACATCAGGGCTTTTAGATAATGCTAAAGGGAAGAAAGAGTATGAATTGTGGTTAAAGTATTATACCACTACAAACATCACTGCAGAACAAATTTTTAATTTAGGGCTTAGCGAAGTGTCACGTATTCGTAAAGCAATGGATGCTGTAAAAACCCAAGTTGGTTTTAAAGGCGATTTAAAGTCCTTTTTTGAATATGTAAAAACAGACCCTAAATTTTTTCCCTTTAAAACCGAAGAGGAAGTATTGGATAGATTCAGAAGTTTTCTTGATAAAATGTCGCCGCAGCTAAACAGCCTTTTTAATTTAAGACCCAAAGCAAAGTTTGAAGTAAGGGCTACTGAAAAGTTTCGGGCAGCGGGAGCTAATGCTCAATACACTAAACCATCAAGAGATGGAAAAAGACCCGGCATTTTTTATGAGGTAATTCGGGACCCAGCTAAATACAATTATTTTGCAATGGAAGATTTATTTATACACGAAGCTATTCCAGGTCATCACTATCAATTAGCTATTCAAGATGAGGCCGATATTCCTGAATTTAGAAAAGCTTATACAACAAGTGCTTTTGCGGAAGGTTGGGCATTGTATGCCGAAAGTTTAGGTAAGGAATTAGGTATGTACACAGACCCATATCAATATTTGGGCAGACTAAACGGCGAAATAGAAAGAGCTGTTCGATTAGTTGTAGATGCAGGTATCCACTACAGAGGATGGAGTCGTGAAAAAGCCATTGCTTATGTATTAGAGAACCAGCCAGTATCTGCTATTGAGGCCGAACAACGAATAGAACGGTATATGGTTATAGCAGGACAGGCAGTAAGTTATAAAGTGGGTGAGTTAAAAATTATTGAATTGCGGGAAAGAGCAAAGAAGAAATTGGGGAACAAATTTGATATTAAAGAACTCCACGATGAAGTGTTGAAAGACGGCTGTTTACCGCTGATTATTTTAGAAACAAAAATTAATAAGTGGATAGAAAAAAAGAGTGCTAAACAATAAATCAAATGAATAAAATCATCAATAAAATAAATTTTTGAAATGAAAAATAAACAAATAACGCTACTGATTATCGCATTGATAAACGTATTTTCTTTTCAGCTAATGGCACAAAAAAGTAATTACAGCGAACTCATCGCCAAAAATGCCAATTTAACAGAACAAAAAGTAATTGCCTGGCGGCACGATTTTCATCAAAATCCGGAACTGGGAAACCGTGAAACACGAACTGCCGCAATAGTTGCCAAACATTTACAATCGCTTGGTTTTGAAGTAAAAACAAATGTGGCTTACACGGGTGTTGTAGGCATTTTGAAAGGCGATAAACCAGGACCAGTGATCGCTTTGCGTGCCGATATGGATGCTTTGCCAGTAGAAGAAGTAAATGATTTGCCCTATGCGTCGAAAGTAAAAACAATGTATAACGGAAAAGAAACAAGCGTTATGCATGCCTGCGGACACGACGGACATACTGCTATATTGATGGGTGTTGCCGAAGTTTTAGCAAGTATGAAAAAAGAATTGAAAGGCACAGTAAAAGTTATTTTTCAACCTGCAGAAGAAGGCGCACCGAAAGGCGAAGAAGGCGGAGCAGAACTAATGATTAAAGAAGGCGTAATGGAAAATCCGAAAGTGGAGGTAATTTTCGGGTTGCACATGGATTCACAATTGGAGACTGGTAATCTTTCCTATCGCTCTGGTGGATATTTCGCAAGTGTCGGTGATTTTAAAATTACGGTAAAAGGAAAGCCCAGTCATGGGTCTAAGCCATGGTTTTCGGTTGATCCAATTCTTACAGCTTCTCAAATTGTTATTAGTCTTCAACAAATTGTAAGCAGAAATGTGAACGTAACTGAAAATGCTGCTGTAGTTACAGTTGGAGCCATTAATGGCGGCAACCGCTCTAATATTATTCCTTCGCAAGTGGAGATAATTGGTGATGTCAGGGCCTTTTCGAATGAAGATGAAACCTTGATCTACAGCCGTATTAAACAAATCGCTGAAAAAACAGCAGAAGCAGCGGGAGCGACTGCATTAGTAGAATTGCCTTATGGACATAAATATCCTGTTACGTTTAATAATATCGCACTTACCAATTCTATGTTACCCTCTTTGAAAAAATCTGTAGGAACGCAAAACGTAGTACTTGTACCTGCTAATACTGGTGCAGAAGATTTTTCATTTTACGCTCAAAAAGTACCTGCCTTAATCTTTCGTTTGGGCGGTATGTCCAAAGGCAGGGATCCTAAAACAGCAGCACCTCATCATACACCAGAATTTATCATTGAGGATACTTCATTCAAATTAGGTGTGATTACTTTTTGCAACTTGGTTTTTGATTATGCTGAAATAAATAAAAAATAAAAAATTGAAATTTTCCCCTCAATATTTTCTTTAATTTTTAATTAATAAAACAAATATTTACATCGAAAAATAAACAAAAAATCCTCGTGTTTATCGCCTTGGTAAATGTCTATTCTTTTCAATTACTGGCTTAAAAGAAATTTGAGTTAAACGATTTGCATAAACTTTACACGCTTATCGACCCTCAAATATCGCCTGACGGCAAATCGGTTTTGATTGTGGTATCTAACCCCGATACTATAAGTAATAAAAACAAATCATTTATTTACAGGGTAGATGTAGCATCTAGAGGAACACAGCAACTAAAATCAATATGAAACAAAAAATCACCATAGTTCTAACACTTTTTATTTTTAACATCACTGTATTAGCACAAAATACTACAACCTCAAAAGAAGCTTCACCAAAAAATATCGAAAAGACAATATTTGTTTGTGGTGCCACTATGGTAAGTATCAATCAAGAAATGACTCAAAAATATATAAAGTATGTAGCGGAGCTGACAAAAAAAGTGAAACCTAAAATTTGTTTTATTCCGACTGCTACTTATGATAATCCACTTAATATTATTAAATGGTACGAATACTGTGCAACCATAAATGTGGTGCCATCAGTTTTGAAAACATTTGTAGAATCTGACCCAAAGCAGTTGACTTTTGAAGAACAGCTTATGGATTGTGATGCAATAATTGTAGCTGGAGGTAGCACCATCAATATGCTTGCCATTTGGAAAGCACACGGCATTGACACTGTAATACGAAATGCTTATGACAAAGGAATAATTTGGCAGGAGGCAGCGCTGGTTTTCTGTGTTGGTTTACGGGCGGTTTAACCGATTCAAGACCAAAATACTTGAGCCAAGTCGAATGTTTAGGCTTTTTAAATTACAGTAATTGTCCGCACTATGGAAATGCAAATAGAAAAGTTTTACATAAAGAAGCAATCTTGAATCATAAACTTAAAGAAGGATATGGATCAGATAATTATGCCGGTTTATTGTTTATAAATGGAGTTTTAAAAAAATCTGTTTCGTTGGACAAAGACAATTATAATTATTTCTTGTCAGAAAAAGATGGAGAAATAAATGAAGAACTTTTGCAAGCAGAAATCATCAATTCACGAAAGGCAGCAGCTTACAGCCGTTTGAATAGATTGCGAATTTTGTGGTAAATCAAAGTTTACGTTTCGCAATAAATTTTATCTTTAATAGAAAATAATCGGTTTCGAAGTTCGCAACTTCGCCTAGCGGCGGAAGAATATGCACAATGCCAACAGACCACACAATTAACCTAAATACTTTGTAATAACAATATGAGAACAGCAATATTCTTTACATTATTTTTAGTTTCGCTCAATACATTGGCACAAAATGAATTGTATATGCCAATTGAATATCAAAAGGCATATAAATCAAATACGAGAGCATTTGATGGTGCTCCAGGTGATAATTATTGGCAGAACTTTAGTTCATATTCCATTACAGCAGAGATAGAACCCGGGACTTGGAAAATTAAGGGTAATGAGAAAATCATTTACAATAACAATAGCCGTGACAGTTTACACTTGATTATAATAAAATGCTATCCTGATCATTATAAAAAAGGAGCTCCAAGAGCAGTTCAAATTCCGGTTGAAAATATTACTGATGGTATGAAAATAACAGATTTAACCATCGATAATATTTCTGTAAACCTATCAGGAAACCCTGATGTGAAATCATTGGGAACCTATTACGAAATACATCTTTCAAAACCAATCCCACCAAATAACTCAATAGCTTTAACAATGAATTGGACTACCGAAATGCCATTTACTTATGTAAACAAGATTGGTGCTTATGACAAGTCCAGTGCATTCATAGGCTATTGGTATCCCCAAATAGCTTCATATAACGACATAGATGGTTGGGATAAAATAGAATATCTTGGAAGTCAGGAAACAAATAACGATTATGCTGATTTCAACGTAATCATAAAGACTTCTGGTGATTATAATGTTTGGGCAACCGGAGTTCTTCAAAACCCCGAAGAAGTATTTTCCCGGGTAGCATTGGAACGCTTTAACAAGGCTAAATCATCAAGAGAAAACATTACAGTATTTAGTGCAGAAGATACAAATGCAACTTCTGATCATGTCCAAAAACATTGGAAATTCAAAGCGGAAAACGTAACGGACTTTGCACTTGGAGTTAGTGATAATTTTGTATGGATGGGTAATAATATGATCGTAAATGGCAAACCTATTTCCACAAATTTAGTCTTTGACAAATTAAATTTAAAGACGGCTGAACTACTTTTACAGGTTCAAAACGAATCCATAGATTATTTAAGTAGTGTGTATCCAAATGTAGATTTTCCTTTTCGGCAGTTTACAACTTTTTTAGGTGTACCGGAATTTGATGGTATGGAATTTCCAATGATGGCTAACAATGGAGTTAGTAAAAATGAGGTCGAAAACACCGCTGTTACTTTCCACGAAATAGCCCATACCTATTTTCCGTTTCTAATTGGCATCAATGAAGTGAAGTATTCTTGGATGGAAGAAGGTTGGGCAACATTTTTTACAATAAAATTTATACAACATTATTACGGTAACAAACCAGAAAAGGATGCTGAACTAAAGAGAACTTTAAAATCTTATAATAATTCTGCTGGCAGAGCTTGGGATTTACCCTTGATAACCCCCTCATATTTATTAACCTATGGACCAGCACACAGTCAATTGTCCTATAGGAAAGCTGCATTTATGTATCTGACTTTAGAGCATCTGCTTGGAGTAGAAACTTTTAAAAAGTGTTTAAAAATATATATTGAACGCTGGCGTGGCAAACATCCTACACCATATGACTTTATATATACATTTAATAATGTAAGTAACAGTAACCTAAATTGGTTCTGGAAAAAATGGATATTTGAAAATGCTTATGGTGATTTAGGATTAGCTAAGGTTGAAAAATCAAAAGTGTATATTCAAAATGTTGGCGGTCTACCACTGCCTGTTTTTTTAAAACTCAATTATGAAAATGGTAGAGAAATATTTATTGAAAAAACCGCAAATATTTGGAATGAGGTGAACGATAAATTAGTTTCAATTGACATTTTGGATGCCGATAAATTAACGAAAATCGAATTAATTGATAATTATTTTCCAGATGCTGACAAGAAAAATAATTTTTGGGAAATAAAAAAGTAGCTAACATTATATAAGCGTAATGCACAATGCCAGCAGACCACAACCAACCTAAATTCTTAACCTTAACAACATGAGAATAACAATTACTTTATTGACAATATTACTACTTGCATTTGGACAGAGTAATGTTTACGGACAAAGAAAATTTGAGTTGGGAGATTTAGACAAACTCTACACATTAACCGACCCTCAAATATCCCCTGACGGTAAATCGGTTTTACTTGTGGCTTCTAAGCCTGATACTGTTACCAATAAAAATAAATCATTTATTTACAAAGTAGACGTGACAACTGGTGGGGCACAGCAACTCACTTTTGATAGAGCTGCTTTAAGTTTCCCAAGATGGTCGCCATCTGGTAATGCTGTTGCTTTTATATCGGCTGATGCAGCAGGTAAAGGTCAAATATTTGTATTGTCTATGAATGGAGGTGAAGCTAAAAAAATCACTTCTTCCTCTACGGGTGTGCGACAGTTCAATTGGAGTCCTGACGGAAACACATTTGCCTTTACACAGCCAGACGAGGTAAGCAATAAAAAAGAAATGGAGAAAGGCTACGATCCTTTTTAAGGTGAAAAACAATAGTATGTTTATGAATGCCAAACCATCACCAGCGCATATTTGGTTGATTCCTACTGCAGGAGGCGAAGCAAAAAGGCTAACTGCTGGCAATTGGACAGTTCCTGCTGCAGTTGCTAATTCCTTTTCCTGTTCTCCCGACGGAAAAAATATTGTGCTTCAAAGCAATGAATCGCCTTACTCTGGTGAACTAATTTTTACGATTAAATCAGTTGAAATAGTCACCGGAAAAATTAACAGAATCACTACCACCCAAATATCACCTGATGCAATGCATAAAGAGCGGCAGCCTGCTTTTTCTCCAGATGGCAAGTCAATCGCCTATCAACGCAATTTAGAAAATGTTGGTTATGGCTATGATGTTTTTCTTACGGCACTCATAGAGGCAATGGCATTAATTTGACTGCAAAACTTGACCGATGTTTCTTTAAGGCAGAGTGGAGTAGGGATAGTAAAGCCATTTTTGTAGCGGCCAATGACTTCAACACAGTCTCTTTATGGATGCAACCTCTCATCGGTACTGCACTGCAAAGAAACTAAACCTAGCTAATTTGTGCATTGCAGGTGCTTACTGGTATGAATACAATGTAGGAAAGAATAATGCTATCGCTTTTATTGCCAGCTCACCAAAATCTCCCCAAGAATTATACTTATTAGTAACCCCAGAATCTACTCCTAAAAAACTAACTGATTTTAATACTGAAGTGCGAAATATTTCATTGGGAAAACAAGAAACTTTTAGCTGGAAATCAGATGAATTTACACCAAATGGCATTCTTGCTTTTCCACCCGACTTTGACTCCTCAAAGAAATATCCACTAGTGGTAC
>JBGSMI010000053.1:0-35282 GCA_041740215.1 Ferruginibacter sp.
GATCCACTAATGGTTACAGGGTTTGCAGCAAAATCATGTATGGCAGATGAATAATTACGAAGCGATACGGTAACAGGGTTGGCACTGTTGTAGGTACACAATGGATTGGTTACCGCAACAATCCCCACATCAGCTAGGCTATTTTCTTCCACTACTTTTATCAATGGGTGAAATCCCCTGTCGGATGATTGTACAGTATAAATTCCAAAGCTGCCATTGTAAAATCGATTTGGTTGCAGTGGGTATTGCAGCCCGAACATCCACCCCATATTAGTCAGGCTGTTTTGTATAACCGATATATAATAATCTCCATTTACTACAACTGGCACTGGAAGATTGTAAATGGTTTCGTTATCAAAATTGGTATTTCTTGCTACAGAGGTATGCAACAGTGTGCCGGGTGCATTTGCTGTTCCATCATCTTCCAAAATTTTGAATTGAATACTATTTTGGTAAGATACAAAAGGAACCCTTATTTGTGCAATTTTACGGGTGCCCGTACCATATATTTTAATGGCAACTTCATTGCCGGTTTGATTATTAAATCCAATGCCAGTTTGATGATTCAGTGTATCAGGCAGCGGCTGTACAAAACTATTGGATACTGTTTGTTGTTTGGATAGCGTATTGTTTTCGGTTGTTTCATCGCCTGCAACAGCAGCAGTAAACAATACCTGTTGATTGCCGGTATTGGAGATATCATAAGCTGAGAAGTTAACCGTTTGGTCAGCGCCTGTGGCCAATGTTGCTATGTTGATGGTTTGGCTAAAACTGTTTGCACCGGTTATTTGCATGGTTACATCAATATTGGCTAATGCAGCCGTGCCCTCATTTTTTACCCTTACCCGGTTGTGATTGGAAGCTGATGCGGATTTAGCAACGATTGTGTCCACATAAGCTTCCGCAATATTGATATCAGTATTGCGCTGCCCATAAAAACGATAACTAAATCCAAGGAGAGGTGCAACTGTTTTTCTAATGGGCAAACTGGCATTGTAAGCTGCATGCGCAACAGGATCTAAAAACTCGCTGATACCAAATGGATTGATGCTGACTCCCTTTTTTACCCCAATAAATACAGTACTGCTTGCTTTAATACCAGCCTGGGCAATTCGCCCAGAAGTTACATTGGCGGATGGAATAAAATTTCCGTAAATGATTTGAATATCGTTACTTGTTTCATACAGTTTTACCTGAAATTCCAAATTGTCAAACTGGCTTTGAGTGGTGGCGCCGCTATTATTATTATCTTTTAAATTTTTCCATTGTAGGGTAGTTACTCTATTGGGTGAAATGCCTTCGGTAATGGAGTGATAAGCCGGAGCAGCAGTTCCCTGCACCAGATCCATAAATAGCGCCAATACCACATTTTGGTAAGCAGCATTGGTAGTAGTGTAAACCGAACTGCTTGCACTAGCATTGTTGGTAAATAGGGTGCTGTGACTCCCCGGGGCAGTTGTTCCAAACCGGAGTATTCCATCTGCATGAATCATGCACTCGGTAAATACAGTGCCATTAAAATTGAAATCAAACCCAATGTTGACGGGGGTTGAAGAACTGCCGATTTCTGCATCTGTCATTGTTATAGCCGTGCCGCTTGTGCTTATATCGGTATAGCTGCCAACGGTGAGCTTGGCATTTGTAAAGCTGTAATTGAATTGGGCCATGCTTAGGGTACCGGTAAGTACACATGTAATCAGGAGTAAAATTCTTTTCATGATTTATTTTTAGAAGTATAAAGTTCCGGATTTGTCGGCATTTTTCTTTGCGCCCCTATCAGGTATTTTTATGGATTATAAAATACCTGAAAGCAGGTAGATGATTATTGATTCTAATTCCTAATTTGTGCCTAAAACCCAACACCGAATGAGTCAATGCTTCAAATCAGGTTATCGCTACATCATTGTATTTTTTTCGATCATCCTTTTTATCAGTTCCGCACTCAATGCACAAAACGTTAATGAGGATAGTCTGCTTGCTATCATCAAAGAGTCAAAGTTTGATACGGCCAGAATTGATGCACTGCTTTTATTGGCCAATTATCAGATAAAGCATAAAAGGGATGATAGCGCCGGCATGAAAACATTGTTTGAGGCGAAAGCGCTTTCTCAGAAAAATAATTACCAACATGGCATTGTTCAATGCCTGCTTACAACTGGTAATTATTTTAGAAGTAGGAATGACTGGACTAAAAGTATGGATGCATACAATGAAATCGTCCGGTTTAGTCCGCAGATAAAAGTCGACAGCCTTAAGCAGAAGTCGCTCATGATGGTTTATAATAACCTTGGTGGTATTTATAATTTTAACGGCGATTTTCAAAACTCACTTGGGTATCGTTTAAAGTCACTGGAAATAGTTGAAAAACTAATGCCTGAAAATTTCAACAACCGGGCCATCATATACCTGAATATTGCCAGCGATTACCGTCAGCTAAAAATTCCGCTAAAGGGGTTAGACTATCTGAATAAAACAGCTCCCTTTTTCGATAAACTGAATAGCAGGTTGAAGATGGAATATTACTACGAGTATTATGAGAACTATATAAAAACTGATAGTAGTAAAACGGCCGGAGAAATGTTGGGGAAAATAAAGGAAGGGTTGGCTCAATTTGATTTAAGTGAATTTCAACGAAAAGATTATTCGCTTATGCTTTCTAAGTTAAGCGGTTTGTATCAATTGACTATTGAAAAGGATTATGATGCAGCACTACAACATTTTGATGCTGCGCTTACAATGGCCAAAGAGCTGGAAAGCAATACCGATATAACGGAAGGTCTTTATAATATCGGCAGCGTTTACCTGAAGCAAAAAAATTACCCGCAGGCGATTCCTTATTTGCAAACTGCTTATGATTCATCCGTTAATCATTCATTGAAAAATCAATCATTAAAAATTGCTACCGGTTTGGCCGAAGCTTTTTCAGCAAATGGGAATACCGTGTCAGCGAATCAATACCTTTCAAAGGCTTTAGCCTTACAAAATGAAATTTATGATGATGAGAAATCAAAGGAACTGAATTTTCTGGAGGCAAAATATCAGAATGAGAAGAAGGAAAAAGAGATTGTCGATCTTACCTTATCCAATACCGAGCAGCAGCTTGCTGTTGTAAAACGTAACAGGTTATTGCTTTTTGGAGGTATTTGTGCAACAGCACTATTGATTATTTTAGGTCTTTTATACCGAAGTATTCGGCAAAAAAACATCATCGCAGAAAAGGAGAAGTCGTTAAAGGAAGAGCAAATTAAATTTCTAGAACGTCAACAACAGGTTGTATCGTTGCAATCAATGGTGAATGGCCAGGAAACCGAACGTACCCGAATAGCCAAAGATTTACATGATGGTTTGGGCGGTTTATTCTCAACGATAAAAATGCAACTGAGCACTTTGAAGCATGAAGAAAAGTCGCTGGAGACAAATGAGCTGTTTCAAAAAAGCTATGAACTGGTAGACAATGCATCCGTTGAAGTGAGAAGGATTGCACACAATATGATGCCGGAAGTACTAATTAAACTAGGATTGATGCAGGCCATCCAGGAACTTTGCAACAGCATTAATGCGGGTAAACTGATGAGTGTTTCGATGCAATCGTATGGCATGGAGCAACGGCTGAATGCTTCTACAGAAATGATGCTGTTTCGCATTGTGCAGGAACTGCTTAACAATATTATAAAACATGCTTACGCCTCTGAAGCCATTATTCAGTTTAACCGGGACGGGCAGCGGCTAAGTGTAACGGTAGAGGATAATGGCCGTGGATTTAACCTGGCGGATAATAGCGGTAAAAAAGCCGGACTAGAGTCTGTAAAAAGCAGGGTAAATTTTCTAAATGGAAAGTTTTCCATTGACTCTGAAAAAGAAATAGGCACAACGATACTGATGGACTTCTTAATTAATGAAGGGTAATTTGTCCGTGTGGAATCATTTCGTATTTTCACACAAAACCATCTAATTAATATGATTTCCATTCTTATCATAGATGACCATCCACTGGTGGGCAATGGCATTAGTACCATGTTGAAGGGAGAAGATTATCTGGGGATTATTGGTATGTGTAAAACAGGAAATGAAGCGTTGACTTTTTTGACTGATACGCAACCTGAAATTATTTTGTTGGATATCAGTTTACCCGATATTGACGGGCTTGAACTGTGCTCTATGATCCGGAAGAATAATTCTTTTTCAAAAATCATCGGATTAACTTCTACTAACGAAGCAGGCATTATTACTCAGTTTCTTTCCAGAGGTGGCAATGGGTACCTGTTGAAGAATATGGAAAGAGCGGAACTGCTTAACGCTATTAACGAAGTGATGAGTGGTAAAATATTTTTGAGTACTGCGGCCAATCAGAAAATATTGGAACAGTATAATTCTGTAAACCACGCATTAAAAAACACTTCGGTATTAACCCGGCGGGAGAAGGAAATATTGCAGTTATTATACGAAGGGTTAAATGGTCCCCAAATTGCCGGGCGGCTTTTCCTGAGTACTTACACGATTGAATCTCATCGCAAAAATTTAATGCAAAAACTAAATGTAAATTCTACCCAACAATTGCTAAAAACAGCACGGGAAAAAAAGCTGCTGTAGGATGAGGATGGACTTTTGTATTGAGTTTAATTTTTCAAAAAATCACATCAATTTAAGAAGCGTTGCGGCTACCACGGCTGCTGTTTCTGTCCTCAATCTTGTTTCGCCTAAAACAACCGGCTTAAAATTATTGTTAAGCGCCAGCTCTATTTCATCTATGGAGAAATCGCCTTCCGGTCCAATTAAAATAATGGCTTTTTGAAAAGGTTGATAGGTTGTCAATTCATTTCTAAGTTTGTCTTCTTCGCAGTGAGCAATAAATTGTTGGCCTTCGAAGGGTTGCTGCACGAAGGTTGGGAATTTGACCGGATCATTCATTTTAGGTAGCCAGCTTTGTTGAGACTGCAGCATGGCGCTTATTAAAATACTTTTCATTCGATCGTGCCGGAAGTGCTGTTTTTCTGTCCGGCTACATATCAGTGGAATGATTTCGCATACCCCAATTTCTGTTGCTTTTTCAAGCAGCCATTCAAAACGGGTGCTGTTTTTTAACAACGAAACTGCAATGCATATTTTTTTGTCAGCGACCGGCCGGGTAGTGAATGACAATATTTTTACGGAACATCTTTTTCTGTTATCATCAATAATTTCCGCAGTGTATAAATTGCCCATGCCATCTGTTAGCTGCAGTTCCTCGCCTGTTTGCATACGCAATACCTGCACCATATGTTTGGATGTTTCTTCATTTAAAACAAACTGGTTGGTAGTAGTCTTAATTTCTTCTGAATAAAAAAAGGGGAGTGCCATATAAAAAAATAGAGAATGAAAAATCAAATTTAATTCTTCATTCTCCATTAAAAAATTATCGGTTAACTAAAAAGGTGCGTCATCATCAAAATTGCCATCATTCATTTTGCTGCCTTTCTGTATATACAATTTAGCACCGCCACCATCATCCCCACCTTTAACCGGTCTGAAGTTGCCCGAGCCGCCGCCACTTCCTCCCGACGAACTGCTTCCAAAATCATTACCACCCTCTTCATCTTCCACAAATTTTTGAATGTGGAGCAATGCCCTTAGTTTGATCGTATCCAAACTACCATTACGATGCTTCGCTATTTTCACATAGGTTTCGCCCTTATTACTTTCGCCCATTTCGTTGGCGGTGATGTCGTAATACTCCGGTCGATAAAGAAACATCACCATATCCGCATCCTGCTCAATTGCACCGGATTCCCGCAAATCACTTAACTGAGGAATTTTAGCGCCTTCTTTTCTTTTTTCTACTTCTCTACTTAACTGCGACAGTGCAATAATCGGCACTTTCAATTCTTTCGCCAATCCTTTTAAATCCCTTGATATTTTACTGATCTCCTGCTCCCTGTTACCTCCTTTATTATCTCCACCACCACTCATCAACTGCAAGTAGTCAATTATGATCAGACCGATGTCATGTTTATTTTTTAAACGCCGGCACTTGGCCCGTAATTCAAAAATATTTAGCGCCGCTGTGTCATCAATATAAATCGGGGCGTTGCTTAGTCTTTCAATTCCACGCTTGTACAACTGTTTCATCTCATGCTCTTCTAACTTACCACGGGTGATTTTTTCCAGCCATATTTCGCTTTCTGCACTTAAAATACGTTGTACCAACTGGCTGCTACTCATCTCTAAACTAAAGAAAACAATTGGTGTCGGTTTGGTAGGATGAAGGGCCGCACTTCTTGCAAGGTTCAACGCAAAAGCTGTTTTACCCACGGAAGGTCTTGCAGCCAAAACGATCATATCGGTTGGCTGCCAGCCGTAGGTAAGTTTATCCAAAGAAGGGAAACCACTTGGCACGCCTGTGATGTCTTCATCTCGGTTCCGCATATCCTCAATCCGCTGAATGGTTTTAACCAATACTGTATTGATATCTTCAAAAGCGCTTCGGAGGTGATTATTGGTAATTTCAAATAGTTTGCTTTCTGCATCATCCAGCAGGTCGAATACATCGGTGCTGTCTTCATAAGCATCTGCAATGATTTCGCCGCTGATGCGAATCAACTCCCGCTGGATAAATTTTTGTAATACAATCCGTGAGTGTGCTTCAATGTTAGCCGACGATACAACTGCATTGGTTAGTTTGGAAACATAATAAGGGCCTCCAACAAGCTCAAGGTCTTCTTTTAATTTAAGTTCCTCCACCACGGTTAGCAAATCAATGGGCAAACTTTTTTCGGCCAGCGATCGCATGGCTTTAAAAATCCGCTGGTTGGCTTCTCCGTAAAAACACTCTGGTTTTAAAATTTCAATGACAGTGTCAAATGCACTTTTTTCCAACATGATGGCACCCAACACCGCTTCTTCCAGTTCCTTAGCCTGAGGCGGTACTTTACCAAACATCATATTGTTTAAATCGAGTGCAGGTTTTCTTCTTGTTTTTCTGTCTTTATTTAAATTAGTCAGCTCCATTAATAATTAAGTTATGCTTGTTAAGTAGGAATATTTTTTGAAAAATAGCTGTTGAATGGTCATTTATAAGGTACGAATAAGCGGCTGGGTTAGCAATCACGCCTGCAATTAAAGTATACATATAACCGTAAAAATTATTGCAGGCGGCTAAGGTAAATCCAAATTACTTATTGATTATCCACAAGATAGTGTGGATGTCTTTGTATAATGATTGTTCACAGGTAATCCACAGGCGAAATTAGTTTATTAATAGCTTATGCACATGATTATTAACAGGCGTTATTCAAATGGAGCGGCTTTAGCTGGCCATTTATTCACACTGAAAAATAGATATTTTTATTTTTCTGCACTGTTAACTATTTTATTTTAATTGGTTTTACGAAAATGAATTATTAATTGGCGGGTATTTACTCCGCAGTTGAAAGGAGAGATTTCATTAAAAGATATTTTTTTCGGGTTAAAAAATTATCTTTTTTTTGCCGGCTTTTAAGCTTAGTTCTCAATAGCTATCTTTGCGAAATCATATTTAATAATTCAACGAACAAGAAATGACCATTAGTTATAACTGGCTTAGTGAATATTTACCCGAAAAGGTGGAGCCTGAGAAATTAAGTAAGATTTTAACCTCAATCGGTTTGGAGGTAGAAAGCCTGGATAAATACGAAGACTTGAAAGGTGGCTTACATGGGTTGGTTATTGGTGAAGTTTTGGAATGTGCAAAACATCCGGACGCAGATAAATTAAGTATTACTACGGTTAGTATCGGCACGGATCAGAATCTGCAAATTGTATGTGGAGCACCAAATGTAGCCACAGGTCAAAAGGTAGTAGTGGCAACTGTCGGAGCTACTGTTTATCCATTTAGTGGCGACCCACTTACAATGAAAAAAGCTAAAATTCGCGGCGTTGAAAGCTTTGGAATGATATGCGCTGCGGATGAAATTGGCTTAAACAATGATCACGCCGGTATAATGGTATTGCCTGCGGATACAAGGGTAGGCATTGCAGCCGCTGAATATTTTAAGCCATACCATGATTTCGTCTTTGAAATCGGTCTTACGCCTAACCGGATGGATGCAATGAGTCATATTGGTGTTGCAAAAGATGTTTGTGCCTGGCTTTCGCATCATAATAAAAAGGAAACACATATTAAATCGCCTTTCAAAAATAATTTTAAAACGGATCACCACAGTTTACAAATGGAGGTGGGCATTGAAAACAAAGAAGCTTGTCATCGATATGCAGGTGTGAGTTTGCAAGGGGTTACCATAGCGGAAAGCCCGCTTTGGTTGCAGCAAAAATTGAAAAGCATCGGCCTTAGGCCAATTAATAATATTGTGGACATCACCAATTTTATTTTGCATGAAACAGGACAGCCCATTCACGCATTTGATGCAGATATGATTACTGGCAAAAAAATCATCGTAAAAAATTTGCCAGAGGGAACAACCTTTTTGACGCTCGATGAAAAGGAAAGAAAATTATCCGCAGATGATTTGATGATTTGCAATGAAGATTTGCCTATGTGCATTGGCGGTGTTTATGGTGGATTGCATAGTGGTGTAACAAAGGAAACAAAAAATATATTTTTAGAAAGCGCTTGGTTTAATCCCCAAACCATTCGTAAAACTTCGTTGAGGCATGGGTTGCGTACCGATGCAGCTACCCGTTTTGAAAAGGGCGTTGATATCAGCAATACAGTAAATGTGTTAAAAAGAGCCGCAGTGATGATTAAGGAAATTGCCGGCGGTGAAATTGCTTCAGATATTACAGATGTTTACCCTGGTCCAAAAGTAAAAAATGAGGTAGCACTTAAATTTCATTATTTAAAAAAGCTAAGTGGTAAAAATTATCACGGCGATACCATCAAGAATATATTAACTGGTCTTGGTTTTGAAATCATCAAAGAAGGTATGGATGATTTAAGGGTAGCAGTACCTTTTAGTAAACCGGATATTACCATTCCGGCAGATATAGTAGAAGAAATCATGCGCATTGATGGACTGGATAACGTGGAAATTCCTTCCGCAATCACCATAGCACCGGCTGTAGAAACGCTGGCCCATGCTGCCGCTTACAAAGAAAAGATAGCCTCCTGCCTTGCAGGGATTGGGTTTAATGAAATATTTACCAATAGCATTACCAATGCTGCCTATTATAGTAACGAAGTATTGCAGACAACGGTAAAAATGATCAACAGTCTTAGTGCCGATTTGAATGTAATGCGACCGGCTATGATGGAAACCGGGTTAGAAACCGTGTCGTACAATTGCAACCGAAAAAACAATGATTTGCAATTGTTCGAGTTTGGCAAAACCTACCAGACATCCGCTGTTGGCGTTTACCAGGAGCAACAACATGTTAGCGTTTACATTACCGGGAAAAAGTATCTGGACGGATGGAAGGAGAAATCAGCTAAGGCTGATTTTTATTATGCTAAAGGTATATTTGAAAAAATGATTGCTTTATTGGGTTTAAAAATCAGTGCCTATAATCAGGTGGAGGATCAGCAATTGGATAGTTGCGTAACTGCCAGCATTCAAAATGAAGTTGTTGCCAGCATTGGAAATGTAAATAAAAAGGTTTTGGATCGGTTTGAGATAAAGCAACCTGTTTTCTATATAGATGTCAATTGGGATAAAGTTCTTCAATTGAATGGGGCAATAAAAATCCAGTACAATGAAATTCCAAAGTTTCCGGCAGCCATAAGAGATCTTGCATTAGTAGTGGACAAAAATCTGCATTATCAACAAGTAGAGAAAGTGACTTATGGAGTAAAAGTCAGTAAGCTGCAATCAGTGAATTTGTTTGACGTATTTGAAAGTGAAAAACTAGGCGCTGGTAAAAAATCAATGGCAGTGAGTTTTACTTTTTTGGATGAAGAAAAAACAATGACTGACAAGGATATTGATTCAATGATGGCAAAAATTATTTCGGCGTATGAAAAGGAATTGAGTGCTGAAATCAGAAAATAATTTTTCAGTTTGAAAATAATTTCTCGCTACTGATATTTTGGGTTTGTGGTTAAAGAGCGATTGTATTGAATGGATATTTGTAAATAATAAACAAAAGGCATGTTAGTTTTCCCGAACTTGAATAGACAAATTAAATGAGTGCTTTAGTTGAAAATATCAAAAGGGTTAATGTAAAGCTTCAGCAATTGCTGAGGCAATACCAGCTTTTACAAAAGGAAAATGAACAATTAAAAGGCATTATTCAGGAATTGAAAACAAGTCGGGAAAATGATTTGCTTCGTATTAGCCAGATGGAACAACAGGTTGGGATTTTAAAATCTGCTGCCGGTAAAATGAATGAAACAGATCGGAAATTGTATGAAAAACAGATCAATCAATATATCCGGGAGATTGATAAATGTATTGGATTACTAAGTGAATAAATATATGAGTGAGCTGATCCCAATAAATATTGTTATAGCGGATAGAACCTATCGCATTAAAACACTACCCCGTGATGAGGAAGTAATCCGCCGTACCTTAAAAACTATCAACGACAAGATTATCGAATTTAAAACCCAGTTTGCCGGTAAGGATATGCAGGATTATATTGCCATGGTAATGATATGGTATGCCACCCAAACGAGTGCCGATACAAACCCTGCCTTAGAAAAGGAAATGGTAGATGCCTTATTAAAAATAGAAGAGCAGATGGATAAAGCATTGTAAATTACTGGTATATCAACTCAGATCCGCTTATTTCTCTACAAAAAATCATTACCTTCGCCACCCTCCTTCATGGCAATTAAATTGTGCGTGTGGAGATCATTTATCAGATTGTGAACCGATTTAAAACAAATAAAATCAATGGAACCAACCATACTTTCCATCATCATAGGAGCCATAGCCCTGATTATTGGAATTTTACTGGGTAAATTTATTTTTGCCAAAAACACTCAAAAACAAATAGAGGACGCTGAACAACAAGCTCAAAAGATTATTGCTGATGGCCAGTTACAGGCCGAAAATCTCAAGAAAGAGAAATTACTGGAAGCCAAGGAAAAGTTTGTACAACTAAAGTCGGATCATGACAGGGAAGTGCTGCAACGCACACAGAAGGCAAACGATATTGAAAATAAGATCAAGCAAAAGGAGCAATCTATCAATCAAAAAGAACAAAATCTTGACAAACAAATCAAGGAGAATGATTCTTACAAAGAAACGCTCAACCGGCAGATTGAAGTAGTAAACCAAAAGCGAACGGAACTTGAAAAGCACCAGGAAGAACATATCCGCAGGCTGGAAAAAGTAGCTGGCTTATCGGCAGAGGATGCAAAAGCACAGTTGATTGAAGGTCTTAAACAGGAAGCCCAAACAAAAGCCCTTGTTTTACAACAGGAAATTATTGAGGAAGCAAAACTAAAAGCCAATAAAGAAGCCCGCAAAATTGTTATTCAAACCATACAGCGCACTGCTGCTGAACAAGCGATTGAAAATTCAATTACAGTTTTTAATTTGGAAAGTGATGAAATTAAAGGTTCTATCATAGGAAGGGAAGGCAGAAACATCAGGGCGATTGAAGCCGCTACTGGTGTTGACCTGATTGTAGATGACACACCAGAAGCAATTGTGCTTTCATCATTCGATCCATTGCGTAGAGAAATCGCCCGTTTGTCGTTGCAGCGTTTGGTGGCCGATGGCCGCATTCACCCCGCTCGTATTGAAGAGGTAGTTGAAAAAACAAAACGCCAGTTAGATGACCAGGTAATGGAAATTGGAGAACGTACTGCAATGGAATTGGGCGTACATGGTTTGCACAAGGAATTGATCAGAATGGTAGGTCGTATGCGTTTCCGGTCTTCTTATGGTCAAAATTTGTTAATGCATAGCAGGGAAACTGCCAATCTTTGTGCAATCATGGCAGCAGAATTAGGTATGAATCCAAAGCTGGCCAAACGTGCCGGATTACTGCATGATATTGGAAAGGTACCCGATGAAGAAACTGAATTAAGCCACGCATTACTCGGGGCAAAACTTGCAGAAAAATATGGTGAAAATCCGGCAGTAGTTAATGCAATTGGAGCCCACCACGATGAAATGGAAATGCAATATGTTATTTCACCAATCATCCAGGCATGTGATGCCATCAGCGGAGCAAGACCAGGTGCAAGGCGTGAGATTATGCAACAGTATATCCAGCGTATCAAAGATTTGGAGAATTTGGCACAGGCATACGAAGGAGTCGAAAAAGCTTATGCTATACAAGCCGGTCGAGAATTGAGGGTAATCGTTGAAGCAGACAAAGTAAGTGATTCAGATAGCGACAGGCTGAGTTTTGAAATAGCACAAAAGATACAAACGGAAATGACTTTTCCGGGTCAAATAAAAGTTACTGTAATAAGGGAAAAGAGAGCGGTTAACATCGCACGATAATATTTTAATTAAAGAGCTGCCACCAAAAACGGCAGCTTTTCTATTGTATCTAACCGGTTGCTAACTAAGAATTTATTGTGATCAGTTAGGTATATATGGAAACATTCCTTTAAATATTCCCGGTTGACGAAACGATTTACAGATTTTGCAAGGGCGATTATAATAAAATGAAAAAATATCCATCTTACATTTTACAATTATAATTTAAACCCTTACCTTCGCAGTCCGAAAAAAAATAAGAATATGAACGCAGTAGATTTTGTACACGAGCAGTTAACAGCAATACCCGCACTTCCAAAGTTTAAAGCAGGTGATAATATCACTGTCAATTATAAAATTGTTGAGGGAACCAAAGAGCGTATTCAAAGTTTCAAAGGCGATGTTATCAAACGCCAGGGAACAGGCGCAACCGCAACATTTACAGTACGTAAAATGAGTGATGGTGTAGGTGTAGAACGTTTGTTTCCTTTTTATTCTCCAAATATTGAGAGTATAGTTTTGAACAAAGTGGGTAAAGTACGTCGTGCTAAATTATTCTACCTTAGAGAAAGAAGTGGCAAAAGTGCTCGTATCCAGGAGAAAAGAATGGCGGTTGCACTTAAAAAGTAACCAAGAAATTAAGATATTTTTAAAGCGAAATCCAAAAGGTTTCGCTTTTTTGTGTCTGGGTTGAATCATTTATAATGGATTGGAATGATTATTGAAATAGGGAGAATCGTTAGCAAGAAATTGATTGCTTAACACATAGCTTAACTCAATAACCACAAAACCCCAACCCTATGAAAAAATTAATGATCCCGGCAACTTTAATTTTAGCTGCTACTCTTTTAATCTCATGCTCCCGTGGCATCACGATGGGTGAGGCTGCCAGTGGTAAAGCAAAATGCGGTCGACATCTCAGATAGCTATTTTAAAACCATTTATGTCCTAAGTAATTACATTAACATGTAAACAACAGAAGTTTTGATCAAAAGGGGCTAAATAGTCATTATTTAATTTATCTTTGTTTTTCAATTTTAATTTTAATAACCATGATAGTTTCAAATGTGTTAGCCTCAATTTTATTATTTGGAATGCCGGGTGGTTCCGAATGGATATTTATTATCCTTGCAATTGTTTTATTGTTTGGTGGTAAGAAAATTCCCGAATTAATGAAAGGTATTGGAAAGGGCATGCGTGAATTTAAAGATGCAAAAGAAAATGTGAAAAGTGAAATTGAAGAAGGCATGAAGGAAAAGGACAAAGATCAGGAATTAAGGGAATTAAGGCAGCAGTTGAATCAGGTGAAGCAAGCTCAGGAATCGCCTAAATAATTTTTTACGATCAATTAACTACGGCTGAAATAAATGACAAGTTTTGTTATTTATTTCAGCCAATTTTTTAGATAGCAATCAATAAAAATTGAATTTGTTTTTAAATATACAGACATACCAGAAGCAGTTGTTGACCGGAACTACCAATTGTGTAAGTACTGTTAACCATTACTTGAAACAGGCAGAACGTTATATGCATCTAAACGCATTTACTGAAGTATTTGCTGAAGAAGCTTTAGTGAGGGCGGCATGGTTAGATGCCAGCCAAAAAGCTGGCAACAAATTAGGCAGGTTGCATGGTGTAGTGGTAGGCATTAAAGATGTATTATGCTATAAAGATCATAAAGTAACGGCGGCTTCAAAAATATTGGATGGCTTTGTTTCGGCGTACAATGCAACAGCAGTTCAGCGTTTGCTGGATGAAGGTGCAATTATAATTGGTGTTTGTAATTGTGATGAATTTGCCATGGGAAGTACCAATGAAAATTCATTCTATGGCAATGTATTGAATGCGTTGGATGAAACAAAGGTGCCCGGAGGATCGTCTGGAGGAAGTGCCGTAGCGGTGCAGGCTGGCATGTGTATGGTAAGCCTGGGTAGCGATACCGGTGGATCAGTAAGGCAACCGGCAGACTTTTGCGGTATTGTTGGCTTAAAGCCGACGTATGGCAGTATATCCCGATATGGTTTAATTGCCTATGCGTCGTCATTTGACCAGATAGGTATTTTTAGCAACAATATTGAAGATGTAGCATTAACACTTGAAGTTATTTCTGGGCCTGATGAATTTGATAGTACCGTCTCGTCCGCTAATTCTAATGGGATAGCAAAGAACTTTCAGAAGGTATTATCCGTTGATGAAAATAAGAAATATAAAATTGCTTATTTTAAAGAAGCACTGTTTCACCCATCACTGGATATAGAAATAAAAGAGAATATTTTATCGCTTATTGATGAATTAATAGCAGAAGGTCACACAATAGAAGCTGTTGACTTTGATTTGCTGGATTATATTGTACCAGCTTATTATGTGCTAACAACAGCCGAAGCAAGTAGTAACCTAAGCAGATTTGATGGGGTGCGTTATGGTCATAGAACGAGTGAGCCTGTGGCAGATCTTTCAGCATTTTACAAACGCAACCGAAGTGAGGGATTTGGTAAAGAAGTGAAACGCAGAATTTTATTGGGAACTTTTGTATTAAGTGCCGGATATTACGATGCTTATTTTAGCAAGGCGCAGCAGGTAAGGCAAATGCTGGTAGATACAACAACCAGTATATTTAAGGAGTATGATGCGATTGTTTTGCCAACTTCACCAACCACGGCAGTTACTATAGGAGAGAACCAGGATGATCCGATTGCGGTTTATCTCGCTGATATTTATACAGTATTTGCAAATCTTACCGGGCTTCCAGGCATATCCATTCCTTTGTTTAAACACAGTAATGGAATGCCCTTTGGCTTGCAGGTGCTAACAAATAAAATGGAAGAGTTCACTTTATTACAACTTTCAAATCTTCTGATGCAGCGGCAAAAAGCCGTTTAGCATTCCAGTAAAATGAAAAAGCTTTTAGTCATATCGTTTTTATGTTTGCAATTTCTACCTTTTTTAGGTAGCAAATCTTTTGCTTCAGGTAGTAAAAGTTTACAACTGGAAAATATAAAAGATACCATTGCTGAGGAGGATAGTGTACGGGAGAATGAATTAATAGATGAGGTGGTTAAGTCGAGGGCTATTCCCAAAAAAGAAAAGGTTCAATATTTTAATCAGGTTACCAAGTATGGGTTTAAGAATCTTTTTAGCAATTACAGTTATAACTCCACACTGCCTTATACTACCCAGATAAATCCAAACGCCGAAATTTTTGTTCAGGATTATATAAAAGTACATGGCCGTTATTTGCAAAATATGAAAGGCTGGGGACAACCTTATTTTAACTTAATTGAAAGTGTGCTCCAGCAGTACGGATTACCCTGCGAATTAAAATACATCGCAGTAATTGAATCTAACCTGAGTACTGGTGCTACCAGTGTTGTTGGTGCGGGAGGCCCATGGCAGTTTATGCCGTATACTGCAAGAGACTATGGATTGGTTGTAAATAGCTATCAGGACGACCGTAGAGATTATTATAAAAGCACACATGCAGCAGCGAGGTATCTATTGTCGCTTTACAGGCAAATGCACGACTGGTTGCTGGTAATGGCAGCTTATAATGGAGGTCCGGGAAGAGTTTACAGTGCCATGAAAAGAAGTGGTAGTAAAGATTTCTGGGACCTGCAATATTATCTTCCTGCAGAATCAAGAACTTATGTGAAGCGTTTTATTGCTACGCATTATATCATGGAAGGTTCGGGGGGCGTTACAACGGCTGGAGGTGGATCACAGGGATTGTCCGATTTATCTTCTGTAGATATTAACCGGACAAACTATTTTGGTAAAACAGGAAAACCAAATCCATACAACACTAAATCTGTACTATCTGCCGAACAATTGGTGGATGTCGAAATGCTGCCTGTTTCGGGTAAATACAATTCACTGATCATTGCGAAAAACCTGGCAATGGATATTGCCCTTTTCAATCATTATAACCCAAATTTTGATGCTACTATGTCGTCAACAGGGAGTTATGACCTTCGGTTACCTCCTGATAAAATGCAATTATTTGTTGTAAATAAATATCCGATATTAAATGAGTCGGTACAGGCATTGTTAAATGGCACTATTGTGCCGGCGAATAAAATGGTTTATCCCAAGATAAACTCAAAGAAAAAGTCCTGATCATATCAGCATCCCAACACCTTTTTCATGCTGAAAGCTTTCAATAGGCATTCCTTGTATTCTTCTTCTGCATCGCTATAAAATGTAATGGCACTACCTGCCTGAAATGAGACATACTTTTTTTTCGCATTATATAAAATACTTCTGATCACTACGTTGAAATCTGCATTTCCCTCTGGTGTTACATAGCCAATTGAGCCCGAAAACAAACCCCGTTTTGTTTGCTCATAGCGTTCAATTATTTCCAAGACCCTTTTTTTGGGGGCACCCGTCATACTTCCCATTGGGAAAGTAGCTTTTACTACGTCAATCCAATCAGTGCCTGCATCCAGTTCACCGGTAATGGTACTGATCATTTGGTGAACCTGCGGAAAACTGTAGATCCCAAATAATTCTTGTACCTCAACTGATCCCTGTTTACAGATTCTGCTCAGGTCATTTCGCACCAGGTCGACTACCATCACATTTTCACTTTTTTCCTTTTCGCTGTTAATGAGGTGTAGCCTGCTTTGTTCATCTAATAAGGGGTTTTCTAAATTGCGTCGGGATGTCCCCTTTATTGGTTGTGAAAAAATTGTATCACCTGTTTTTTTAAAATATCTTTCAGGGCTGGCGCACATACAGTAATGGTCGTCTAACTTATAGAAGGCTGCAAACGGATTAGGAGAAATGGACATTAGTGAGTTGTAAACGCTCAATGGGTCGATGCAAGCATTACTGGCATAAAACTCCTGGCAAAAGTTCACCTCGTAACAATCGCCTCTTAAAATATGCTGTTGTATTTTTTTTACTGTGGTAATATAATCCTCGTGGTTTATTCTATTTTGAATACTGAGTGGAGACGTTACTTTTCTTTCTATAATAGCATTGGTTGCCCTGATTGATTCAAATATTGATGTTGCATCAGCTTCACAAAAGATTGTAAGTCTGCCTTCATTCAACTGTAAAACGATTTCCGGGATAAAGAAAAAGGCATCCGGGAAAAGAAGGCCATCAAAGTTAACTGACGTTAACTGCTCGGTTTCATTCTTAAGATCGTATCCCAAATGACCAAAGAGCCAATCCTTTTCTGCACTGCAGAATTCTTTTAAACTATCAAATGCAGTGCCTGATGACAATTTTATTTTTCGGCTGCAACCTACGGCCAGCAGGCATTCAAATGCAGGTGTTTCAAAATGATAATCGCTATTATCCAGCAAACAAAAAATGTTGAACGGTTGTACCCAGTTCAACATTTTTTGTTTGAATTCAGTAAAATTATTTATCGGAAAAGAAATCGATTTTTTCACTTAAGTATTTTTCTCTACCGGTAATTGATGCTGCATCAAAGCAGTTTAAAAATCATCGTCATCATCAAAGCCAGAGCCTCCGCCATCAAGATCATCAAAGCCCAGATCTTTAAAATCATCGTCTATTTTGAATTCGTCTTCTTCATCTTTTGCTGCCTTTTTTCCAACAGATTTTTTTGCAGCAGATTTTGGCACATCAAATTCGTCGAAGTCAGGATCCCAATCATCGGCATCATCTCCCTTTTCCCAATCGTCAGCTTCTTCTACATCATCGATGTCATCATCATCATCGTCATCATCTTTACTTTTTTTTGCAGCCGCTTTTCCTTTTTTTACTGGTGCAATTTCTTCATCCAATTCGTCGTCATCGTCGTCCTCTTCGTCTTTTTTAGATTTTGGAGTTGCTTTTGCTGCTGATTTTTTTGAAGGGGTATCTGCAGGGGAAGTCACTTTTTTTTCTTTATCTGATTTAGTAGCCATATATCAACTTATTAATGCTGTAAATTTCTTATTGTTTCGTTAAAAGCCAAAAAAAAAGGCATATTTTTTTTATTTTTTTTCTTAGGCCAATATGATCTGGTCTCTGCCCGGCCCATTACTGATGTATTTTACCGGAACCTTTAAAAAATTATTGATATAATCAATATAGGTTTTCATGTTCTGCGGCAAAGCATCGTATTGAGTAATGGCGGTGATATCAGTCTTCCAGCCCTCAAAGCATTTATGAACAGGATCAATTTGTAATTTGTTCATTTGAAAAGGAACATAGTTTTTTTCTTCACCATTTACGTTGTATCCATTACAAACTTTCAACTCTGGCAGCGAATCAAGTATATCTGTTTTAGTCATGATGATTTGCGTAACTCCATTGATCATACAGGCAAAATTCAGGGCCACCAAATCAATCCAGCCACATCGGCGAGGTCGTCCGGTAGTTGCGCCGAATTCACTGCCAATTTTTCGAATTAATTCTCCGGTTTCGTCATGCAGTTCAGTCGGGAAAGGTCCACTTCCTACTCTTGTACAATATGCTTTAGATACACCATACACTTCCTTTATTTTTTGCGGTGCTATACCAAGACCAGTGCAAACGCCGGCAGAAATAGTGTTACTACTTGTTACAAAAGGGAATGTTCCAAAGTCAACATCCAGCATGCTTCCCTGAGCTCCTTCTGCCAATACTTTTTTGCCTTGTTGTATTTTGTCGTTGATAAAATATTCGCCGTTTACAATCTTAAAGTCTCTCAGTAATTCGATGGATTCAAAAAATTCATCTTCCCATATACTAATGTCTTCCTGGAAGTTATAATTATCCAGTAAACGCTGGTGTTTCAATCTTATTTTGATATACTGAGAAGTAAAGCTTTTATCAAGTAAATCACCCACTCTTAAGCCGTTTCGGCCCGTTTTATCCATATACGCCGGACCTATTCCTTTTAAAGTAGAACCGATCTTTTCGTTTCCTTTTGCCAGTTCGCTTGCTTTATCCAATGCCCGGTGAGTTGGTAAAATCAAATGTGCCCTTTCACTGATGTATAAATTCTTTTTGTAATCAATGCCCATAGCGGCTACTGTTTCACATTCGTTCATTAAAGTTACCGCATCCAACACAACACCATTGCCAATTAAGTTGATTTTATTTTCGTGAAATATTCCACTCGGTATCTGATGAAGTACCACTTTTTTCCCATTTACATATAGTGTGTGACCTGCATTTGGTCCACCCTGAAAACGGGCAATTATATCATAATTGGGAGCAAAATAGTCTACTATTTTCCCCTTCCCTTCATCACCCCATTGAAGCCCTAAAATTACATCTACCATTGTTTTTTGTTCGTTTATTTTTTAATAGAATTTTTTGTTAAAGACCTTTTAGCTTTAAGGTATATTTCTCTATTTTTATACAGAAGAGTAGCTCAAACTTCATAGCTTAATATTGAATCGCCTTATTTGCCTCAGGGATTTATTTGTTACCTTTTGACAATAAAAGAATTCAATGCCTCTTTCTAAAAGTGAAATCGGCGGTAAAAATAAATTGAAATAAAACAACCACCTAAAATGATATTTATTTCTTTGAAAATCGGGAGAAGCTTTAATAGGTGTCGTAGCATAAAGCAGGGAATTCAATACTAAATTGCACTTCGTTATGATGAGCTTTAGATCGCTGGAGATTTTTAAATATAATCTATGTTATAGTTTTAAAAAATGCAATTCTGTAATTACCTTTAAGCATGCGATTCAGTTTTTATGCAGAAATAAAATTGTTTATCTTCGAATTCTTCATGAGCCGATTATTTTTAAGAATTGAGATTTTTTTTGTTTGCCTGCTTTGCCATTTGGTAACCGAAGCCCAGGTGTGTACAGGATCCCTGGGTGATCCGGTGATCAATGTAACTTTTGGATCCGGCTCAAACCCTGGCAATCCGCTTCAGGCAGCCAGTACCACTTATAGCTTCACTGCTGCTAACTGCCCTAATGACGGTAGTTATACTGTTGTAAACAGCACATCTGGTTGCTTTGGAAACAGTTGGTATAATGTACCGGAGGATCACACTCCCAACGATAATAACGGTTATATGATGTTGGTGAATGCTTCTTTTAATCCAGGTGATTTTTATGTTGACACAGTAAGAGATTTATGTGCCAATACCAAGTTTGAATTTGCAGCATGGATCATGAATGTACTGTCATCTACACAATGCAGCGGAAATCCAATCACACCAAAATTAGTCTTTAATATAGAAACGGTCACGGGGGTAGTTCTAGGTACCTATTCGACTGGGGATATTTTGTCAACATTATCCCCGGAATGGAAGCAATATGGGCTGTTTTTCACAACCCCGATCAATACCAGTAGCGTTGTTATAAGACTTACCAACACAGCGCCTGGGGGATGCGGTAACGATCTGGCATTGGATGACATTACTTTCCGCCCCTGCGGACCCACGGTTACAAATGCATCCAGTACTAACCAAACAAATATAAATATGTGTATTGGTAGCGTAACCAATGTTCCACTTACTGCCACTGTAGGCAGTGGCTATATCGCACCATCTTTGCAATGGCAGTTGAGTGCCGATAGTGGAATTACCTGGACAGATATTGCAGGGGCTACATCACTTTCCTATCAGGTAAATCAAACGAACATTGGGGTTTATCAATTCCGGTTATCGGTAGCTGAAGGTAACAATATAAGCATTGCCAATTGCAGAGTAGCATCCAAGCCTGTTACAGTTACCATTCATGATCTGCCTGTTGCAACTGCGTTGAGTAATAGTCCAGTTTGCGTAAATCGGCTGGTTAATTTAATTGCTTCTGGTGGTACAAGTTATTTATGGAGTGGACCAGCAGGTTTTAGTGCTTCCATTGCGGCACCTTCATTCATTGCTGCAAACAATTCTTCCGGACAATACAATGTAATTGTTACCGACCAGTTTGGTTGTAAAAATAGCGCAACTATAACTCTTGTTGCTAGTCCAAAACCTACGGCTGTAGTGAGTGCCACACAAAGAATTTGCGACGGCGACTCGGTTCAATTATTGTCAAGTGGCGGAAGTGGGTATTTATGGTCACCAGCTATTGGTTTGTCTGCTGTCAGTATTGCCAATCCAGTTGCTAAGCCAGTCGATTCAACTGTGTACAGTGTTGTAGTTAGCAGCAATACTAATTGTACCGATACAGCACAAGTGATCGTAAATGTAGTTAACCGACCAACAGCCAACGCCGGGCCCGACAAAATTTTACTAAAAGGTCAATCAGTGATATTAGATGGAGTCGTGGGTGGATCGGGTGTAAGTTTTTCGTGGAAGCCTATAACTTATTTAGACAATCCGTTATTGGCTAAACCTACAGCAACTCCCTTGACTGATATGTTGTATTCTCTTGAGGTAAGATCAGCCGCCAATTGTGGTGTGGCATTAGATGAAGTTTTTATAAAAGTGTATGATGATATTTATGTGCCTTCAGCTTTTTCTCCCAACAACGACAGGCTAAACGAAACATGGCGAATTGAAGCGCTGGTGGCGGTGCCCAATGCTAAAGTGACTGTGTACAATCGTTTCGGTACAATTGTATTTGAAACGACTGGTAACAATAAAGAATGGGATGGAACCTATAAAGGAAGTGCATTACCTACCGGTTCATATGTTTACATGATTGATCTGAAAAACGGTCGGCCGATCAAAAAAGGCACCGTAATGATAGTGAGATAATTCTCCGGAAAACTAAATTGTTTTATCGAAATCGGTTGCCTATGCTAACAATTGGTAACACTGATTGGCAATTTCCAATTCTTCATTCGTTGGAACAATCAATATTTTTACTTTAGAATCCGCCTTGTTGATTTCGTGAATTCCGTTGATGCGTTGTTCATTCTTTTCGAAGTCTAAATTTATCCCAAGGTATTCAAGATTGGTTGTAACAAGCTGCCGGGTAAGCGTATCATTTTCACCAACGCCTCCCGTAAAAACAATAGCATCAAGACCGTTGAGCACGGCCGTGTAAGCGCCAATGTATTTACGAATACGGTAGGCATACATCTCATAAGCTAATTTCGCTTCTTCATTACCATTCTCAATTTCGTTTTTAATGGTCCTCATATCACTAAAACCAGTTAAACCCAGCATGCCACTTTTTTTATTTAACAGAGTACTTACCTGTTCAATATCATAGCCCAACTGGCTATTAAGATGAAAAATAACAGAAGGGTCAATATTTCCGCTACGGGTTCCCATGATCAATCCGTCTAACGGGCCGAGCCCCATGCTGGTATCTACGGAATTTCCGTTTTCGATGGCCGCCATACTACAACCATTGCCCAAATGGATGGTGATAATTTTGGAAATTTTTTTTCCAAGAAATAGAATTGCCTGCTCCGACACATATTTGTGACTGGTGCCATGAAATCCATAAACCCGTATTTTATGGGTGTTATAAAATTCAGCGGGAATAGCATAGCGGAACGCTTTTGGCGGAAGTGTATGAAAAAAAGCGGTATCAAAAACAGCAATCTGTTTTGCCTGAGTAAATATTTTTTCGGCAATTTCAATTCCAAGGTAGTGAGCCGGGTTGTGCAAGGGTGCCAATGGGAAAATTCTTTTTATTTCGTCTTTTACTTCAGGTGTAATAAAGGCAGTTACGGCAAGGTTTTCGCCTCCGTGAACTACCCTGTGCCCAACCGCAGCGATATCAGAAGGATCGCTGATTACACCAAATGTTGGGTGCGTTAATAATCTGGTAACTTCCTCTAGTCCGTTGGCATGATCAAAAATTTCAGGCGATTCCGTAATGAATTCTTCTTTGCCATTGACAAATGTTTTATGAATGATTTTTGAATTTGCAAGTCCAATGCTCTCAACGATACCACTGCAGATAACAGTCCGATCTGGCATTCTGATCAACTGGTATTTGATGGAACTGCTGCCTGAATTAATAACAAAAATATTCATTTTGATTTCTCTTTAAAATTTTGGAAACTATAAAAAAGTACGATTTGCAACAATAGCAATATTATTGCTGTGCCTGAATCGCTGTGATAACTACTGTGTTAAAAATATCATCTACGGTACAGCCTCTGCTTAAATCATTTACCGGCTTATTTAAGCCTTGCAACATTGGTCCAATGGCCAAAGCACCGGTTTCTCTTTGCACAGCTTTGTAGGTATTATTACCCGTATTCAAATCCGGAAAAATGAGTACACTGGCCTGTCCTGCAACCGGGGAGTCTGGCATTTTTTGTTTTCCAACAACCGGGTCAACCGCCGCATCATATTGAATCGGACCTTCTACTTTTAGATCAGGTCTCAACACCCTTACGATATCTGTCGCACGACGTACTTTTTCAACATCTTCGCCTTGTCCGGAGGTTCCAGATGAGTAGGAAAGCATTGCAATTTTGGGCTCAATGCCGAACATAATACTGCTTTCAGCGGATGAAATGGCGATATCTGCCAATTGTTCTGATGTAGGATTTGGGTTTACGGCGCAATCTCCAAAAACGGTTACCCTGTCAGGAAGGCACATGAAAAATACCGACGAAACGGTTGCAATGCCCGGCTTTGTTTTTATAAATTGTAAAGCAGGCCGGATGGTATGTTGGGTTGTATTGATTGCTCCCGAAACCATCCCGTCTGCATCCCCTTTGTAAACCATCATGGTGCCAAAATAAGCGCCATCAGTCATCATATCCCTTGCCATTTCCATATTTACATGCTTCGTTTTTCGCAACTCATACAAGGTTTCTACATAACCCGGAAAAAGCGGAGATGCTGCCGGGTCTACGATTTTGATATGCCCGATATCAAGGGTGATATTTAACCGTAAAAGGGCAGCTTCTATTTCATCCTTTTTACCAAGAATTGTCAGATCAACTACATCCTGTTTAATTAGTTTGGATGCGGCAATTAATATCCGGTCGTCTTTTCCCTCAGGTAATACGATGTGTTTTTTGAAGAGCTTTGCCCGCTTTACCAATTGGTATTGAAACATACGGGGCGTAATGCCTTCGGGATGAGCCGTAACGATTCTTTTAACCACGGCTTCAGCATCGATGTATTTTTCAAAAGTACTGATGGCCAATTCTATTTTTGGTTTATTACCCGCATAAATTCTCGACTGCACATTGCCCACTTTATTTACGGTCTCAAACGTACCTGATTCAACCTGAATCATCGGGATCACTGTTTCCAGCCCTTCAATTAATTTAAGGATAGGTTCCTCTGGTTCAAGGCCCCCGGAAAGGATCATGCCTGCAACCTTTGGATAATTTTTTGAAAGGTTAGCTTGTAGCATTGCGACTATTATATCTGCCCGATCACCTGGTGTTACAATAAGGGTATTTTCCTTTAAACGGGTGAGACAATTCCGCAGTTGCATAGCTCCCACAATAAAGTGATCTACCTGATTGGTCAACAAGTTATCTCCAAACAACAGGTTGCCTTTTACTGCTTCAAATATTTCCTTCATAGTAGGATTACTTAGATCCTTGTTGAATGGAATAACTGCATTTAATACATTTTTAGGAAGCCGGATATCTAAAATTTGCTTCAGCTTGTCAACATTGGCAGGATTTGTTTTGTTGGCAATGATCGATAACACCTTAACATCCTTATCATTTACAACCTGGTAAGTAGATAAAATACTATTGGCAATTTCTTCAGTTGTGCTGTTATCGCCCTTTGTAATTAACAGCAAGGGAATCCCCAGATTTTTTGCGATGTCCACATTTGAATCAAATTCGAAGGAAGCCGCATCTCCGTTAAAACTGGTTCCTTCCACCACTACAAAATCGTGGCTTTCCTCCAGTTTCTTAAATTTTGAAATAATGGTATCAATAACAAGCGAATTATTGCCCTCGCTGCGATGCTTCAAAAGCTCATCATAGGTAAAGGCAAAAGTATCGGTATAATCTGATTTTAATCCAAATTGAGTAAGGATGGTTTCAATGTGTATGTCTTTAATATCCTTTTCCGTCTCATTCACAATTGGTTTGAAGTAAGCGATGTTTTTAATCTTGCCTACCAACATGTTCATTAGCCCTAAAGTAATTAGAGACTTACCGCTGTTGGGTTCTGATGAAGCGATGTAGATGGCCTTCGACATACTTTGGGATATTTTTTTGTGAATGTTTTAAGTTTCGGCAAAAATCGTTCAAAAATTGTAAAACACTCATGACATCAATCAGGTGGGGAACTAATATTGATATAGCAGGTTATTTAGTTAGTTGGTTTGCTGAAATACACTCCACCAAGTCAGGCAGTATGATGTAAGTTAGCATAAGGGCCTGACATGGGTAAACAAAAAAGCCATATCGGATGATACAGCTTTTTAAAGATAAGTTTAAATATCATCAGGCTACTTTCAACATACTCATCTTACTGGTGTTGAATTTTCGCTGAGCGTATTCAAGGGTGACATCAAAAGTTTTTACCTTTTGAGAAGGTAATTCATACATCGCATCGGTCAATATACTTTCGCAGATACTTCGCAGGCCCCGTGCACCTAACTTGTACTCCAATGCTTTTTCTACCATAAAATCATAAACAGCTTCATCAAATTTTAGCGCTATACCTTCTATTTCAAACAAACGGGTAAATTGTTTGATCAATGCATTTTTTGGTTCGGTTAAAATGTTGCGCAAAGTAGGTGCATCCAGTGGGTTTAGGTAGGTGATTACAGGCAATCGACCCAGTAATTCAGGGATTAAACCGAATTGTTTTAAATCCACCGCATTTACAAATTGTAACAGGTTTTTCTGCTGAAATTCCTGTAATTCTTTATTGACACTAAATCCAATGGCATGTGTATTTACCCGGCGGGCAATAATGCGATCAACACCATCAAAGGCACCTCCACAAATAAACAATATATTAGATGTATTTACTTTTACTAATTTTTGTTCCGGATGCTTACGACCGCCCTGTGGTGGAACCAGTACTTCAGTTCCTTCCAGCAACTTTAACAGGCCTTGCTGTACTCCTTCACCGCTTACATCCCTTGTAATGGACGGATTATCACTCTTTCGGGCCACTTTATCTATCTCATCTATAAATACAATTCCTTTTTCGGCTGCGGCCACGTCATAATTACATGCTTGTAATAACCGGCTTAACATACTTTCAACGTCTTCTCCAACATAACCTGCTTCGGTAAAAACGGTGGCATCTACAATGGCGAAGGGCACATTCAACATACGGGCAATTGATTTTGCCAATAAGGTTTTTCCGGTTCCTGTTTCACCCACCATTATGATATTACTCTTTTCTATTTCCACTTCATTTTCCACCTTTTGATTCAAGCGTTTGTAGTGATTGTAAACAGCTACCGCTAGAATTTTTTTAGCATCGTCCTGGCCAATTACATATTCATCTAAAAATTTCTTGATTTCGATAGGCTTTTTTACAGTTAGTTTACCACTTGTTCCGCCGCCTTTATTGGCATCTGGATAAATCATTAGCTCCTGTCCAATTATTTCCTGTGCATGTTCCACGCAGTTTTCGCAGATATGTCCTTCCTGCCCTGCTATTAATATCTTTACCTCATCACGACTTCTGCCGCAGAAAGAGCAATGTAATGTTTGTTGTTTTGCCATTATTAACCTTTTATTAGACCGGATTTTATTGAAAGTGGACTGCAAAGATAAGAAACCCTTGACAGAACGCTACTTTGCAGACAATATATCGCTGAAAAACGTTGCAGCATTAACAATTAAGATGCAATTTGAGGGCTATGCAAGCTTTCCACCCACCACCAGCAAGTGTTTTTGCAATACTTGCTTCAACTGCTGCTTTACAATGGCGCCCATCGTTTTGCATTTGGAAAAACGGATAGTTTCGAAATGCTCATTTAGCTCGTTTCGTAACGTATTTATCTTGTAGTTTTCGGATATATCATCGTTGATGATGGTATTTACCAGTTGCATCAATTGTCGACGGTACATGATAATTCTCGCTGCCATCGAATTAAATTCAATTTGTTGGGTTTCTTCTATCTCAGTCGCCGTAAGATTTTGAAGCACCATTTCTACAAAATCTATATTTTCTTTATAAAATTGAGGTAGATAGTAATTCATTCTGCCTTCGTAGCATTGCTGGTCAAAATCAATGGCACGCATGCGGTATTCGATATGGCCATTGATGGCGATGGGGTTCACTACAAAGTTATAGCTACGCATATCCCCCAACAACCGGGCAAAACAGCTTTCGTTGAATTGAACAAAGGCTTTAGCAATGGCAATTTTATCTTTCGGGGTCAACTGCATTTCCTGTTGCAGAAAAAGATCACCAGCTATACCTTCAATGTGTTCCTCAACCAACGTGTTTTGATGGGAAAGGAAATTGATAGGATTATGGGTGAGCAAATGTTCCAGCTCCAGTCCATAAATGCGGGAAGCGTCCGCTTGTTTTACATAAAAAAAATCATAATGGTCTTTATCTTTTTCAATTATTTTTATACGAAATGGGATGCTGTTGCCATACTCGCAAAAATCAATTCGCTCAATATCGAAATTTTTGCCGGGCGCCCAGATAGACCTGTTTTTAAGAATGATATAGGTTTCTATCAGTGCTTTGTTAAGCATTTCCTTTTGCCCGGGTTCATAAACGGCATTTTCCCAATGGGTCCATTTCCCCTTTTTATCTTTTAAGGAATCTGCGTAACTGTAATTTGCCAAATCTTTATAGAGTACCGGGATTGCAACATCTCTGCCATAATGCTGCAAATATGCCTGAAATGAATCATTAACCGGGAACGCATCTTTCTGCATCATCGGCCGGTAAGACTCCTTACTATATTTTGCATTTATGATTTCATGAAACTGCATACTACAAAGGTATTCACTTAATTAAAACAGCAATAAAAAGGCCCCAAAAGATGGGGCCAATAAAAAAATCAATAAAAATAAATATTATAACTTACCCATCACTCCATCAACAATGCCATAAGCGACCGATTCTTTTGAATCCATCCAGAAATCACGGTCAAAATCTTTCATCACTTTTTCATAAGTCTGTCCGCAATTATCGGCTAAAATTTTTGCACCCATTTGTTTTATTTTTAATATTTGGACTGCCATAATTTCCAGATCCGCACTTACGCCTTGTCCACCACCGCTTGGCTGGTGAATCATTACCTGGCCACTAGGGAAAATAAAACGCCTTCCTTTTGCGCCGCCGCTCAATAAAATACTACCCATACTTGCTGCCATACCCATACATACAGTACTTACTGGCGAGCTAATCATTTGCATGGTATCGTAAATTACCATTCCACTGGTAACTACGCCACCGGGACTGTTGATATAAAACGTAATTTCTTTTCCGGGATCGATTGCTTCAAGGTAAAGCAGGCGGGCCGTAATGTCTTTAGCACTTTTATCATCTACTACGCCCCATAGAAAAATCTTGCGTTGTTCAATAAATTTTTTGTCAAACTGCCATCCGCTTACCATTTTTTCCATCGGATTTTCTGGCAATTCTTTTGGTGTTTCTTCTTCGTCATCGAAACGTGTTCCTTTATTATTATAATAAGTCATTGGTAAAATTTTTGACCCAAACCCCTGAAAGGGCTTAGAAAGCTGCTAACTTACATCAGTATGATTCGGCTAACAGGGTTATTAATAATGTTATTACTGCTGCTGTTCAATTATTTAATCCTTTTTTGCTTTTCGTGGATTGATGGTCAATACTTCATCCACAATGCCATATTCTTTGGCTTCGGCGGAAGTCATCCAATAATCACGGCTGCAATCCTCAGCTACTTTTTCATAAGGCTGGCCTGTATGATGAACGATTACGTCATACAATTCCTTTTTAATCTTTTTAATTTCATTCACGGTAATTTCAATGTCACTAGCTTGTCCGCCAGCACCCGCACTGGGCTGGTGAAGCATTATACGGCTATGTTTTAGTGAAGTACGTTTGCCGGGCGAGCCTGCACACATCAATACGGCTGCCATACTTGCTGCCATGCCCGTACAAATGGTTGCGATATCAGGCGTCACAAACTGCATGGTATCATACATGCCCAATCCTGCGTACACACTTCCACCCGGTGAATTGATGTACATCTGGATATCTTTGGTACGGTCGGTACTTTCCAGAAACAAAAACTGAGCGGTGATGATGTTCGCTACTTCGTCGGAAACAGGATAGCCCATAAAAATTATCCGATCCATCATTAAACGGCTATACACATCCATAACGGCAACGTTCATGGGCCTTTCTTCAATAATATTGGGGGTAAGATTGGTTATAACGCCCACTTCACCTGAAAAGGACTGTTGTGCATTAAACCTAGCACCATTTTTATTATTGTAATCATTTAGCAGATTGCTGCTAATGCCTTTGTGCTTTACAGCGTATTTTTCAAATTCTTTTCCAAAATCCATCAGATATAATATTTAGGATAACAAATATAGTTGTTTGAGGGAACCCAAATATTATGCTATAAAAAAAAGGGCGACAAAAAGTCGGATGTGAGGGTTGGTGTTTAATTTCTAAAACTTTTTATTGAATCAGCAATTTTTTGTTTACATGTCTCTTGAAACAATAAAGTAAACTTTTGGGTTAATGGACAATTAAGAATTGAAAAAGGGTAGACAGGTTCCAGACCTCAAAGCTGGCTGGCGGGGTTACAGGCTACAAAAAACGCCGAAGCAAATTGCTTCGGCGAATATATTTCAGGCCATTTCCGGGTAATCAAATACCGATTAATGATGGTGGTGCTGCATTCCTGCCAATTCTTCTCCGGTTACCTCTTTTTCAGTTGGCTTTACCTGGGTCTCTGCAAAAGTGAATAATTTGTCAGTTATAAGACGACGATAGCTTGCATCCACCTGCTTTTCATCCTTCATCATTCTGTCGATATAGCTATCTATCCAACTTGTATCGCCGCCCAAACTTGCACCACCCATGTAGCGCATAATTTCACTGGTCATTGATGCCCTTAGCTCTTGCTGGGTTACCTGTAAATTGTTTTCCTTGATTAATTTATCACTGATCAACGTCCATTTTAACTGGTTGCTGAAAACAGGGAACTCTTCTTCTGCCTGTTCGGCGGTTTTTCGTTCTTCACTGCCGGTTTGTAACCAACGCTTTAAAAATGCTGCCGGAAAATCCATTTCGGTTTTGTCCAGCATGTAGTGATAAATTTGATCGTGCAACTGTTTACGGCTTTGCCCTTCCCAGTATTGTTCAATTTCTTCTTTAAGTTTTTGTCTGAATTCCGCTTCTGTTGCAATAGCTGCTCCAGGGAATACTTCACCAAAGAAAGTTTCATCCAGTTCTCTTTTTTCAATCAATCCAATTTTTACAATAGTTAACTGGAAATATTTTTTTGCAGCAACCTGGTCATCTTTTTCAAAACCAAGATCTTGCAACATCATTTCCAACTTATCGCCTTCAAAAGTTTCAGATAATTGCAATACAATCAACTCAGCGATTTTTTTTCCTTTCAACTGTTCCTGCAATGCAGGTGTAAAATATTTAAGAATCACCGGGTTTTCTTTCACTACTCCACCTTCAATTGCCGCTCCACTTTCATCACATTCAGTAAATAAAATGTTCAATACATCTTCTTCTGTGGCAATCATTTCAGGTTCAGTCATTTTGCCACCTTTGATCAGCATACGGCTTACTTCTTCTTCCACCATTTCTTCAGTAACCTTCACTTTGTTGAAGGTTAAACCAGCTTTATCCAAAGGCGCAATTTCAAAAGCAGGCTTCAGGCCAATTTCAAAACCAAACTCATATTCAGCAGGGTTATTCAGATCCAGTTTGCGGATATCAGCATCCAATGCAAGTGGTTGTGCAAAAATATCCGGCCTTTCGGTATTGAGGTATGCATATAATTCTTTTTCTACTACTTTAAGAACTTCTTCAGTGTAGACGGAAAGACCGTGCATTTTTTTTATCATGCCAACGGGAACCATTCCCTTTCTAAAACCTGGCATATTTACGGTTTTACTGTACTCTTTTAACTTCTTTTCAAACGTAGGGAAATAGTCTTCTTTACTCACTTTAACGATGATTTTGTCATTCAGGAGACTAATATTCTCTCTTGCTACTGTTGCCATAATGGGGAAATGTTGTTGTGTTTAAAGTTAAAAAAGTTGATAAGAGAAGGAAGAATCAGAAAGCAAAATGGCTGCTAACCGATCAACCATCCAACTTATCAACTTATGAAAAATGTCCGGATGATAGGGGTCGAACCTACATGGATCACTCCGCCAGATCCTAAGTCTGGTGCGTCTGCCAATTTCGCCACATCCGGTTAAGGGGTGCAAAAGTAGGGAATTTTGATAAAAGATGAAAAATATTTAGACGCTTTTCTTGAAGATGATTTTTGCAGGTTAATTTATTTCACTCTCTCATCTAATTTTGATCTGTAGATAATTTTTATACAGTTTCATGAATCGCTTCTTCAATATTTTATCGAAAGGTTCGGTTAACTCTACTTTGGGGGATGGTGTTTTTTCGTAAATTCGTTTTATTCATGGAATTAACAGTACCAAACACCAAATACAATCTAAATGAGGCCGAAGAAAAAAAGGAAATTCTCCGGCATTATCGTGGTTTATTAAGAGAGTTGAAACCGAAGTTAAAAACGGGTGATAAGGAATTATTGCGTACTGCTTTTGAAATGGCGGTGGATGCCCACAAAACCATGCGCCGTAAAAGCGGTGAGCCATACATTCTGCATCCACTGGCTGTGGCAAAAATTTGTGTGGAAGAAATAGGATTGGGTATCCGAAGTACCATCTGTGCTTTATTGCACGACACGGTAGAAGATACGGACATTTCGCTGGAGGATGTGCAGCGGGAATTTGGAACAGAGATTGCCAAGATTGTTGACGGTCTTACCAAAATCAGCACAGTAATAGATACCAACACCAGCCAGCAGGCAGAGAATTTTAAGAAGATACTACTTACGCTTACCGATGACCCAAGAGTGATATTGATAAAGCTGGCTGATCGGTTGCACAACATGCGAACGCTTGACAGCATGAAGCGGGAAAAGCAGTTAAAGATCAGTAGCGAAACGGTGTATGTGTATGCACCACTTGCACATCGCATGGGCTTATACGCTATTAAAACTGAAATGGAAGATCTTTCGATGAAGTATCTTGAGCCAGATACTTACCGCTATATTGCCCAAAAATTACAGGAGACTAAAAGAGAACGTACCAGGTTTATCAACGACTTTATCCGCCCATTGAAAGAGAAGCTGGAGAAAGCTGATTTTAAATTTGAAATTCATGGAAGGCCAAAAAGCATTCACTCTATTTGGAACAAAATGAAGAAAAAGGGAGTAAGCTTTGAAGAAGTGTATGACTTGTTTGCAATACGTATTATCGTTGATTCGCCCTATGAAAATGAAAAGGGCGACTGCTGGAAAGTGTATAGTATTATTACCGACGAATACAACCCCTCTCCCGAAAGATTGAGAGACTGGCTGAGCAATCCTAAAAGCAACGGATACGAAGCGTTGCATACTACCGTAATGGGGCCACAGGGCAAATGGGTGGAAGTGCAGATACGCACCAAGCGCATGAATGAAATTGCCGAAAAAGGGTTGGCGGCTCACTGGAAATATAAGGAAGGCACAACCGATGAAAGCCGCTTTGATAAATGGTTTCATCAGATAAGAGAAGCATTGCATAACCAGGATTCCAACTCGATTGATTTTCTACAGGATTTTAAAACCTCGTTTCTGGCGGAGGAAATATATGTGTACACACCCAAAGGAGATGTGAAAATGTTGCCGATTGGAGCTACTGCGCTTGACTTTGCTTTTGGAGTACATACTGCTGTGGGGAGTAAATGTATTGGTGCCAAAGTGAATCACAAACTGGTACCCATCGGGCATAAATTACGTAGCGGAGATCAAATTGAAATTATAACAAGTGCTAAGCAGAAACCTAACCAGGAATGGTTGAACCTGGTAGTGACCAGTAAGGCAAAACAAAAAATTAAGGATACCTTAAAAGAAGAAAAGCGAAAAGTTGCCGAAGATGGTAAGTATATTTTGCAGAAAAAGCTGGATGCAATTGGTGGCATGATGACCCAGCACAACCTGGAAGAACTGGCTACTTATTATAAGGTAAACTCGTCTCTTGATTTATTGTATGAGATCGCCACGAAAAAAATTGATTTAAAAGAAATTAAGGAGTTTACTGCATCGGGCGACCGCCTATATCCGCCTAAGCCAATAAAGGTAGAAGTAGAAGAAAAAAATGATGGCGATGTAAACGTAAGGCACTATAACAAGAAAGATACCGAGCTCATCATTTTTGGAGAAAGCAGCGACCGGATTATGTACACCCTGGCCAATTGCTGCAAGCCAATACCAGGTGATGACGTATTTGGATTTGTAACGACTGGTGAAGGACTAAAAATACATCGCACCAATTGTCCGAATGCTGCGAGGCTGATGTCGAATTATGGACATCGGGTGGTTAAAACCAAGTGGGCCAAAAACAAAGAGATTTCTTTCCTCACCGGATTGAAAATTGTTGGGCTGGATGACGTGGGCGTCATTCATAAAATAACCAACCTGGTAAGCGGCGAATTAAAGTTTAATATTTCTGCAATGACGATGGAAGCAAAGGAAGGGCTATTTGTTGGGAATTTTAAAATATTCGTTCATGATAAAGAGGAGCTGGATGAACTTTGTAACAGGTTACTTCAATTGCCTGGTATAGAAAAAGTAGACCGCTACGACACGGAATAAAGCAATGGGTTCGTAGAGACAAACGTATCTGTAGAAAAATAAAACCTTTCGGTCGCAATTTTTTCAATCCGTTTTTGTTAATAAATGTTCAATTTGAAGTTCGTTACCATTTATTGGGTTTAAATTGTATTCTGATTTTAGCAATGTAGACTTTTACAATTCAACAATTTAAATAACAAAATATGCAAGAGTTAATAACACGTCTTACTGAAAAAGCTGGCATTAGTACCGAACAGGCTAATAAAGCTTTGGAAACCATGAAAGATTTTGTAAAGGAAAAGTTTCCGATGATGGCGGGTGCAGTAGACAATTTGTTTGGATCGGCTGCCGAGACTACCAGTACCATTGATGCAACCACTGCAATTCCTGATCCTGCAGCTCCCAAAGCTGCTGAGGCTAACATGCTGGATAGAATCAGCGATGTGATACCGGGTGAAGCTGGTCAGAATATAGAAGATTTGGCAAAAAATGCAACCATTAAAGCAGCAGAAGTTTTTGACGATGTAAAAGAAAAGCTGAGCGGATTTTTTGATGGAGATAAAAAGTAAAATGACAAAAGCATTCAACAAAAAACCACTATTTTCTAGTGGCTTTTTGTTGAACTATTAATACCCGTTTGTGTTGGTTGTAAAAATTACAACTGCAAGCAAACAGACTGGAATATTTAAACTGATAGATTTATATACAGTTGCCTGCCCCACCTAATTGCTGCCTATTCTGCATGCTGCCATCTTTTATTCTATAATCAACTTAACAGCCGCTGTTTCTTTTTCATTTATCAATCGGATAAAATATATTCCTTTTGTGATGCCCATTATCTCGTACCTGTCATTCGGTTGCTTTTTTAATTGCTTTACTATCCTGCCACTTACATCTGTAATTACTATTGTATGATAGGCAAAAGCACCGCTTATGGTAAAATAGCTTTGCGCCGGGTTTGGCTGAATGGTGATGTTGTATTTTTCATTCACATTAATTTTTACAATGGGGCTGTAACTAAACTTGCCATCTATATCAATCATTTTCAGTCGGTAATAATTAATGCCTTGCGAAGGATTGTAGTCGGTAAACTGGTATCGGTTTTCACCAATGCCCACCTGACCTGCTGTGATACCAACCTTGGTAAAATTTTGACCATCAGTGCTGCGCCAAATTTCAAAATGAGACACATTAATTTCATTGCCGGTAACCCATTTAAGCAAGGTGTTTTTATTTTGTACTATTCCGCTAAAAGAAATCAACCTCAGCGGCAGCGGTAAACCCACTCCTCCTTTATACAAGTAAAATGACGAAAATGAATTGG
>JBGSMI010000057.1:0-8805 GCA_041740215.1 Ferruginibacter sp.
ACCAGGTGGGTACCCGTACATAACCAAAGCCTATATCGGGATCGTTAAAGTAAAAATAATAATGAAGGCATTTTCCCTGTGTATCTTTTAAAAATGTTTTGTGTGATGTTTTATCGTGCCATGGCACATAGCTGTGACAGGCTTCCATGGCTGAAAATACATACACAAGCCCTGTTTTATTGGCATCAAAATGTTTTCTCACAATATCTTCTTTCCTCGCTTTACTGCTTCTCACAAATTCTATTTTCAGACCATTTTTAGTCGCTAATTGCTCCGCATTTAATCTTAACTGCTATCTTAATGGATCGGCAAATTTTGTGTAATCAAATATTAAAATGTCTTTGCTGTACAAATAATTTGTCATGCCCTGGGCATAACAAAGAGTAGGCAATGTACCTTTTAAAACAATTCTGTCGTAGCAACTTAATACACCAGAAATTTTATCCTCGTAGCGTTTGGTTAGAAGTTCCATTTAAATTTTTTTCTAAATTTACAACTTATTCCTTTCTGGTTCTGGCTTGTCCAGGTTAGGAATTGTTGTTACTCATGCTTTTTTGCGGTTTCATTGGGATAACAACCCCAATGAATGGAAAGATGATAAATTTTACAAGGGGTGAAATTCACCGAAGAAAAATTAGAAAAGGCTTTTATCGAGTCGCTGGGAAATGAAAACTTTCCCTTCACTTTGTTTATGAGTGTATTGTAAAGAAGACATCCTTCTAAGTGGGCGAAATAAAGAAAGTGGGTGGTGTATTTATCTTCGCTATCAAGATAGCGAAGATAAATACACCATGATTGATATTCAAATTTCATTTTAAATTGTCCAGTTTTTTGACTAATAAACTGGACAATGTCATTAGCTTTGTACAATAAATAAGTAATGAAAGTGGCCGACTACATAGTATCTTCCGTCGACAGGCTCCCCAAGGGCTATGTATTCACCTATGTGGACTTTCTTACTGAGGTGAATAAGAAGGAAGCATTGATAAAGGCATTGAACCGGATGGCCAGTTCAGGTAAAATAGTAAAGCTTGCCAAGGGCAAATACTATAAACCCGAAACCACCATATTTGGAAACCTGCAGCCCAACCAGGCACAGGTGGTAAAAGATCTGCTGGAAGAAGATGGAAAAATTACAGGGTACCTGACCGGTTACAGTATTTACAATCAACTGGGATTGACCACACAGGTAAGCAATACCATACAGATTGGAAAAAATCAAGTGCGACCAAATTTTAAACGGGAGCGTTATACCATTTCATTCAGTAAACAGAAAAACACCATTACCAAAGAGAATATTCCTCTGCTTCGGATACTGGACGCCATCAGGTACATAAAAAAAATCCCCGATACAACTATTGAATCTTCTGTTAAACGTCTACTGGCAATTCTTAAAAGTTTATCAGAAAATGAGCAGCGTACTTTGGTAAGGCTGGCAGTAAAATATCCACCGGCAACAAAGGCCTTATTAGGCTGCCTGCTGGATGAAATGCGGCAGAATTCGCTTAGCGAACTACTATACAAAACGCTAAACCCAATAACAAAATACAAGCTATCAGGAGCAGCAAAAATATTAACCAACACAGAAAAATGGAATATAGTATGAAACTGCACTTAGATAAAACACTTTTTCGGCAAGCGGTTCAGTTCACAGCCGACCAAATGAAAATACCAGCTATTTATATTGAAAAAGATTATTGGGTAACTTTTGCATTGTACATAATATTTAATAATGAAATTGGCAAACACAGTGTATTTAAAGGTGGAACAGCATTATCGAAGTGTTATCAAATGATAGAACGGTTTTCGGAAGACATAGACCTTGTGGTACTAAGACATGAAGGAGAATCAAATAACCAGCTCACCAACAAAATAAAGAAGATAGGCAAGGTTGTAGCTGATGTATTGCCCGAGGTAGAAATAGCAGAACTAACACAAAAAATGGGCATGAACCGTAAAACGGCACACACTTATGCAAAGGAATTTGAGGGAAGTTATGGTCAGGTAAGAGATGTGATTGTTGTGGAAGCTACATGGCTTGGCTATTTTGAACCTTATACAACAAAAACGATTAGTTCATTTGTTGGCAGTATGATGCTTAAAAATGGACAACAAGATATAGCTGCAGCAAATGGATTACTGCCATTTGAACTGTTGGTTTTAGAACCAACAAGAACTATCTGCGAAAAAATAATGAGCCTGGTAAGGTTTTCATACGGAGAAAATCCATTTGATGATTTGAAGAAAAAAGTAAGACACACTTATGACCTGCACCAACTATTACAACAAAAAGAGTTTTCCGATTTCTTCGATTCAACAGCATTTGAGGATATGCTTTTGAAAGTAGCAAATGATGATGTTGCCAGTTATAAGAATTCAAATGAATGGCTGATTCATCACCCTAACGAAGCCTTACTATTTAAGGATTTAGAGAATGCTTGGGAAGCATTAAAAGTAGTTTACAATGGAGATTTCAAAAATTTAGTATACGGTGATACTTTGCCGAATGAGGCAGATATACTGGCTACATTGAAAAGAATAAAAGAAAGATTAGCTACAATTAAATGGACTATTGAAATAGCAAACGAAGGATGAAATTCACAGAAGAAAAATTAGAAAAGGCTTTTATTGAGTTATTGGGGCAGGAAGGATTTCTCCACCACCTGGGCAATACAATTGTACGGGCCGTGGATGAAGTATTGATTGAAGAAGATTTACTCATTTATTTGCTCACTAAATACAAAAACAAACAACTTACTGCTAACGAAGCCAGGTCTATTGTTCTTCAACTAAAGACCCTGCCTGCAAGCGACCTGTACGAAAGTAATAAAACCATTTTGCGCTGGTTAAGTGATGGCTTTATTTTGAAGCGGGAAGATCGCAACCAAAAGGACATTCATATTGAGTTGATCGATTACAACGGCCTGGAAGCACAATTGGCCAGTCCCGATTTGGATTTTATTGTTGCAGAGCCACAAGAACAATATCCACCCAATTACAACATCTACAAATTTGTAAACCAGTTAGAAATTGTAGGTTCAGAAAAGCGCATACCCGATGGTATTATTTATATCAATGGGTTGCCGTTGGTGGTGTTTGAATTTAAAAGCGCCATCCGGGAAGAGTGTACTATTCATGAAGCCTTTGTGCAGTTAACCAAAAGATACAGAAGAGATATTCCTGAATTGTTTAAGTACAATGCTTTTTGTGTTATCAGCGATGGCATCAACAATAAGGCAGGTTCCTTTTTTGCCCCTTACGATTTTTATTATGCATGGCGTAGGGTGGCAGGTTTGGCAAAAGACGTGGATGGAATAGACAGTATGTTTACCCTGGTACAGGGGATGTTGAATCAAAACAGGCTGCGGGACATTATCCGCAACTTTATTTATATACCCGATAGCTCAAAGAAAAATGAAAAAATAGTTTGTCGCTATCCGCAATACTACGCAGCCAAACGTTTATTTGAGAATATTAAGTTAGCCCAAAAACCCAACGGTGATGGAAAAGGCGGTACTTACTTCGGTGCAACAGGATGCGGTAAAAGTTTTACCATGCTTTACCTGGCAAGGTTGCTGATGAAAAGCGAATGGTTTGCCAGCCCTACCATTGTAATGATTACCGACCGGACAGATTTGGATGATCAGTTGAGTGGACAGTTTACCAATGCCAAAAGATTTATTGGCGATAACACGGTGGTAAGTGTAGAAAGCCGGGCTAACCTGCGGGAGCTGATACAAGGCCGACAAAGTGGGGGAGTGTTCTTAACCACCATACACAAGTTTACGGAAGATACTCAATTGCTGAGTGACAGAACCAATGTGATTTGTATTTCGGATAAAGCACACCGCAGCCAGGTAAACCTTGACCAAAAAATTAAAATAACTGATAAAGGCGTTACCAAAACATTTGGCTTTGCCAAATACCTGCACGACTCTTTGCCCAATGCGACGTTTGTTGGCTTTACAGGCACACCCATAGATGCCACGCTGGATGTGTTTGGCAAAGTAGTAGATGCCTATACCATGACAGAATCTGTAAAGGATGAAATAACGGTAAGAATTGTGTATGAAGGTAGAGCCGCCAAAGTGCTTTTAAACAATGAGAAGCTATCGGAAATAGAAAAGTACTACGAAGCGGCAGCCGAAGCTGGCGCCAACGAATACCAGGTAGAACAAAGCAAAGAAGAATCGGCAAAGATGAACAACATATTGGGTGACCCCAAAGTGTTGCAGGACTTAGCAGAAGATTTTGTAACACATTACGAAAACAGAATTTCGGAAGGGGCCACTGTAAAAGGCAAAGCCATGTTTGTGTGCAGCAGCAGGGAAATCGCTTATGAGTTTTACAAAAATGTAATTGCCCTGCGCCCGGAATGGAACGAAATAAAAGTGGCTGCAGATGATGTGGAACTAAGCGAAGAAGAAGAGCAAAAGAAGATAAAGCCAATGGAACGAATCAAAATGATTATGACCAGGGGCAAGGATGATGATGATACCATGTATAAGTTACTGGGCACTTCAGATTACCGCAAAACTTTAGATACTGAATTTAAAAACGCAGCATCTAATTTTAAAATTGCCATTGTGGTAGATATGTGGCTTACCGGTTTTGATGTTCCCTTTTTGGATAGTATTTACATTTATAAACCCATCCAGCAGCATAATTTAATACAGACCATCAGCAGGGTAAACCGCAAGTATGAGGGCAAGAACAAAGGCCTTGTGGTGGATTATATCGGTATTAAAAAACAAATGAACCTGGCACTGGCCAAATACAATAAAGGCGATGAAGATAATTTTGAAGACATAGCCGAATCTTTAATTATCGTAAGAAATCATTTGGACCTACTGGCTAAGCTGTTTCATACATTCGACAGTAGCAAATATTTTAAAGGTACCACCATAGAGCAGTTGAATACATTGAACATGGCTGCCGAATTTGCCCAGCAAACCAAAGAGTTTGAAACCCGTTTTATGGGTCTGGTGAAGCGCCTCAAAGCCGCTTACGATATATGCGTAGGTAGCGAACGCCTGCTACAAGACGAAAAAGATCACACCCATTTTTACCTGGCAGTTCGTTCCATCGTATTCAAGCTAACCCGTGGCGATACACCAGACACTGCACAGATGAATGCCAGAGTAAGAGAAATGATAAAGGATGCCTTGCAAAGCGACGGTGTGCAGGAGATTTTTAAACTGGGCAACGAAGATGAAACCGAGCAAGATCTGTTTGACGAGGATTATTTAGCCAAGATTGATAAAATTAAATTGCCCAACACCAAAATCAAATTGCTGCAGCAGCTATTGCAAAAGTAATTGGCGAAATAAAAAAAGTAAACAAAGTAAAAGGCGTTGACTTTACAAAAAAGATGCAGGTGCTGGTAGAGCGCTACAATCAACGGGATGAAAGCGATATTTTACGGAGCGAAGTTTACGAGGAAATGGCCGAGCAGCTCACCAATTTAATCCTGGAAGTACACAAAGAGTTTTCTGCAGGCGATGCCCTGGGAATAGACTTTGAAGAAAAAGCATTTTACGATATCCTGAAAGAGCTTTGTATAAAGTATGATTTTAATTACCCGGAAGATAAATTGATTGAACTGGCCAAAGCTGTAAAAGAGTTGGTAGAAGGCCAGGCTAAATTTCCGGACTGGAATAAAAGGGACGATATTAAATCGGCCTTAAAAGTTGGCTTGATACTCTTGCTGGATGAATTTGGTTATCCACCTGTAGAGAGGGATGAAGTGTATGTAGAGATATTTGAGCAGGCGGAGAATTTTAAGAAGAATAATTAGAAAATACCAAGCTAACATAGAGTTATAAATGCCCAAAACTATTGTTCATACTGTCTTACTAATAGCCTTAATAATTTTTGTGTGCTCCTGTGGCACGGGCAATACTGATGAGAATTATGCTGATGCTGTTGAGCAGGAGGATAAGGATGCTGGCTATAAAGATGGCACATGGTGCGCTGATGTGGAATACTATAACCCCAATACCGGCACACGCAATACCTACCAGTTAAATGTGGAAGTTAAAAGCAACGAGCTGATACAAATTGATTGGCCAAACGGGGGTTGGCTGGATGAAACACATTTTAGTGCAGAAGACATTAGTGATGGCGAATGTAGTTTTACCAGCGATCGTGGATATGAATTCACTGTAACGCTTAATAGCGAAGAAGGCTGCAGTAGTACAGGCCAATATAGACTGCAAAATGATATAGAACAAGATCAACAAGATATTACCTGCCCTGAATGTGGAGGGAGTAAAAGTGATTATGATGATCTATGCTACAGTTGTGAGCGTAAAAAGAAGAGAGCAGAAGAAGCGGCAGAAACCTGTCCTGTGTGTTATGGCTACAAAATGGAATGGGATAAGATTTGTGATAATTGCAAGGAGGAGAGAGAAGAAAAAATTCGTTTGGAGGAAGAAAAAATTGAAGAATAAAAGTCTACAAACTAAACTAAATTCCAATGAATACAACAGTAAGAAATAAGTTGATTGAAGTTGCCCGGAAGAAAACGATCATACATTACCAGGACCTTTGCAATCAAAGTAATCTCAAATTAGACATGCATTATAATCCCTCAGACAGAACTGAGATAGGCCGAATCCTGGGGGAAATATCGAGACACGAGTATAAAAATAAAAGGCCACTATTGAGTGCTGTCGTCTTATCGAAATCAATGGAGGAAGGGGACGGTTTTTTTAAGCTTTGTGAGGATATGGGGCTCATTGGTGACTGGCGAAATGCAAAAAACGATGTTACCTTTTCAAACGGTCACATTAATGCCTGCCACGATTTTTGGAGAAATAATGACAATTATACAAAATACAAATAGCAACTACTTATTCCCAGCAACGTCTCTTCGCCTGGCTTTGTGCGAAGGAAGGACGTTGCGTTGCCAAATGAACGGAGGTAACAAAATGAATATGGTCAGCTATTGCCGTCAATAAAGTCATGTAGTATGCGGGATAGGCGCATAGTCCCCGGCCCACACACGATGCTGATTGAGAGACGTTGCTTGGAATAAAACCACGCAACTGCTACCGTGCGCCACTATTATTCCCAGCAACGTCTCTTCGCCTGGCTTTGTGCGAAGGAAGGACGTTGCGTTGCCAATTGAAAGGAGGTAACAAAATGAATATGGTCAGCTATTGCCGTCAATAAAGTCATGTAGTATGCGTGATCGGCGCAACGTCCTCGGCGCACACACAATGCTGATTGAGAGACGTTGTTTTGGCAATTGACAGGAGGTAACAAAATGAATATGGTCACCTATTGCCGTTAATAAAGTCATGTAGTATATGTGATAGGCGCAACGTCCCCGGCCCACACACAATGCTGATTGAGAGACGTTGCTTGGAGTAAAGCTGGGCTTCGGCTGTTGGTCGGAGACGCAACAGCGGCTTGCCCGGATAGCTGAACTTTTTTATATCCGGCGGGCGAAAATGGTGAATTGTTCAAGTTTAATTATTCAGGCTTATATCGCTTGTGCAGTATATTAGTAGCAATTGTTGATAGGTAGCTAACAAAGAGGAAAAAAATGGAACAGACTTAATAAAAGTTATTAGTGTAGAACGGAAAAACCTTCAATACCTCTTTCAAACAAATCTAACAGAACGATTATCAACACGGTAGAAAAACAGACAGAAATAAGATATTATATTGGCATCAGGGGTGCTTCTGTATTAGATATATGTAGTTTTGTAATCCCAACCAGTTGGGGCTTACTATTACCCGTTCGGCCAATGTATCGTTTAATTGATGATAATAATAAAGTGTAATGAACAGTGAAATTATTCTATATCGAAACTCCGATGGAAACATCAGGATAGATGTACGCCTGGAAGAAGAAACCGTTTGGCTAACACAGGTACAACTCTGCGAACTGTTTCAAAAATCCAAAGCCACCATTAGCGAACATATTAAAAATGTGTTTGATGAAAGCGAGCTTGATGCAGGGGCAACTGTTCGGAAATTCCGAACAGTTCAAACGGAAGGTAACCGAAGTGTAGAAAGAGAGATAGAGCACTTTAACCTTGATGTAATTATTTCCGTTGGTTACCGGGTAAAATCTGCACAGGGTACGCAATTCCGTATTTGGGCCACCCAGCGCCTTAGAGAATATATTATCAAAGGCTTTGCCCTTAACGACGACCGGTTTAAGCAAGGCAGTTCCATGAATTATTTTAACGAATTGCAGGAACGCATCCGGGAAATACGCCTTTCGGAACGTTTCTTTTATCAAAAAATAAAAGACATCTATACCACCAGTATTGACTACGATTCCAAAGACGAAAAAACAACCAGCTTTTTTAAAGTAATCCAAAACAAACTTTTATGGGCCATCAGCCGGCAAACAGCAGCAGAACTGGTTTACCGCCGGGCAGATGCCGCTTTGCCTTTGCTGGGCATGCAGTCGCTGGATAAGAAAAATACTGATGCCATAAAAAAATCAGACATCAGCATTGCAAAAAACTACCTGAATGAAGACGAAATAAAATTGCTGGGTTTGCTGGCAGAGCAATACCTGGCCTTTGCCGAAACCATGGCACAGCAACGCACCCCCATGTACATGAAAGACTGGATAGAGCGGTTAGACAGTATTTTGCAACTCAACGGCAGGGAACTGCTGACACATGCAGGAAAAATAAGCCACGAAAGCGCCTTACAGAAATCAGCCGATGAGTTTGAGAAATATAAGCTGGCTCAAAATGCGATTGAAAAAGAACAGAGCCTGAAAGAAATTGAAGAAGATATTAAGAAATTGAAGAAACCGAAAAAATGAAATTTACC
>JBGSMI010000058.1:0-27694 GCA_041740215.1 Ferruginibacter sp.
GGGGCAGACCCATGTGTCTGCCCTGTATCATAATTTTAAACAGGGTTGACACGCAGGTCAACCCCTACGTTTTCACAATATCATAATATCCATTTGGGACACCCCGATATTCCCGCATTACCATTGTATCCGTAGGGGCAGACCTATGTGTCTGCCCTGTATCATAATTTTAAACAGGGTTGACACGCAGGTCAACCCCTACGTTTTCACAATATCATAATATCCATTTGGGACACCCCGATATTCCCGCATTACGATTGTATCCGTAGGGCCAGACCCATGTGTCTGCCCTGTATCATAATTTTAATCAGGGTTGACACGCAGGTCAAAATTGCTCTTCTGAGCTTTCATCCATTTCAGTTCCCTTCAAAATGGAATACATTCTTTGTATGGTGGAAATGTACACCTGGTTATCGGCAGGAATGAAACTGCTTTTCAATCTTGTTACGCCATAGAGTTCCGTGAACTTCCTGTTATCATCATTGGGAACATGAGCCATAAATTCCTGTTCTGCTTGTTCGCCCAAATTCTTGGTGTCAACCAAAAACAATATGCGTTTGGCTTTGGCGTATTTTAATAAGCGGTAAATAAACGTAATGGCGGTAAAAGTTTTACCGGAGCCGGTGGCCATTTGTATCAGGGCTTTTGGCTTGGCATCTTTAAAGGATTGCTCCAGTTTGTTGATGGCGAGAATTTGGCAATCTCTTAAGCCGAGTTCGGGTAATGCCCGTATATCCAGTAATCTTGTTCGTAAAGATTTATCCTGCCTGCTAAATTCCAACAATGTTTCCGGCCTATGGAAGGTAAACACTGGTCTGCTTCTTGGTTTGGGATCATGGTAGTCGGTGAACCTGGTTACTTCACCGGTGCTTTCGTAGCCAAAAAACAGGGGTTGATTGTTGAGGTATTTCAATTTGGTTGTTCTGTAACCATCCGTCTGCTCTTCGTGCATAGTCAGGTGAACGCCTTCCTCGGCAAGCTTGGCTTCAATGATTCCTACCGGCAGTTTATTTACAAAAAGTACATAATCGGCCGGACCAATATCTGTTTGATATTCCCTGATGGCCACTCCTAAGGCTGCATTTAAATTGATTGTTGATTTTGGCTGAATCACCCAACCGCACCGAATGAGATCGGCGTCGATAATATCACGGGCTAGTTGTTCAGGGTTTTGATTCATGCCATGGTGTAAGGGAGCAATAATTTACATTAAATATTATTATAAAAAACAGAATGTATTGATTTAGATCCCTTTAACAGGGATAAACAGAAATAGCCGATATTATTTTTTAGAAATGATTGTACTTGCCTGGAAATTAACAGGCTCTTTCGACCCTGTTAAAATTCCATCATCCAAATACTATTTTTGGTGATATTTAAAACAGACAATGAACTCATCTTCCGAAGCTGCTGACATTTAAGTACATCGAAACCAACGCACCCGGACTCCATAGGAAAAAACTGAACAATACAAACTGAATTCATTTTTGCGGATCTCTTACAAAAACCTGGTGGGTATCATGATTTCACCATGGGAACGGGCCGGTATAAAGGCAGCAGACTATCTAAATGCTTATAACAGCTTTAGCTTACCAAACACCAACTGCTTCCCGAAAAACCCAATTTCCCTGCATTGCCCCTCCCACCTACCTCCTCCATATCATCCCCGTTAATTAATGCCGATGGTACCAAGGAGGGGCCGTACTGAACCAAAACAAACCATAACAGTTCAGCCAAACACCCCTGCAAATTTACCCTATATCGGCCATGCTATAAATTGTCTTTCCTGGCTGATTCCTTCGTATCAAGACCGTCAATTGACGGTCTTGATACGAAGAAGATAACAAGCGGGTACGCCACAACCATGTGACTTTAGCGTTTCCTGCCAACAACACTTAAAGATCCGCTATTGAATGGGCAACTATTTCTTAATTTTAAGGATCAGTACTGCTGGTGAATTTTTTGATCATTTAAACGGTCCGGTAATTACCATTACTGCAAAACCTTTCGCAATGAAAAATAACAGGAACCTGGTGAACAGCATCCGCCTTCTTGCAGAACGCAGCCAACAACTAGCCCTACAGGCGCATGCTGCTTATGAGCCTTTGGTAACGGATATCATCAAACATAAAAGAACCGACCAAAAAGGAATTGAACACTTACTTGATGGCTTACTTGATTTTTGCTTTGATGATTCGATTTTGCTTCTATACCGAAAACTTTGCCGCTACTACTTTGATCTGAACCAGCAAGCAACGGCAGACTATATCAAGTTATACCGGGAAATGTGGGATGAGGAGGGGAAGATGAATTTCAAAAAAAAGAACTGACAAAAAAGCTTTCACTGTGCCTTTGTTTAATGACCAATTCAATACCGAAAGTTCTGCTCACCCCGGAGTAAGATTTAGAAGAAATAAAAAACCGGAAAAGCAAACAGAATTTTTGCCTTTCCGGTGTGGTGGTCCCGGCGAGAATCGAACTCACATCTAAAGTTTAGGAAACTTCTATTCTATCCATTGAACTACGGGACCATTTGTTATTCCTTCAGTTTACAATGCAAAATTTGAAAATAACTGGCGCAAGTTAGTAAAAATTTGTTTAGCCGTGCCTGCTTCTAAAGCAAATCAACTAAACTATTTTATTTAGCCTGCTTCAAATTCCACAGGAATGTCAGGAAGAACTTTCATTAAATGGGGCAACCAGGGAAACCTTTTACATTTTCACCAAACCAAGGTAAACCATTTTCTGTCGGCCACTACCAGCGGGAATTTCACGCCCAAAATCGAAAACCAAAAGTTCACAATCGAATCCTATCTTTGCCGTCCTAATTTATTAAGAACATGAAGTGGTTGAACGTAGTTATTAAATACCGCCTTTGGTTGGGCTTTGCATTTTTAGCCCTGGCGATTTTCACTAATATACAGGCCGGGTTTTGGCCATCTTTTGTATTGTACCTTACAGCAGTGGTGTTAATTGTAGGTCATTTTGTATTTGGTCCAATGCGCCTGATACAGGAATGTATGGAGACAGGCGATATGGAAGGTGCTAAAAAAGTACTGGCTTCCATTTGGTTTCCTGCCTTGCTAATCAAACCCATTCGTTCCGTTTATTATACCGTTAAGGGCAACCTTGATATGGTGGACCAGAATTTTGAAGGTGCTGAAACAAACCTGAAAAAGAGCCAGGAGCTAATGGGCGATGGCAGCGGATTAATGGGTGGCCAAATGAAACAGGCAGAAGGTGCAAACAAATTGCAACTGGGTATGCTGGCTATGCAAAAAGGCGACATGAAGCAGGCTGAAAGTTATATTCGTGGTGCCATACGTTCCGGCTTACCCGATAAGGAAAATGAAGCCGCCGCTTACTTACAGCTTTCTTCCATCATGATCAATAAAAGAGAATTCAGGGCTGGTAAAGAATATTTTAGAAAAGCCAAAGCGCTAAAACCAACTACTCCGCAAATTGCTGATCAGATAAAACAGATGGAGAAGTATATTACGAGGATGCCGGGGTAGATGGCCCCCAAGCCCCCTAAATCCCCCGAAGGGGGACTTTGAAAGAGTTCAAATATTACAGCAGCGTTTTTTTTTGCTTGAGTTGTTTTCTACCTCACCATGTAACCTTTTAAATAGGTTTGAATATTTCGAACCTTTTTTTATTTTGTAACATTTATTTTTTAGAAAACCGCTTTTCTACAAACGCAAAGCGATGATCAAAAATGCCTTTTAACTGTTTCTTTACAAAAAGCGTATTGGCGATATCGCCTAAAAACCAGAACGGTAATTTGTAGTGTACGATGTCCGTCATTTCTACTCCGCCTTCTACTTCTTTAAAATGATGTTGATGGTGCCACATACTATAGGGGCCAAAACGCTGTTCATCTACAAAAAACTTCTTGTCTTCCACATGTGTTATTTCCGTCATCCAATAGAGCGGAATACCTAACACCGGACTCACTTTATATTCAATGATCTGGCCTGGATACATTTTATCGCCATGATGTTGGGAGACGATGTTGAAACCTAAATTTTCAGGAGTAATCTCTTTTAAATTTTTTGGACTGCTAAAAAAATCCCAGGCTTCATCAAGGCTGATGGGTAATTTTTGAATTGTTTTAATACTATAAACCTTGCTCATGCTGTTGCTTTGCATGTATAACTATATTTGATTGCTTTTGTTGCTCTGTTATTAAAATTATTCGCCGGGCATTACAAGTGTTTTGTATATATCCGCAAAAAGAAACAGTTGGCAAGTGCAGGCTTATCTTTGAAAAATGTTGATCAACCAAACCAGTTTGCATGATGCTTTTAACACGGCAAATGAAAAATACAGCCAGCAATTACGCAAACTGGTAGATACAACTAATGGACCGGTTCGGGCTTTACTTACATCAATAACAAATATTCCCCGGTTGTTTTCGCTACGAATTGCCAACATATTGGTTGCTTCGAAAGCATTGCCGGAAAACATCCTTTGTTTTGTGCCAACGGATTCATCTGTTCATTCGGTGAAAAAAGAACTGGCTCATTTAATTCCGGATCACGCAACGAGACTACCCATTCATACCATCCATTCGTTCTGCGAATTGGTAATGGAATCGCATGTTTCGCAGTTTAATAACAACCATCCGAAATTAATTTCTACGCTGGAAACGATTCAACTACTAAAAGAATTAATAGCAGCCTTTCCGAAAAGCCATCCTTTAAAAAATTACAGAGCTGATGTGTACCACGAAATCAACAATTTAAAAATACTTTTCAATATTATTAAACAAGAAGGGTTTACAACAGCATTCCTGCATCAGCAAATCGATTCATTTAGGGATCAACTGCTGGCAGGTGAAGCGCCGCAAAACAATTTTAAAAATTTACGGCTGGATGAAACAATTGGTATGATTAACAAGCTGTGGGCTGGCATAGGCGAGTTCGACCAGTGGCAAAAACTCCTGCAAAAATACAACAGGTACGAGGCAGATGATTTGATTGAAATGGCCATCAAAACATTGGAGGAAAATGAAAAACTACTTTCTGTTTACCAACACCAGTTTCAATACATACAGGCCGAAGAGCAAACATTTAACAGCAAACCAGCAAATAAATTATTGAAATTACTATTGGGCGAAAATAAACAGCCCAATATCCTGCTTACCAATTATGAATACGAACCTGTCGGCAGCAGTCATTATCCGAATGAAAAAAGTGACCTTGTATTTGATTGGATAGAAATAAAAATGGAGTCCGAAATCATCCATTTGAAGGCAGCGCCACTTTTGCATTTACCAACCATCACTTCGTATCAATCGGTTGAAGCCGCAGTAGCCGGGGTTGCAAACAAGGTAGTGGCTTTATTGCAGCAAAATGTAGCCGCAGCCAGTATCGGCATTGCTACACCAGACGATGGTCCTAATAAGGCATTGAAACAAATCTTCGCCGTAAAAAAAATCCCTTTTTACAGCAATTGGAGGATTGATATTTTACAGGAACCTTTCATCAAAAAAATAATTCAACTTCTACGCTACATCAGTACAGAAATTGAGCTACCGTTTAGAGGAGATGAGCTGCTTTTTGAAATATTGCACTACGATTTCTTCCAGGTGCCACCGATTGAAATTGCAAAGTTATCGGTAGAGGTAAACAGTAAAAAATACAGCAGTAGTCCAACGGCTATCCGGCAATTACTACAGGAAAGAGCCAATGCGCCTGCAAAAGATTTATTTGATTTGGGAATGGATAAAGAACTGAAAGCGGTGAGCGCCATTTTAGAAAAATTGATACAAGACGCACTCCATCTTAATCCTGAATCATTGCTTGAAAGGATACTTCAGCATGCACGGATACTGACTTATGCAAATAAAAGCGATGATCGCATTTGGTTAATGCAGTTGTTGAACGCATGGACTGGTTTTATACAAAAAGAAACAGCACAAAATCCGGAACTTCAACTAAATCAACTGATAGTCGCACTGGATACCATGCAAGCAGAAGGTTATCCAATAAGCATAAGCCACCAAACAGCCATTGCAGATGGTATTCAAATCATTCAACCAGAAGAAGAATGGACCGGGGAACTGGATTACCTTTTTATCATAGATGCAAATGAGTTAATGCCAGCGAAAAATAAATGGGTTGATTGGATGGAAGAGTTAAGTCCTGCAACTACCAATTCATTTCACCATCTGGGGGCAAATAACCGGTACCGCTTTTTAAATCATTTACTATTTACAGTTCCAAATGGTTCGGTATCATTGTCAAAATATAATACAAAGGGAATCGAATGTTTGCCAACCGGATTTACTACAGAAATTCTATCACAACATTCCCTTCCGGTTGTTGAAGCTGCCGAATTAAAGTTGGAAAGAACTTTAATCAGGCCGGAGATTCCATCGCTGGGAGCGGGTTTCATTGCCCCTATCGTGAAGAAGTTTGTAATGAATGTGTCTGCCCTTAACAGTTACTTAAACTGCCCACTTGGCTTCTATTATAAAAGCATCCTTCGAAATCCCGATGGCAAAAGTGAAGCAATGGAGTTTGGCAGTGCCATTCATTATGCGTTGGAACAACTGTTTAAAAAAATGGCAGCGGGTTATGATTCTACTCCATCCCATACAAGAGGGAAAGAAGCATTTCCATCTGCTACCGAAATGATTGCAGATTTTAAATTGTACCTTTTTCGCCAGCGTGCCAGTTTTACAAAGGAAGCCTTTGAGAGAAGGCTGGCCTATGGCGAAGAAGTACTGCAGCATTATTATGCTCAGTATATCAATTCCTGGAACAAGGTTGTTTCTGTTGAACGCAATATTCGTGGAGTAACGGTAAATGGTGTTCCGCTAAAAGGCAAGCTGGACAAACTGGAATTCGATGGAAACGATGTAACGATAGTAGATTATAAAAGTGGCAGCGTTGAAAAAGCATTGCTAAAAACAAACCCACCAAACGAAAATGATCCTAACGGTGGTGACTATTGGCGGCAAGCTGTTTTCTACAAAATACTTGTAGATCATTACAAAAGCAAAGCATGGAAAGTAACGAGTACCGAATTTGATTTTATAGAGCCAGACAAAAACAGGCAATACCAAAAAGTAAAGATCCCGATCAATGCACCAGATATTGAAACGGTAACGCAGCAGTTAACAACTACCTGGTATAAAATACAATCCCACGATTTTTTTACTGGCTGCGGCAGGACAGGTTGCCATTGGTGTAATTTTGTAAAAGACAATCTGCTGGCGGCTGCAATGCATGGATGATGAGCAGCCTACGCTTCGGATTAAGCCAACTTTATGATTTACAAAATACGGCAAACAAAAGAAAGAGCCTAAGTTTGCAACTTAATACCATCTGATGAGGAGTCTTTTTCTGTATTTTACTACTGTTGTTTTAATTTCTTGTTTTATTTCTTTTCTGGTTACTGGCTGTGCACAAATTGGCGCTCCAACCGGCGGTCCAAAAGATAGCATACCTCCTGAACTGGTTAGCGCTACTCCGAAATTATTGTCTACCAATTTTACCGGGAATAAAATTACACTGATTTTCAATGAATATGTGGATGTGAAAGATATACAAACGAATGTGTTGGTTTCGCCTTATCCCAAAACGAATCCACAGGTAGACTTTAAATTAAAGACAGTTACGGTGAAATTGAAAGATACCCTGTTGGAAAACACGACCTATGCTATCAATTTTGGCAATGCCATCCAGGATAACAATGAAGGCAATCCTTTTAGAAATTTTACCTACGTTTTTTCTACCGGCAACACCATTGACTCTTTACAATTGAGGGGACAGGTTATCATTGCAGAAACAGGCAAAAAGGACAGCACCATCATTGCAATGCTATACCGCAATGCAGATGACTCTTCGGTGCAAAAAAGTAAACCAAATTACATTGCTAAACTTGATAGCTCCGGCAATTTTAAATTCACCAATCTTTCGGCAGGTTCCTACAAAGTGTATGCATTGAAAGATGGAGATGGCGGTAAAACTTACAACTCAAAAATTGAATTATTTGCCTTTGCTGATTCGGAAGTAATTGTGTCGGATAGCTCGGCCCCAGTTACGCTCTATGCTTTTGAAGAAGAAAAAGAGATAAAAAAATCTGTAGTTACAGTACCCGCCAAAGCAGGAACCCCGGCGGATAAAAAACTAAAATATACCAGTAGTTTAAGTAACAATGAGCAGGATCTGCTTACCAATTTATTATTGACTGTAAATCGTCCACTGAAAACATTTGATCCGCAAAAAATAATTTTAACCGATACCAATTATAATAAAATCAATAGTACTATCACGATCGATAGCAATCAAAAAATTATACAAATCAGTACAAAGTGGAAGGAAGAAAATAATTACCGGCTGCTGGTAAATAAAGATGCCTTCAGCGATTCAACTGATACAGAATTGGCCAAGTCAGATACCATAAAATTTCTCACAAAAAAAATAGCTGATTACGGAAGTATCGTACTTCGATTTAGCAATCTTAAATTGGCAGAACACCCAGTTCTGCAGTTTGTGAAAGATCAGGAAATTTACAGATCGGTAGCCGTTACGGCCGCAATGTGGAGCGATAAATTATTTCCCCCCGGCGATTATGAGCTCCGGATATTATTTGATACCAATAATAATGGCAAATGGGATCCAGGCAATTACGGCCAAAAATTACAGCCCGAAAGAGCCATTACACTCGATACCAAACTAAACATTAAGGCCAATTGGGATAATGAACGGGATGTAAAATTGTAAGGAAGTGAAGCCCCTGGACCCTAAAGGAGGAACTGGGATTTTTTAGTGTGAAGCATCTTAATTTTTTAGATCAATTTTTTTAAACCAACAGCGTTATTCCTGTTCACCCATTTATCAATTATTCATTGTCCAATCAATGTCGTTAACTTAAGTATTTTATTGTCATTTTTTATACTATACAACACTACACTACATGGCATTCCATTAACATTTACGGCCTCGAATAAAAAGTGCTGGAAAATTTTCATCCGTCGCAGCGGATTGAGTCGGGCCGACTATAAAAATTATTGAACTATTTGCGGCGTCCCGAAAGCTGTCGGGATCCTTGATTTTAGGCTTGTGTTGAAAATTTCAGCCTTTTTATTCGCAGCCTTGATTTTTTTGAGAGTCTACGCAAATATGAAATTCGAACACTTTAAGTAAACGACATTGATAATCCAATTATCCGTTAATTTCGCTCCATGATTTTTTCTTCTTCTCTTCTAGAAAACGCGGTGAATGAATTTGCCAAATTGCCCGGCATCGGAAAAAAAACGGCGCTGCGCCTTGTATTGCACCTGATAAAACAAGATGCCCATGATGTAACCCAGTTTAGTGAGGCCATTTCCAAAATGAGAGAAGAGATAAAATTCTGCAGCCGCTGCCATAATATTTCGGATACGGTATTGTGCAATATTTGCAGTAATCACTCCCGCAAGGGCGAACTGCTTTGTGTGGTAGAAAATATCCGGGATGTAATTGCCATTGAAAGTACCCAGCAATTCAGTGGCGTTTACCACGTACTTGGTGGCATTATTTCACCATTGGATGGAGTTGGTCCGGAGCAATTGACCATCGATTCGCTTGTGCAGCGGGTACAAAATGAAGGCATTACCGAAATCATATTTGCGCTCAATGCCAATATACAAGGTGATACCACCATTTACTATATCAGCAAAAAACTAAAAGGCTTTCCAGTAAAAATCACTACCATTGCCCGGGGCATTGCCTTTGGCGGCGAGTTGGAATATGCCGATGAAATGACCCTCGCCAAAAGTATCAGCAACCGCATACCTGTTGAAAACTACATTGTATCCGGCAATTGATCAAAATTTCCCAATACGGTAAACTACTGGCTTTGCTGCCTATTAATCAACACCGGTATTTTGGGTGTAGTTAAAATTGTCGCAGCTTGATAGAGGGTTGCCAATCTTTTTTAAAGTGTTGTTAACAGAAAAGAAGCTGCACAAGATTGGGAAGCCTTCCGACAATTTTAAATGCACCCGGTATTTTGCATTATGGCTTAGTTACTTTATTTTTGCCCACGTTTACAGGCAGATTTGTTTATTGTTCAGCCTGTGTACCGTTTTTTCAAGTGAACTAATAAACGAAATCAATTCTGCCTCTCATCTCCTGGATTGCTTCTCGTTTCGTTAGTATCTGCTTGATTTTTTTAACAAGCGAAAACACCTATGGTCATCATCGTTGTGTCAGCCGATAGCTTTTGGCTCACTTGTACTTTTTGTTAATAATTTAACTTTCATCAACTAATGAAAAAAACAATACAAAATACCCTTAAAGAACGCATCTTAATCATTGACGGTGCAATGGGCACTATGATACAACGTCATAAATTAGAAGAAGCCGATTATCGCGGCGATCGTTTTAAAGATTGGCATACCGATGTAAAAGGCAACAATGATCTGTTAAGTATCACCCGGCCCGATATCATAATTGGCATACACAAACAATACCTTGAAGCAGGTGCCGACATCATCGAAACCAATACATTCAGCAGCACGGTAATTGCGCAGGCCGATTACGATATGCAATCCATCGCTTACGAAATGAATGTAGCTTCTGCAAAATGTGCAAGAATTGCTGCGGATGAATACACGGCAAAAAATCCTTCCAAACAACGTTATGTTGCCGGTGCCATAGGGCCATTGAACAAAACGTTGAGTTTATCGCCCGATGTAAACAATCCTGGTTTTAGGGCCGTTTCTTTTGATGAAGTGGCCGCAGCTTATACGGAACAAATAAAAGGCCTGATAGAAGGTGGGGTAGATGTGTTACTGATCGAAACCATTTTTGATACATTGAATGCAAAAGCCGCCATCTATGCGGCAAAAAAATATTTCCGGGAAACTGGTACGCCTGAGTTGCCAATTATGATCAGTGGTACCATTACAGATGCAAGCGGACGCACGCTAAGTGGTCAGACCCTTGAAGCGTTTTATGTTTCGGTGATGCATGCCAATCCGCTAAGCGTTGGCTTAAATTGTGCATTGGGCGCAGCAGAAATGCGTTCGCACATTGAAGAGTTATCGCAGATCTGTAACTGCTTTACCTCAGCCTATCCAAATGCAGGATTACCAAATGCATTTGGTGAGTATGATGAACAGCCGCACGAAACGGCTCATATCATTGAGGAGTGGGCAGCCAATGGCTGGTTGAATATTGTGGGTGGATGTTGCGGCACTACGCCTGATCATATCAAACACATTGCGGATGAAGTAGCTAAATTTAAACCAAGATCATTACCTGTTTTAGAAGCCGCATTGTAAAATCAATTTCCGAGACTGTGTCTCGGAAATTGAAATATGCATTAAATGAATGAATAAAATAACAACGATACAACTTTATAAAAACATTAAATCGCTTGCAGATCAAAGCAGGCAAGAGTTGTATGCTGTTGTAAATATAACATTAACTGAAACCTATTTTCATGTAGGAAGATCAATCATTGAATACGAACAACAAGGAAGTAACAGAGCCCTGTATGCAAAAGAAACGCTCCTCAAATTATCAATTAAACTTACTGCCGGTTTGGGTAAAGGTTTTTCTGTAGATTATTTAAAGAACATGCGCAGATTTTATGTAGCCTATAAAAATAGTTATCTAAAGCATATTGGAAAAAATAAGAAATCCGAGACAGTGTCTCGGAAATTGAAATTGTCTCCTTTTAACCTTTCCTGGTCGCATTGTCTTTTGCTTAGTACTATTGAAAATTTTATTAAAAGAAAATTTTATGAGATTGAGGCCGCCACAGAAAACTGGAGTTTAAGAGAATTAAAAAGACAATATGAATGTGCCTTATTTGAACGCCTGGCGCTAAGCCGAAATAAAGCAAAAGTAAAAGAGCTTAGTAAACAAGGATATTGCATAGAAAAACTTTCAGATGCCATTAAAGATCCTTACATACTTGAATTTTTAGATTTGCAGGAAAAAGAATTTTATTCCGAAAGTGATTTAGAAACAGCCATCATTAGTAAGCGGAACATTTTCTATTAGAGTTAGGAAAAGGGTTCTTATTTGTTGACAGACAAAAAAGAATAAAGCTGGATAACGATGATTATAAAATTGACTTGGTTTTTTATCACAGAATATTAAGGTGCTTTGTATTGATAGATTTAAAAATAGGTACATTAACCCATAAAGATTTAGGACAATTACAGATGTATGTAAATTACTATGATGAAGAAATAAAAGCACCCGATGAAAATAAAACCATTGGAATAATTCTTTGTAAAAACAAAAAAGAGAGCACTATAAAATATACACTGGGGAAAAACAATAAACAAAGTTTTGCCAGTAAGTACAAAGTTTATTTCCCGGAAAAACAGATTTTAAAATTAATAAGAGAGCAATAAAAAATCAACAAACCCTGCTGGGTAATTGAATCAAAAATTATGAGCGAGACAATTCATATCAAACCCTTCCTGAGGTTAAGCGGATTAGAGCCACTGGTTGTGCGTCCGGAAACAAATTTTGTAAACGTGGGCGAGCGTACCAACGTTACCGGCAGTAAAATGTTTGCCCGGCTAATCAGAGAAGGTGCCTACGAAAAAGCATTGAGCGTAGCCCGCCAGCAAGTAGAAAACGGTGCACAGATCATTGACATTAACATGGACGATGCTTTACTGGAAGGTGTGCAGGCCATGACTACTTTTTTAAATCTGGTGCAGGCAGAACCTGATATCGCCCGGATTCCAATCATGATTGACTCCTCAAAATTTGAGATCATAGAAGCCGGTTTAAAATGCGTACAAGGTAAATGTATTGTGAACTCCATTTCAATGAAAGAAGGCGAAGCTAAATTTATTGAGCAGGCCTTTATTTGCAAAAGCTACGGTGCAGCAGTAATTGTAATGGCCTTTGATGAAGTAGGACAAGCTGATACCAAACAACGCAAAATAGAAATTTGTCACCGGGCTTACAAAATACTAACCGAACAGGTAGGCTTCGATCCGCAGGATATTATTTTTGATCCCAATGTTTTTGCCATCGCCACCGGCATCGAAGAACATAGCAATTATGCAGTGGATTTTATTGAAGCCACCAAAGAAATAAAAAGATTGATGCCGCTTACAAAAGTGAGTGGTGGTGTGAGCAATGTATCTTTTTCATTCCGCGGAAATGACCATGTAAGAGAAGCCATTCACAGTGTATTCCTTTTTTATGCCATCAAAGCAGGCATGGATATGGGTATTGTAAATGCAGGTCAGTTGGTAGTGTATGATGAAATAGAACCCACCTTGCGTGACTTATGTGAAGATGTAATCCTCAATCGCAACAACGATAACAATGAGGCCACAGAAAAATTAATCATTCATGCAGAAACCGTAAAAGCAAAAGGCAAAGTTGAAGTAAAAGATGAAAAATGGAGAAATGAACCTGTTGAAAAACGCCTGGCGCATTCATTGGTAAATGGCATTACAGATTATATTGATGCTGACACAGAAGAAGCAAGGGTAAAATATCCAAAACCATTGGATGTAATTGAAGGGCCGCTGATGGACGGCATGAACATAGTAGGTGATTTGTTTGGTGCAGGAAAAATGTTTTTGCCACAGGTAGTAAAAAGTGCCCGGGTAATGAAGAAGGCAGTAGCTGTGCTTACACCTTTTATCGAACAAGAAAAAGAAGATCGCAAACAGGCGCATATTTTAGCAGGTACCACCAACGAGGAAAATGCAGGTGCTGCTAAAATATTGCTGGCAACGGTAAAAGGTGATGTACATGATATTGGCAAAAACATTGTTGGTGTTGTATTGGGTTGTAATGGATACGATATCATTGACCTTGGCGTAATGGTATCTACCGACAAAATTTTAGATGCTGCCATCAAACACAATGTTGACATCATTGGCCTAAGCGGTTTAATTACACCCTCATTGGATGAGATGGTACATGTGGCACGTGAAATGAAACGCAGAGAAATGACGCTGCCGTTGTTAATTGGTGGTGCTACTACTTCCCGTATGCACACGGCCGTAAAAATTGCGCAACAATACGATCATGGCGTGATACATGTACTGGATGCCAGTCGCAGTGTTACCGTAGCTGGTAGCTTATTAAACAAAGAACAAAAACCGGAATTTTTAGGCGGCATCAGGAAAGAGTATGAAAAACTAAAAGAAGATTTTACCAATAAAAAAACGGTAAAAAATTATCTATCTTTTACCGAGGCTCAAAAGAATCCTGCTAAAATTAACTGGGATAATTTTACTCCTATAGCTCCTACTTTTACCGGCACAAAACTTTTTGAATCGTATGACCTTGCAGAAATAGCTACGTTTATCGACTGGCAACCCTTCTTTATTGCATGGGAAATGCATGGTAAATTTCCGCAATTATTAACCGATGAAATTATCGGAGAAGCTGCCAGTAATCTATACAAGGATGCGCAAAAGTTATTGAAACAAATCATTGATGAAAAATGGGTAAATGCAAGAGGAGCAATCGGCTTTTGGCCGGCCGCTAAAACAGCGCCAGATACCGTAGTTGTTGAAAGTGAAAACGGAAATGTTTCTTTAGAATTTTTAAGACAGCAGATAAAGAAAGTGGAAGGGCAGCCTAATTTATCACTGGCGGATTTTGTAAGCCCATCCCCAACGATGAGTAAGCTGAACGAAGAAACCACTAAAGCCCCTTCCCAAAAGGAAGGGGTGGGGGCAGCGGGCTTCGGATATGAAATGGCCGATACTTTAATGTATGGCCTGTTAAAAGAGTTTGCGCTAAAAAACAGGAAACAACCAACGCAATGCGAATCTATTTTATGGGAAATGGTAAAGTCTAAAAAATTAGAAGATTACAAATTTAGAAGGCAGCATATCATTGGAAATTACATTACAGATTTAGTGTGTCTTGACAGAAAATTAATCATTGAGATTGATGGATTAATACACCAGTTACCAGAAAATATAGAGACTGATGCAGTGAGAACAGCATGGCTGGAAGAAAAAGGATTTGAATTAATAAGGTTTACAAATGAAGCTATATTATATCAAACAGATGAAGTGCTTAATCTTATTCTAACAACATTAAAGGAGCAACCGTCTATTAAAGAGAATAACAATCTAAGTTCCCCCTTTGGGGAACAGGGGGCTACTGACTACATCGGTGCGTTTTCAGTAACCATTGAAGGGATTGAGCCGCATATCAAAAACTTTGAAGATAAATTAGATGACTATAACAAAATAATTCTACAAGCTTTAGCCGATCGGCTTGCTGAAGCTTTTGCTGAGGTATTGCATAAAAAAACAAGGCTTGAATACTGGGGCTATGCCACCGATGAGCATCTTTCAAATGAGCAATTGATCAAAGAAGAATATCTGGGTATCCGGCCTGCACCAGGTTATCCGGCCTGCCCGGATCATACAGAAAAATATAAACTGTTTGATTTACTGGGCGGAAAAGAAGCAACCGGAATTACGCTCACAGAATCGTTGGCTATGTACCCTGCGTCATCTGTAAGCGGCTGGTACTTTGCCAATCCTGAAAGTAAATATTTTGGTGTAGGTAAAATAAGTGAAGACCAGGTAGCGGATTATGCAAAAAGGAAAGAGATGCCGTTGGATGAAGTGAAAAGATGGCTAAGCCCGATACTGGACTAAGGTATATTGATATGGTCCTAAATTCTACAGGTAACCAGACGACTGTAGATCACCTTTCAATTTTTATATAGCATCATCTAATGTAGATATTTCATATTTTATATCCGGGCGAAATTATCCATTTTGCATAGTCTCGCCCGGATATTTTTTTCCTTCTTTTTACCAAAGAATTTTATAACTTCTTGCCCATGATAAAACTGCGTTGTATGCCACTATCAATACAGCTAAAGACTTGACACTATGATCTGATTGGACTTTTAGCAAATGCTTAAAATATCTGAACTCGATAAACCAAAGTAGCTTTTTTGTCTTTTCATCTACTACTTTGTAACAACTGAACAATATTCAAATCATCACCCTGTCCAAACACCGGGCTTCTTATTGCATTAAACATCAAAACTCATGCGTATAAAATAAATCATGCTTCACCAATACTTTAGCCTTTAAGGTTTATTTACACAGGTTATAAAATTCATTAGTTGATGTATCATTTACATGGGTCAAACAATCAAATAATCCTGTAGCTTTACCACTTTAAAAATAAATATGCGTATCATTTCGTACAATGTCAATGGCATTCGTGCCGCATTAAAAAAAGGGTTTATTGATTGGCTAAAAACAAACCCTGCCGATATCATTTGTCTTCAGGAAACAAAGGCTACAAAGGATGATGTAGATATCAAACAACTGGAAGCATTGGGCTTCCATCACCATTGGTTTAGTGCACAAAAAAAAGGATATAGTGGCGTGGCTGTTTTTACAAAAATAAAACCCGACAGTATTTGTATTGGTTGCAATATGCCTTCAAGCGATGATGAAGGGCGTGTGATACAACTCGACTTTGGAGATATTCGCCTGATCAATGCCTACTTCCCATCTGGTACCAGCGGCGATTTACGTCAACAATTTAAATATCAATTTCTGGATGAGTTTACTACTTACCTGAACAAGCTGAAAAAAAAGCATCCCAAATTAATTTTATGTGGCGACTACAATATTGCACACGAGGCAATTGATATCCATGATCCAAAGGGAAATAAAAATAGCAGTGGTTTTTTAACTGAGGAAAGGGAATGGATGACTAAGTTTTTAAAGAGCGGATGGATAGATACTTTCCGCATATTTCATCAGGAGCCACATCGCTATAGCTGGTGGAGCCAGCGTTTTCCATCGGTTAGATTGAATAATAAAGGATGGCGCATCGATTACATCACAGTAACGGATGCACTAAAAGACCAGCTAGTTGATGCGGATATTTACCCGGAAGTAAAGCACAGTGATCATTGTCCCATTTTTTTAGAAATTAAAATCTGATTAATTTTTCACAGACAACATTGAAATAGCACTAGGGGTAATTTTAAATTGGAGTATCCTGTATTTCATTGCTCAAATTAATACAGTAGTCGACTTTTAATTCGTGTAATTCGTGCCTAAAATTCGTGTAATCACTTTTTTGTCATTTCATGCTTAAACATAGCACTTGATTTTTATTCTGCAATAATTAATTAGGGCGGCTTATCTTGCTGTACAAATTTCTTTCTATGGAATTCTTAATTTTTATTGCCCTTGTCATCATTATTATTTTACTGATTAAAATCAAATCTTTTCAAAAGGAAATAGCCAGCCGAACGCATGAAAGTTTCTTATCGCTGAAGAAAGAACTGGTTGCATTAAAAGAAGCTGGCAATACCACCTCGGAAGTATTAATTCCTGCTAAGCCCACAGACGAAAACGTAGTGCAATGGCGACCTTATGTAGCGCCTCAAATTATACAAAATCCTGTTGCAGCGGCGCCGGTAGAGCCACTACAGCAATTGGAAAATGAAATAAATATACCCGCTAATCCTGAAGTTATTGATGAACCCGCCATATCTGTTACTACACCTCCTTTAGCACAGTATGTTAACGTTTCCAAAGCAGAGGGCTGGTGGGAAATATGGTTGCGCAATAACCCCGATCTGGAGAAATTTATTGGCGAAAATCTAATCAATAAAATTGGCATCACGGTACTGGTATTGGGTATAGCATTTTTTGTAAAATATGCCATCGATCAAAACTGGATTAACGAAGCTGGCCGTGTTGGCATTGGTATTGGTTGCGGCGTTGTTCTGATTGCGCTGGCACATTATTTACGCAATTCATATCGCTCTTTTAGTTCTGTTTTAGCCGGTGGTGGTATAGCGGTATTTTATTTCACCATCGCATTTGCATTTCATGAATACCAGCTTTTTTCGCAAACCGCTGCATTTGTAATAATGATTGTTATCACCGTTTTTGCAGTTACGCTTTCTTTACTTTACAATAAATTAGAACTGGCTGTTATTGCAGCTATAGGAGGTTTTATTACACCATTTCTCGTAAGCACGGGCAGTGGCAATTATATTATTTTATTCAGCTATCTGCTTATTTTAAACATCGGCATGCTTACATTATCCTGGTTTAAAAAATGGCAAACCATTCACGTGATTGCACTTTTTTTCACCCTTTGTATTTATGGGGGATGGCTTGTGCAAAACACAATCTTTAGTGACGGCTTTTTATTGTACAAAAATGCATTTCTTTTCGCAACGGCTTTTTATATATTGTTCCTGTGCATGAACATGATTTATAACATTCGTACAAAACAAGCTTTTAAAGCTTTTGACTTTTCTTTATTAATGCTGATTACTTTTAGTTACTATGCAGCGGGTATGACCAATCTGCATTTCTGGAGTGCCGGCGACTTTCAGGGATTATTTACAATTGCTTTAGGTGCAACAAACTTTTCCCTTGCAGGCTATTTTTATAAAAGTAAAAAAGCAGATACCAATTTATTGTACCTGCTTATTGGCCTTACCCTTACTTTTATTTCGCTTGCGGCACCGGTTCAACTTCATGGCCATTCTATCACGTTGTTTTGGAGTGCCGAGTTTGTATTGCTTTACTGGCTGCACCTGAGAAGCGGTATTGCAACATTTAAATATTCATCGGCTATTATCATAATTTTAATGATGATTAGTTTGTTGATGGATTGGGATAAGGCAAATAATCTAAGCGCCAATCATCTGCCGGTTTTATATAAAAATGTACAAGGATTTATAACCAATATTGGTGCAGTAATTGCCTTTGGGTTGTATGCTATACTGCTGAGGCGGAAGCAGCATTCAACAATATATATTGGCGGCGTGAAAAATAGTAGTGCATTTAAAATTATGGCACTCATGGCCTGCATACTATTTTACCTTACTTGTGTTTTTGGAGTCAATTTATATTTTTATGATTACCAACAGCTTTATGTACCCAACACCTGGCACCAGTTAATTACCTATTCATTCACCGTCGTGTTGCTCCTGCTCTTTGCAAAATACAATGCAGGCCGAAACACAATACTGCAATTGCTTTTAATTGCTGGCTGTATTGGTTTCTATCTTTTAGGAACGCCATATGTCAGCCGTTTAAGACATGGCGTTCAGCAACAATTATATTCAACAGTACATTTGTGGATACATTTTGTTTCCGCTGTAATGTTGCTTTATTTAATCTACCGTGCAATCATCCTTTTTCGAAAAAACGTTTCTAGTTTTCAACAGGCAACCAAACCATTTATATGGACCATCAATATCGTTCTAATTATTTTTTTTAGCATAGAAATGATGCATACCTACGTTGTTGTTACAGAACCTTTTCAGAAGACAACCTTGTCTTTACAGCAGTATTCAAAAGCCGGACTAACCATCGTTTGGGCGCTGTGCTCCTTCACCATCATGTGGTTGGGTATGAAGCATAAATTTAAAACGCTTCGCATCATTTCGCTGATCTTGTTTTCATTGGCACTGACCAAATTATTTTTGTTCGACATTCGTTCCATTTCTGAGGGTGGAAAAATAGCGGCATTTATTATGTTGGGAGTTTTGCTCCTGATCATTTCATTTATGTACCAAAAACTTAAAAAAATTATTATCGATGATAGCATCCGGTAAAATATTAGTTGCATTATTTTTACTTTCTCTGGTGCCACAATGGGCATTCACGCAGCAGTTTAATTATGGTGCGAAATTAAATAAAGTTGATACTTCCGGGTTCTACGAGATCATCATCACTCCTGCAATTACCCGGTATCTACAACCTGATTTTTCTGATATACGGATAGCAGACGAAGATAACCGTTGGGTTCCTCACATTTTACAACAGGGTGGTGCCACGACTTTGGCCAATTCCTTTACGGCATTTCCTATATTGAAAAATACGGTCACTGACAGCGGCAAGAATTTATTAGTCATCGAAAATATTAAACGGGAAGGCATCAATCACCTAAAGCTTTTACTAAAAAATGCGGCTGTTAGCCGCCTTGCATCACTTAGTGGAAGCAACAATCAACAAGATTGGTTTATCATAGATGATAACATCCGTATTAACCGAAGTAACGAGACTATAAAAGACGAATACATGCAGGATGTCAATTTCCCATTGGCAAAGTATCCGTATTTAAAATTGGTAATAAACAACGACCACAACGATCCATTCCAAATATCAAGAGCCGGATTTTACACAAACCCATTTTATAAAAAAATACTAGGCCATCAATTAAATCCTGCGCCGAAATTTATTCAAAAGGATAGCAATAATCATTCATACATTTTGGTAAAACAGGCATATAGTTATCTGTTCGACGAAATTTCAATTGGAACCAGCGGCGCCCGTTATTACAACCGAGATATACAAATTTGTTTGCCTTTGCTTGATAAAAATAATATACCAAAGCCAGGGAGTGTAATTGGAAATTTTAAGCTAATAGCTGATTCTACCAGTAGCCTTTATTTAGCCACTACAAAGGCTCCCCTATTTTACATTATTATAAGAAATGGGGATAGCCCTCCTTTAAAAATAGAAACCATTAGTACTACACTTCAAAATGTAACATTGGTATCCTACCTTGAAAAAGACAAAAATTACAAACTTCTTTTGGGCGATTCGCTTGCTTCATTTCCAGATTACGACCTTCAATTATTTAAGGAACGTATTACTCAAAAGCGATTGTTAAAATATGGCGATGTATATGACAACTCAGCTAAAAGTTTTAATAAAAAAGGGCAGGATAAAAATTGGTGGATATGGATTGCGATAATTTTGGCAGGGCTCGTTTTAAGTTTTTTAACCTACCGGCTAACAAGCGATATTAAGAAACACGTAAAATAATTTAGCCTGTTTGTATCTTTACGCCATGATCATTTACAACGTAACTACTAAAGTAGATAATGATATCCATGAAGAATGGCTAAACTGGCTTAGGGAAGAGCATATCACTGAAATATTGAACACTGGCTGTTTTACAAAAGCAACTATTTTGCAAATACTGGAAACCGACGATACAGAAGGACCAACCTACGCCATTCAATACCATGGGGAAAGTAAGGCGCTGTATAATTTATACATTGAAAAGTATGCGACCCTGATGAGACAAAAATCGATTGATAAATGGGGAGGTCAGTTTATTGCTTTCAGATCTGTAATGCAAATTGTTAACTAAATGTGTAAAATAAAAAAACACTATTGTGCAATAAAAATACTTTTTTCATTCCTTTCAAAACCGCTTGGGATGCGGATTCCCAAACACCAATCGTTCGAAATCCATACCTGTAGGGCATTTCAATAGATTCCTTAAATCAACAGAAGATATTTTCGATTAGCTCTTTTTCCGAAACCCCTTATTCCATGCGGTTTACAGCGATTTTTTACGCAATTAAATCAATAGAAAAAATTTTGTTGCAATTAAAAACCGTCTATATTTGTTGCAGTAAAAATTTCAAAATACTTAATTATGAACAAAGCAGAATTAATCGCAAAAATTGCTGACGATGCCGGCATAACAAAAACACAAGCTAATGCAACTTTAGACTCTTTTGTTGAAGCTGTAACTAAAACTTTAAAAGGTAATGGCAAAGTTACTTTAGTTGGTTTTGGTACTTTTTCCGTATCAAAAAGAGCGGCTCGTAACGGACGTAATCCACAAACGGGTGCTGTTATTAAAATTAAAGCGAAGAAAGTAGCCAAATTTAAAGCTGGTAAGGAATTATCTTCCAAATTGTAATGATTGCACAACCACATTAAAAAAGCAAGACGTTAAATATGTCTTGCTTTTTTATCTTATCAAATTTCACTTAAAAAATACAAATATGGGACGCGGAGATATTAAAACTAAAAAAGGTAAAATTGCAAAAGGTTCTTTCGGAAAAACAAGACCAGCAAAACCCGCTAAGAAAGTTGCCGTGGCAAAAAAGCCCGAGTAAATCAATTTTCTGATTTGGTTGATTGGTTGGATTAAATTTTCAACTGGTCAACCTTTTCAAATCCTGAACCATCTCATTGAGGCTGTTAGCCTTCTATCTTTAATAGTATGTAAGGTTGTAAGTGTATAAAACCCACTCACGATAAATATGTGCTTTTTAAGAAATACAAAAAGGTTTCCTTGATACTCCTGTGTGATTACTTTAATAAGAACTTCCTTAGATTTTATAATTTCTCTATTCCCCCACTTGCTTCCTCTAATTTTACGTTGAATCAGATTTTCACAACCCATGCAATTCATTCAATATTCGTGCGTTCATTGAGAACACAAACGTTTTAAACTTACCATATTAATTTCAACCATTATTTAAATGTTGATCAACAGAAAAGGGCATCTTCAACCCTTCTGAAGATACCCTTATAAATTATTTTATGCAATTACATACCCATTGCTCCCATCGTACCAAACCCAATGGATGCAAACAATATGGCCCCTAAAACAGCACTAATTATTATCGTTACGCCAATCATAACCAGAAAGGCTACCAGCAAATAAATCACTTTTTTATCTTCCGGTGTTTTCTTTAATGGCCCTACGCCAAGGTACATTATGTAAACGGAATATATCCATGCGGCAAATTTCAATAAGCCGCCAAGTATCGGGATAAATCCTAACAAACCAGCAACATACGAAGGCGTGCTGGAGTAAGCTACCAACTGTGCAGATTTGTTCAGATTCTTTTCTGAGCCAAAGCTTGGAGCCAATAAATCTACGATGTAAACTGAAATATAATACCCCAGTACGGTAGAAACAAATGCTATTATCGCAGTCACTAAAAAGAAGGTTAGGCCAAAAACTCCGGGAAAAAGAAAACCTGTTAGCAAAGGGCCAACTGCTGAAATAATTGCCAGTGGTAACACATAGCTCATCAGTAAAGATTGGGGTGTCGCTGTCTCATTGTCAATGACATCCCATTCAGTTTTGGGCGTAATTAAAATGTTTTTTACGCGGTCGATTAGATTCATGTTAAAAGGTTTTGGTTTAAAAGAAGGTTAATATATAGAAAAACTGAATGTTAGCAAAATAATAAAGGCAAAATTTATATCAATAAGGTTTTATCAATGGTAATGCCATCGTCATTTAATCGTTGAAAATTTTCTAAAAGGCTCTCCAGTTCTGCAACACGACTGGTTTGCAGCGTAAGCAACAGATTGCGGTTATTCACCTCCTGCAATTGCGATTGAAGGTCTGTTAGTTGTGATTGCAGGAAGGCGTAGTCCTGTTTCAGATGCTCAAATTGGGCTTCCAGACTATTGCTATCGCCTGCTCGCTGTTGTTTGCCATTCACCATATAAGTTGAGCTTGCTGCCTGCCGCTGTATGTTAATCATACTGCGCTTTAATTCCTTTAGCTCCTTTACTTCTTCATCTAAAGTACTTCTACATTCATTTGATTCGGATAACATTGCCTGTAGCATTTGAATTTCATTATCCCGGCTATAAATAATTCTGGCATAGTCCTCCAGCCTTGACTCATGGCTTTTATTTTCCGCTACCACCTTTCTGAAGCTTTCAGATAAATTTGTGTTGTCTGTGTTGTCCATTATTAGTTAATATTAGATTTGCTCAGTTGCCACCGCAACTATCGCTAAATATCAAATTAGATTACTGCTCAAAAAGTATCGGAAAGATATTAATGGTATCTCTAAAAACTCATTTTTTTATTTAACCTACCTTTAATTCCTCTACGAGATAGAGGAAAAGGTAACTTTCTACAGATGCCGTTGACTTTAAAAACAAAAAACTTCCGTTTTGACCGGAAGCTTTTTTATAAAACATTTTGTATCAACCTTTGACGAGTGTTCCTACATTTTGACCAGTTACTACTTTCAAAAGATTTCCTTGTTTATTCATATCAAATACAATAATCGGCATTTCATTTTCCATGCACAATGTAAAGGCAGTCATATCCATTACTTTCAAATTCTTATTGATACATTCTGCAAAAGATATGTTTTCAAACTTAGTTGCAGTCGGGTCCTTTTCCGGATCTGCTGAATAGATGCCATCCACCCGTGTTCCCTTTAAAATAACATCGGCTTTTATTTCAACAGCTCTTAATGAACCAGCAGTATCCGTAGTAAAATATGGATTACCGGTGCCTGCTCCAAAAATTACTACCCTTCCTTTTTCCAGATGACGGATTGCCCTGCGACGAATATATGGCTCGGCTATTTGTTCCATTTTAATGGCACTTTGTAGCCTTGTAAAAACACCGGCTTTCTCCAACCCACTTTGTAACGCCATCCCATTTATTACCGTTGCAAGCATCCCCATATAATCTCCCTGAGCTCTCTCAATGCCGGTTTCAGCTTCATTCATTCCACGATATATATTTCCTCCGCCAATTACAATGGCTACTTCCACCCCCAATTCAATAATACTTTTTACATCTTCTGCATACCTTGAAATTACCTTGCTATCCAAACCAAAGCTTTTATCTCCCATTAATGACTCACCTGATAATTTAAGTAGTATTCTTTTGAATTTGGGCACCATATTTTTGAATTTATGCGAAGATATATTTTTAAATTGTTTCACTGGCTTAATGGGTGCATTTAAAATTGTCGGAAGGGTTGCCAACCTTGTGCAGGTTCTTTTCTACTAAAAACCACTTAAAAAAGGTTGGCAATCCTGTACCGGGCTTCGACAATTTAAAATACGCCTGGCTAAATTGATTATCAGGTGGGCGTTTAGATGCGTATTTCTCTTCTGTTTGATCGCAGCATAAAAAAAACGGGTATCAATATCCAGTCTAAGGGAAAGGCATAAAAAAAGCGAAACTAAAGTTTCGCTTTTTAAAAATATATACGGGGAATTAACCCAATGCTACTCTTTTAAACTCAATCACTTTCAACTCAGCATCTAAGCTTTTCAAATAGTCAGCAACGCTTTTACTATTATCTTTTACGAAAGCCTGCGCCATTAAAGTGTTGTCTTTGAAAAATTTATTCACCTTGCCAACAGCGATTTTTTCAGCCATCTCGGCAGGCTTTCCTTCAGCTTTAATTTGTTCGATAGCGATTTCTCTTTCTCTTGCAATTGTTTCAGGAGCAATAGACGTTTCATCAACTGCCAGCGGATTCATTGCAGCAATTTGCATCGCCACATCTTTACCTGCATCAGCAGCATCTTTGTTAAAGCCTACCAATACACCCATCCGATTTGCACCGTGAATGTAAGACGCAACATATTCTGCTTCAACTCTTTCGAATTTAATGGCAATTTTTTCTCCAATAGCAGCCAGTTTATCATTGATTAATTCAGATACTTTTGCGCCATTGATTTCTACTTCATTTAACGCTTCTGCAGATTTTACATTGTTTGCAATTGCAGCATCCATGATACTTTGTGTGAAGGCAACGAAGTCAGCATTTTTGCTAACAAAATCAGTTTCACAACTGATACAAACAATGATACCTGTTTTGTTGTCGGCTGTGGTTTTAGCCAAAATCACGCCTTCTTTTGCTTCACGGTCGCTACGTTTTGCAGCTACTTTTTGGCCTTGTTTACGTAACCAGTCAATGGCTGCTTCAAAATCGCCATCGCTTTCAGTTAATGCTTTACGGCAGTCTAACATGCCGGCACCTGTTGATTGACGCAGCTTATTGATATCGGCTGCAGTTATTGTTGCACTCATGATAATATGTTTTTACCCAAACCCATTAACGGGTTGTAACCCGGTGTTTGAGAATTTTTAATAATTCAATTTTTAATGAACCAACGGACTTAAAACCCATGTTCAAAAAAGGTATCTAGTAGAAGTGAGCCTATAGCTATCGGCTGAAACAACGATGTTAAATTAGTAGTACAATCACTTGTTACAACATTAATTCTAACACCCCGAACCTTAGCGTGGTCCACCGGGTGCTCCACCACCTGCTGGTCTTCTACCGCCTGCTCCCGGTCCTGGTACACGACGTTTGGTTGGTGCTGCTCCTCTTGCTCTTTTGTTTCTGTCATCACCACCATCTGCCTTTTCTTCAAAACGAGCTGCTTTTGATTCTGCGCTGTCATCGCCGTCAGAGCTGCTATCATCTTCATCTTTTTCGGCCTGGCGTTCTGCCAAACCTTCAGCGATTGCTGCTACGATATAGTTAACAATGATTGCGATTGATTTAGTTGCATCATCGTTTGCAGGGATTGCAAACTCAACTTTATTAGGATCACAATTGGTATCGACCATACCAAAAGTAGTGATGTTCAAACGCTTTGCTTCTGCCAATGCGATGTGCTCATGTCCGATATCTACTAAAAACAATGCTGCTGGTACACGGCTGATTTGTGCAATACCACCTAACACTTTTTCCATTTTATCCTTATCACGGGTCAATGTCAAACGTTCTTTTTTTGTAAGATTGTCAATGCTTCCGTCGTTCAGCATTTTTTCGATGCTCTGCATTTTTTTAACGCTCTTACGAACAGTGTTGAAGTTGGTAAGCATACCACCTAACCAACGCTCGGTAACAAAAGGCATGTTGATGCGCCTTGCACAATCAGAAACGATTTCTTTCGCTTGCTTTTTTGTGGCAACAAACATGATCTTTTTACCACTTTTTGCAATTGATTTCAACGCTGCTGCAGTTTCCTGTAAACCTTCTACGGTTTTGTTCAGGTCAATGATGTGAATACCTTTTTTCTCAGCAAAAATGTAAGGTAACATTTTAGGATTCCACTTCTTTTTTAAGTGACCAAAGTGAACACCGGCTTCAAGAAGTTGCTGTTGCAAGGAAGTATTATTTTCCATTATAGTAATTTGAAAATTTGAAAATTTGAAAATTTGAAAACGAACGCCCATTGCTCCCCTTCAGGGGCTGGGGGCTTAACGTTTGCTGAACTGGAAGCTCTTTCTGGCTTTTTTACGACCTGGCTTTTTCCGCTCAACAGAACGTGGATCTCTTTTCAATAATCCTGCTGCTTTCAGGGCTGGACGATAGTCTGCGCTAACTTCAAGCAATGCACGGGCAATGCCCAACTTAGTTGCCTCAGCTTGTCCTTTAATACCACCACCTTGTGCATTTACAACAATATCAAATTTGTCAGCAGATTCAACCGTTTTAAGGGGAGCTTCTACCTGGTTTTGAAGGTAAACTAACGAGAAGTAATTTTTGTAATCTTTGCCATTGATCGTGATTTTGCCATCACCCTTGCTTAGGAACACACGGGTTACAGCTTCTTTACGACGACCAACCGCATTTTTTTGCTTTTCCATTTATATCAATTTGAAAATTTGAAAATTTGAAAATTTGAAAATGACTTTATCAAATTTCCCTTTCAATTATTTAATAATTAAAATTTAAGTTCTGCTGGTTTTTGTGCGCCATGAGGATGCTCGGTACCAACGTACACAAATAACTTCTTGTACATTTTACGTCCTAAACGATTTTTAGGCAACATCCCTTTGATCGCTCTTTCGATGATCACTTCTGGTCTGCGCTTTAGAAGGTCTTTTGCAATTTCTTCTTTACGGCCACCTGGGTATCCACTAAAGTTGTCATATACTTTTTCGTTTAACTTATTGCCGGTAAATTTTACTTTATCGCAATTGGTTACAATTACATAATCTCCGCAGTCTACGTGTGGAGTGTAATAAGCTTTGTTCTTGCCACGAAGCATCGCCGCAATCCTTGAACACATACGTCCAACGGTTTGATTAGTACCATCAATCACATACCAGTTGTGAATAACGGTAGCCTCGTTCGCATGTTTGGTGGTGAAATGTAGTTTACTCATTGTATTTATTTTTAAGTGACG
>JBGSMI010000305.1:0-6564 GCA_041740215.1 Ferruginibacter sp.
ACTCTCATTACACAGAACGGTTTATGGATTTGCCCGCAGAAAATCCTGCTGGCTATAAAACAGGAAACGTGATGAACTATGTAGACCAGTATAAAGGCATGCTTCAAATTGTGCATGGCGAAATTGATGACAATGTACATATGCAAAACAGCATGCAACTCATCAGCAAATTACAGGATGCGAAAAAGGATTTTGAGATGATGGTTTATCCCGGTGGAAGGCATGGCTGGGGTGGTAATAAAGGCATCCATTTTCAAAACCTGAAAACACAGTTTATCTATAAATATTTATTGGAAAAGCCGGTTTATAAATTGGCGATCAGGTAAAAAGCGCCCAAAAAGATGAGATTTATTCATCTGCCAGCATAGCAGGAGACCCAATGTTTTGTAGGCTGTTTATCTACACGTTTATCTGTTGCGCCAAACCAATTTATATGTTCCATTCCAACTATCTGGATCTAATGTTTTATCGTCATAGTTGTCTATTGATAAATTAATTTCAGCTTGATTGGCTTGAATGTTTATTGTCCCAACAGATTTGTAATAACCTTTCTCGGTCGGTAATTCTTCGCCCTTGATAATACCTTGTTTTCTCGGAATAATATAGTTTGTACTGTCTTCATAAGTTTTCCGTAAGAATAATGAAATGGGGTCGTGAACCATTAAAAGTCTTTTACCTTTTACTGTCAAAATGAAATGGTCTTTTTCTGTCGCAATAAATGCAGTCTTGTAATTTATCGAAGGTGAAGTGAATAAAAAATCATAGGTCGTAATTCCTGCAATTACGAAAGAGCTTATTAAAAATATTTTTTTTAAGTTTCTTTTTTTCTCAATTGTCCAAACTGGCTTTCCTGTTAGTTTAGTAAAAGCAAAAGCGAAGATAAACAGTGTCAAATAGACTAAACCTGTTAATAGACCAAAAAGCAATAATGAAATTATGATTGTAAACATCGTTCAAAGTTAAGGTCTGTCAAATAGCACACAACAGTTTAGGCTTGGCACCAGTTTGTCGCCCAATAGTTTTCAGTGCGATTTTTGGTCAACAAAGAATAACCGAAAGCCCCCATTAACAGCTTTTTAATGCGGGGCTTTTTTGTGGGGACTTGCGGCTATTCTTCCTAATGTTGGCTGTAGCCTTTTTTTATTGGGTTTTTTCTATGTTCCCCCAACTTTTATAAAAATGGTAATTTGATTGTGAACTTAAAGTATAATAAAGTCTAAACCTACCGATAGGTATATTAGGAGCTAATTTAATTAGGTTACTTGATGATGGATGGAATGGGCATGTCGAACAAAATGCCGCTTGAATTCTTATTGCCCCCTTGTCAAGTGAATTCATAAGACTATCAACAATAACAAATTTAAATACTAGTTGTCCATTGAATCCATTGGTGAATCTAAAGGTAAATTGATTGAATGAAGCAAATGGGTTCGGAATTGCAAAATTACTGCTAACGGGGCTTGATTCGAATACAGAGTCAGGTTTTATTGTTCCTGATAAATTAGCGGTATCAAGACTAGCGAACATATTCTGTTCTTTAATTGTAAATATCTTGTTTTGCCATTGGCCATCTGTTATTCCTAAAACAAGTTGTCCAACAGAATTAACTTGCCATTGTTTGGATACATCTATTAAGGCTAATTGATCTGGTGCCTTGTCTGTTTTGCCACAAGAAATGAATAACACAGCTACAAGAAAGAAATGCAGAAATTGTTTTGTCGTCATAATATAAGTTTAAGCTTTTCAATTAAGGTAGGATCCGGTAAGGTTGCAACCAACACGTAAATATATGATATAACAACCCATTGATCAAAATATCCTATGAGTTTAAAATCAGGCATTTATTGATAGTCTTTTTTGTATTGTCGTTAGGACAATCCTCTATGCACAGGATTTAGCTTCCTACATCAATTAGATCGCTAAATAAAACCAACACTGTATCAATCCACTTAGAGTGGTTCTCTACTTTTTTCGCAGGTGCCGTATAACCTCATTTTATTTATCCAGCCTAACTTCCTAAGAAAAACATAATAAGACTCAATTATTCCATTTTCGATAATTACTCTATCCGTTCCTTATACTTTACCCAGGATCGTCTTTTGGTCCAAAATTCCAGTTTACCTTGCAGAACTTACTATGTCCTGTTACTATTTAAGGATAGCTTGTACAACTATAGTCATTGATATTATTGAAATAAAATTAACCTGCCAGTGTATATCTACATCGACGGGTTTTTGGTTTTATACCAATTCTAAAAGTTTATCAATCCAATGTTCACTTCGCTAAATTGTACAAAATACAGCTTACACAAATAAATCCGTGTACAATTTTGCACCCGGCACCACGGAGTATTTGCTTAAATCTGAAATGCCTTCATTGGCCAGTACCTGTTCATCTATAAAAGTATTACCGGTGCATACTGCTGATGATTTGGATAAAATGTACCAGGCAGCATCAGCCATAATTTCTGGTGTACGACTCATATTCATCAGCATTTCGCCACCCAATAAATTATTTACTGCTGCGGTTGCAATGGTCGTTTTTGGCCATAGGGTATTGGCTGCAATATTGTGTTTTTTCAGCTCGGCTGCCAGCCCCAATGCAATCATGGTCATATTGTATTTGCTCATGGTATAAGCTAAATGATTGGCAAACCATTTCATATCCATATTAATGGGTGGTGATAAATTGATGATGTGTGGATTTGTTGCCTTTTTTAAAAAAGGGATACAAGCTTTACATACAAAAAAAGTTCCCCTTACATTAATGTCATACATCAGGTCGAACCGCTTTGGCTCTGTCTTTTCTGTGTTGGTAAGTGTTATGGCAGAGGCGTTGTTGATCAAAATGTCAATTCCCCCAAATTTTTCGACCGCTTTATCAACTACATTTTGCACCTGGTCTTCAAACCGAATATCGCATTGCACTGCGAGCGCCTTACCACCGGCTGCTTCCATTTCGGCAGCAGCAGAAAATATGGTGCCGCCGAGTTTAGGATTTTCTTCCACACTTTTTGAGGCAATTACAATATTGGCACCGGCTTTAGCAAGGCGCAGGCCGATGGCTTTACCAATACCACGGGAGGCACCCGTAATGATAACCGTTTTGTTTTGAAATGACATAGCAATTGTTTTTTCAAATCTAAACAAAAAGCCGGTGAACATGTAAATGATTTCGATACTGCAAAGTATTTTTTTAATCGAATCAATAAGCAGCGTGGTTAAGGAATTCGGTATTGGTTCATATAGTAACCAGGCAGCAGTTGTAAGTATGTGGCTTCTATATAGCTGCTAATTTTATAATGCTCGATTGTATCAAATCGTATAACATTGTTTCATGGTCGTAAAAGTATACTGGGCAACTTTTATCCATTGGGCTGAATAGCAAATAGTTGCCATAATCGTCAAAAGCAAATGCAATCAGTTTGAATTTTGTTTCTGTCATTTTCCAATTCCCAATTTCTTCGACTACAAAAGGAGCGTCAAAGCCTAGATTTATTTCTGTACCACTTTTTATGTTACATATATTTCTAACTATTTCATTAGCGGTAATCTTAAATTTCTTTTCGAACCGCAAAACTTCTAAATCGGAATTGTTAATTGAATAGGCAAACTTAAATTTTTCAATATCTTCTCCAGATATTTCCTGGTTAGGAATGTCTTTTAAGATGCCTATTTTGTCCAGTGCATTTTCGACCCAAATCTTCTCTGCTTTTATCAATTGTTTGAATTTCGAAAATTCTGAAATGGAAGACTTATATATTCCCTTTGCCCCAATTTTTTTCAACAACGAAATCAATCTTAATGATAAAAAGCTATCTCGTGAAATCCAAGATTTCCTCCAATCATTCTCGTCACGGCTATGCCAATTTTTCGACTTTGCTATATCAAATGGTGCTTCGGCTTCATGAAGCCACATATCAAATTGAGTTCCTGGGTGGGCATATAGAGGTTCATTGCAAGCCTTACACCGTTTAACTTTTCTAACAACTTCTCCATTTACAACAATGTTTTTAGGAATAGCCAACCACCATTTAGTAGAAATTTGAGACTGGTAAATAAATGTCTTTTTATAAGTGCATTGGTCTGGGAATAGGATTTCAAATATCTTTTTTACTCTATTAGAAAGAAATAGATTTCCTAAATCTGCTTCCATGATTTCTATCCCACTAAAGTCTCTTCCCTTTGCAATAAAGTATGGTTCTGGCGTTTTTTCTATATTGGGAAAGCTACAAATCTCTCAACTAATTTCATATTGGTTAACTGGCGTGTCTAATTGTCTATGAGTATCAAGAATATCCATTAGTCGGACCGAAGAACATACTGTTGATAATCTAATATTTTGAGTGTCTGTCATTTTTAATCCGAGATTGCTTGGAGATTGTTCGTTGTCACTATGCATAATTTATTAATTGACGTATTAAATTATATTTAATTGCGGCAACACAGCTAAAATAAGTAATAGTTACAAAGCATTTTCATTTTGCCCACTTCTTGCCATTAAATACTAATGCCGGTTTAAAAACCATACCGTTACCCTGTTATATTTATCAGATGGGAGTAAAGAGCTTTTCTGTGAGAAATCGTTTAATATTTCAAGTGTTTTAGACGAAATAAATCAGAACCAATTATTTATTAAGTGAATTTATGCAAGCTGAAAAAATAAAAAACAAAGAATTGACACCACGAAAACCATCGAAGTATAAAATTACTGACTGCTTATAACACGAACCAGTATAAACATCCGCTTCAAGCTAACCCTTCCGCAGACCAGGAGAGCCACTTTTCACTGCACACAAAAAATTCAAAAACAGCACTTACTTCAAATTTTGTAGGCATTTTACTTATGTTTGTTTATAAAACCATTTGGTTTTTAGAAAATTATTTGGTTTGTAGCCCAATTACAAAGGAATAAATTTGAAAACGCTAATTAAAGATATAACCAACATCCAAACAGGACTCTTTGCAAAGCCTTCTGATAAAGGCGAAGTGGTTTATTTGCAGTCAAAGCATTTTGAAGAAAACGGAAAGTTGTTAGGCGAATTACACCCCGACTTGCTGACAAATAGCATTTCTGAAAAGCACTTACTAAAAGATGGAGATGTGCTTTTTGCAGCCAAGGGAACAAAAAACTTTGCTGCCGTTTATGAAAACCAAAATCCTGCTGCTGTTGCTTCCACTTCCTTTTTTGTATTAAGACCTTCCGATAATAATATTCTACCTGAATATTTGGCTTGGTTTCTAAACCATCCTGAAACGCAAAAATTGATCAAGGATAATGCAAGAGGAACTGCTATTCCATCTATACGAAAAACGGTGTTGGAAGATCTTGAAATTTCTATCCCTTCTATTGAAAAACAAAGGTCTGTAATACAGCTTTCTGCTTTAGTGCGAAAAGAAAACGAACTCCGAATGAGCATTCTACAACAACGCAAACAATTAATCGAACAACAAATCATCAACGCAATTAAATAAATATCATGGCTAAAATAACCCAGAAAGACATCAACGATGCAGTTTGGAAAGCTTGCGACACGTTTAGAGGTAGCATTGACCCAAGCGTTTACAAAGACTATGTGCTTACCATGCTGTTCCTGAAATATCTCAGCGATGTGCATGACGATAAAACGGAAGGCTACTTAGCAAAATACAACGGTGATGTAGAACGTGCCAAACGTGCCATGCAACATGAACGCTTTGTTGTGCCGGAGCATAGCCATTTTAAGTTCCTATACGATTCTCGTAATGAAGCCAACATTGGTGAACTCATCAATATTGCCTTGGCAGATTTGGAAGAAGCCAACCGTGAGAAATTGTATAGCGAGGATGGTGCAGGAATTTTCCAAAACATAGACTTTAACAACAGCAAGCTCGGTGAACCCAAAGACAAAAACACCCGATTGAAAAACCTCTTGCTTGATTTCAATAAAGATGCTTTGAATCTTCGCCCTTCACATTTGGATGGCAACGACATTATTGGCGGTGCTTACATGTTTCTGATTGAAAACTTTGCCAGTGATGCCGGAAAAAAAGCGGGTGAGTTTTTTACCCCAAAAGAGGTTTCTACCCTAATTGCCAAACTCACCAAATCAAAACCTGGTTCACGCATTAGCGACCCAACCTGCGGTTCTGCTTCACTGTTGATTAAAGCGGGTGAAGAAGTTGGTTCAGATAATTTTTCACTCTACGGACAAGAAGCCAACGGCAGCACCTGGGCTTTGGCGGTGATGAATATGTTTTTGCATGGTTTCGATAATGCTACTATTCGTTGGGGCGATACCATCCGCAACCCTAAACTGAAAGAAGGCGATACGCTGATGAAGTTTGATACGGTTGTGGCCAATCCACCATTCTCATTAGACAAATGGGGAAAGGTGGAAGACAAAGAAGGCGACAAAACTACCATTAGCTACGACCCTGAAACCGATAAGTACAACCGTTTTTGGCGAGGCGTCCCACCCAAAAGCAAAGGCGACTGGGCATTTATCAGCCACATGATAGAAACGCTGAACGAACATGGTAAAGCGGGTGTGGTAGTGCCGCATTGTGTATTGTTTAGGGGCAG
>JBGSMI010000060.1:0-8452 GCA_041740215.1 Ferruginibacter sp.
TTTTTCTCCCTTAAAATTATTTTTGAAAGCTATCAGCGATTTTAACAGCGGTTTATCCAGGCTATTATTATTTTGCGGGTCATCTTCTAATGCCTGGCGAAATGATTGAATGACCAGTGCCATAGGCGTAAGTTTTTGCAACTCATTCTCCAGTTCTGGTTTAAAAGCATTTGCCTGCAATACCGGGCGATGAGTAGCCAACGGTTGAGCATCAATGGTAAGGGTGGTTCCTTTGCTTCTGCTTCCCTTTACTGTTTCAAGGTAAATGTCAGTAGCCCTTTTCCATTCAGCAGGCAGCACAACGCCACTATACCCAAAAAGCTTTAGCATCAATGCTCTTTGGGCAATTTCTTTGGTAGTTTTCGCTAACCTGGCAAGGCGGTCAAATTCTATACGACCGTCATCCCTGTCCTCACCTTTTATTTTTATATCGTAATTCATAGCAACCTCCTTTTTTAAATAGCGCAGTAAGATAAATTTTTCTGGTAATAACTAAAAATCGTACCCAATACTTTTTAAGTTTTCACGAATTTCTGCTTCCAATGTATGCCCCTTGCTTAATTGCTCCGCAAGCTTTGTTGTTAAAGCGGCTATCTTATCTCCAAATAAAATTCCATCATCTTCTTCCTCTTCTGTTCCCACATACCGGCCCGGCATCAGTACATAATTATTGTTGCGTACTTCTTCGATCGTAGCGGCTTTGCAAAAACCTGCTATATCTTCATACCTCACCCCCAGCCCCTCTCCACCAGGAGAGGGGAGCGAACGCCAGTTGTGGTAGGTGCCGGTAATCTTTTGTATATCTTCCTCTGTTAATTCTTTGTTGCGGCGGTTAATCATGGTGCCCAGCTTACGGGCATCAATAAATAATATTTCATTGCTGCGGTCTTTAAGGCCCCCTTTCCCGTTTCCCCCAAAGGAGGAAAGGCTTCTGTTCCTGGCTAAAAACCAAATACAGGCAGGTATCATGGTATTAAAAAACAACTGTGCCGGCAGGGCAACCATACAATCTACCAGCCCGGCTTCAATCATGGCTTTTCTTATCTCACCTTCGCTTCCGGTGTTGCTGTTCATGCTGCCATTGGCCAGTACAATACCGGCGGTACCATTGGGGCTTAGCTTGTGTATAAAATGCTGCAGCCATGCATAGTTGGCATTTCCCACCGGGGGCACACCATATTTCCAGCGGATGTCTTCTCTTAATTGTTCACCACTCCAGTCGCTGATATTAAAGGGCGGGTTTGCCATTATAAAATCGGCTTTTAAATCCTTATGTTTGTCGTGTAAAAACGTATCGCCCAGTTCAATCTTTGTATCAATACCACGGATGGCAAGGTTCATTTTTGCAAGGCGCAAAGTGGTAGGGTTACTCTCCTGTCCGTAAACAGATATATCACCCAGGCGGCCGCCATGCTGTTCTAAAAACTTTTCGCTTTGCACAAACATACCACCACTGCCGCAGCAGCCATCATACACACGGCCCTTGTATGGCTCCAGCATTTCTACCAGTATTTTTACAATAGAACTGGGCGTATAAAACTGTCCGCCACTCTTGCCTTCTGCGTCTGCAAACTGCCCGAGGAAATATTCATACACACGGCCCAGTAAATCTTTGGCTGAGTGGCCTGGCTGGTTAAAACCTACGGTACCAATCAGGTCTATCAATTCGCCGAGGCGTTGTTTATTTAAATCAGGGTCTGCATATATTTTTGGCAACACCCCTTTTAAGGATGGGTTCAGTTTTTCAATTTCATCCATGGCATCATCTACCAGCTTGCCTATCTCGGGCAGCTTTGCTTTGGATTGCAGGAAAGCCCAGCGTGCTTTTTCGGGCACATAAAAAACATTATGGCTGCTGTATTCGTCTTTGTCATTCAGCGTACCATAACGTGCCTGTTCTTCTTCTACATACCAATCTCCTCCTGAATCTTCCAGTTCCAGTTTCAACTGGTCGTACCGGCCATTAAATGCATCTGAAATATATTTTAAAAAAATCAGGCCAAGGACAACATGCTTGTATTCTGCTGCATCCATATTGCTGCGAAGTTTATCGGCAGCGGCCCATAATGTTTTCTCCAGGTTTTTAAAATCGCTCATTGGTTGGTTTGGGGTTCATTTATTTTTTACTGATAAAGTGTCACCACTGGTTTCTTCCGGCTATTCTTAGTTTTTCGTTTGCCGGGAAAGAAAATACTAAGTTCCTTATTTTGAAGACTTGACTCATTGCTTAATACTTCCGGACTATTTGTAAGCCACTCCCAACAGTTTTTTGTACTTTGGTAATCTTTAAATAATAAGGTTCCTGATTTATCACCTGGTTCACCCCGCAGTTTAAGATTGCAAAAAGAAACTGCTACTCCTTCCATTGAAATACTCCAGGAATTTGGTTTATACTCTTTTTCTTTTATCAATACAGGGTAAGCTACCTTTTCCACTTTGCCTTTGTATAGCCAAACCTTGTCATCTGCTTCGGTAATGGTATGATCATTTTCAATAAATTTTCTGTAAGAAGCTGAAAAAGATAATGTAGCTTTTATGTCACCGCTGAAATCAGGCATTAAGAAAAAGGATTTTGTCAGCAGGATTCAAGTCATAAATGCAACTTTTTCCTGAAAGATTAATTGGTTAACAATATTGATTGGTATTCCAAAATTATGTCTTTTTCCAGGTCTGTTGTTAAGTTTATTTTCTACAAATTTTATGTACTCATCTGTAATGGTATTACAATCAGTTTTTTTAGGAATGTACTGCCCAATTAATCCGTTAAGATTTTCGTTTGCCCCTCGCTCCCAGCTATGGTAAGGCCTGGCAAAACAAAAGTCAATTTCTAAAGCATCGCTAATGCGTTTATGTGCTGCAAATTCTTTACTGTTATCGGCTGTAATTGTTTGCAGGCAAGGGTTCCATTCGCTTAATAATCGAGCTGTGGCAATGGCTAATTTTACAGCACCTTTACTTTCTAATTTCTTCATTTTAAGCATCGCCGAAGCCCTGTAGTTGATGGTTACAATAGCTCCCTGATGGTCTTTGCCAATGATTGTATCTATTTCCAGGTCGCCCACACGTTCCCTGTTTTCTACCACCTGTGGCCGCTCAGCATTTCAATCTTATTTAAACGGGAAAAACAATTTCAAAACCTCATCAATTGAATCAGCCCTGGTAAACCGGATGGTTTGAGCGGTTTGTCTTTATCCATATATCCTTGCACAAGAAAAGTTGTCCAATTATTTTTTAGGCTTTCCAAACTCCACAAAGGCTCCAATTATTCTTTTCTGGTATTTGTTGCCAACAATAACTTGCTATTTATTTTGATCTTTCAGCAATGCACTTACATCAAATTGTGTATTGGTTTATTAAACATTACCTGGCAACTTTCCATTTAATAATACGCTCACTGTTAGGCTGCCTTTCCTGCATCCAACAATTAAAAACTAATCGAATTCGGGTTTAAATTTCTCCCCCCCAAAATGGTTTTCAACAGGTAAAAGAAACCAGTAACGAATAAATGATCAGTTGAATTTTTAAATTGTTCGTAGTATTTTAAAAAGCAGATTGAATTTAAAGTGAGCCCATTCATTTGCTATTTTATGATCAAATTTTCAGTATGTTGTTGTTTGATTTTGGCGCTTTTAATATCTTTCAGTTTGTTGCCCATGTAGGTCAAATTCTCAATAGTGATATCAGTAATATTTTTCTCCTGATCAAAACCATGAAAAACAGAAAATGGCAACAAACCGCCAACCACCTGAATATCCTTAAAAACGATGTTACTTATTTTTCCACGAAACTTGCTATGATAAGCTTCTCTTCCTGCGGGAGGTTTTTGTACGCCATCCCATGCTCCATGGAGGTAATTTTTCTCAATAAACGCTTTATCCCTTATTCCATCCGGTCCCCATTGTGAAAAGAAAATGGCCACATCAAATAATTTCTGCCGCACATCTTCGATACGGATATTTTGAAAAACTACATTGTGAACGTGCGCTTGTCCGGCATTGTGTATGCTAATTGCTGCCCCGTCTTCCACATGAAGGATATCTATATTCTCGAACCGTATGTTTTTTACTTCACTTGAATACAATTCGAAACCGATTTCGATGGCATTGCCCCAAATTGAGTTCCAGAATACACAGTTTTTTACCAGGATATTGTCTGTAGCATCTTCGTCCGGGTATTTGCCACCTGATTTGATAGCGATGCAGTCGTCCTTGGTGTGGGCGAAAATATTGTCGATGACTACGTTGGTACAACGGAAAATATCCATTCCATCGTCGCCGCCGCTTTCGCTTACAATTCTGATATCATTGATTTCAGCCTTGTTGCAATGAAAAAGAGCGGTTTGCCAGGTAGTTCCGTTGTGAAGGGTTATGCCGCTGATCAAAATATTTTCGCAATCAGTAAATTTTATAAACCTGTTTTTATTTGTTGAATCCATTTTGTTGAAAGTGCCATCCAAAATGCCTCGACCGATGATTTTGATATTCTTTTTTCCTTTGGCAGTAATTATTCCCTGCACTACAGCCCCGCCCTCAATATAAACTGTTTGATTATCCTGCAATTCCAGTTTTACATTTTTGTAAAGCTTGCCACCTTCAAACCAGGTTACGTTTTTATCCGTCTTAAATGGCTTTTCTGTTTCGGGTTTTCCGGCAAAAATAAATAGCGGCTGCTGTCTGATTCTCCCATTCAATTCGATGCTAAGGTTTGCCGGTTCTTTGATCTTAAATTTAAACGAATTATCACCGGTATATTCAGGGTTTAAATCCCAGCGGAGAGGGCGGATATCAACCCAGCGAACATCGAATAGGGTATTTACTTCAATAGTTACTTCGCCGGTAAGATCGAATGCAGCCCATGATCCAATAGGTGTATCGTAAACGGGTACAACTGTTCCATTTACTTTTATTGTATAATATTTATCAGACGCAAATCCTTCGGGTGGCTGCCAGGTAGTTACCTGAGCAAATAATGTTGATGCGAACAGGACCAGCGCACAGGGAATAGAAATTTTCAATAAGTTGTTTACTGCAATCAATTGGTAACTGGCAATCTTCATAAATTAATTTTTATATTTTAACGCTAACTTTTAACCATAACATTCAACAATCATACATAAATGGATTATTATTTTTTGTTCAGCCAGTTTAGCCAAAGTTTAAGATTATTTGTCCACGAAGCAATGTGTTCATTGTTAAGGCCCAACCCAAAACCATGTCCACCTTCAGACAACACATGCAATTCTGCTGGAATTTTTTTTGCACGTAGCGCTGCATACATTAAGAGTGAATTTTCGACTGGAACGCCTGAATCATTATCAGCATGAACCAGAAAAGCTGGAGGAGTATTGTCCTTTACCTGTAGTTCATTGGAGTAATATTTAACTAAATCATTATTCGGATTTTTGCCTAGCAAAGCTTCTTTCGAACCTACATGCATAGCGGATTGGGTAAATGTAATAACGGGGTACATCAACACCATAAAATCAGGACGGCAACTTTTTTGTTCCACGGTATCGGCGGAACTTTTATTTCCCAAATCGAAATGAGTGCCAAGGGTGGAGGCCAAATGCCCGCCAGCGGAGAAACCCATAATACCGATTTTGTCCGGATGGATATTCCATTTATCTGCATTGGTGCGAACCAGTCGCATGGCTCGTTGTGCATCCATCAGGGGTGCTTTATGTGGTTCAATGCAATTTTCATTGGTTGGTAACCGATACTTTAAAACAATTGCAGCAATTCCTATGGCGTTCAGATACCTGGCAATGTCGGTCCCTTCCAAATCATAGGCCAACACCCAATAGCCGCCTCCGGGACAAATGACTACAGCCTGTCCGGTTGCAAATCGCTTTGATGGGAGGTACACAGCAATGTCTGGCTGCTGAACCTTGCGATACAGGATGATATCCTCCTTAACAACTATATCCGGAGCAGCTTCCCTGATTGAGTTAGGAATTTTTCCGGAATATAATGGAAGTGTGTAATCTTGCCCGTAACCTGTTACAGCATAAAAAACTGTAAGTAAGAGTATGATTTTTTTTGACATATTTTAATGTTAATTTGATTAATTAATTTTTGATTCAGGTTGCTGGTTATTTTAATGCGCTACAATCACCTTCCGGTTTTGAACTTATTTTATTTTCATCAAATCAGGTATTGCTCAGGTTATCGGCATCAATATAAATTTAATGCTACACCTGGAATTATTTGTAATCATATTTTAAAAGGGAATCAAGTTAATCATACGCTTCATTTAAGCACATTACTTCCAACTCTTTTTCTAAATCAGCAGCGGCACCAGTAAATGTAATGCGGTAAGTTCTTCCGGGTAGCATATCAAAATAGTTATCAGAAAAAAACCCTTCCGTTTTGCTGGTGAAAAAAGCTACGTTTTTGGCAAGTGTATTTGTTGATAGCGTAAGCTCAAATTTGCTGGCGCTTAATTTTTTTATTGTTTTTGTAATGATGGGTTTTTGTAGTTTTAAGGCTTTGTATTCCTTAATGTATAAAAAACCATCTTTTTATTTTGATCATAAAAATTTATTGAACAATGGAGTATGAGCTATAATAGTTTGAGGCAACTGATATGTTTAAATTAGCAATCGAATATCACTTTTAAACTTTACTGACATAACATTCAAAAGATTTGGAAAAGTACAATAAATGGTTATTTTTCACGCCAATATTTTACAGCACACAGCAGTATTGTTTTTTTATGTTAAAACGCTTTTTTAAAAGCACGACGGAGACAAATAACAGAAGCCATTTTTGCCTTCCAAACTATTATTGGTTTTAAGATTTAATATTTTGTTCGCAAATCCTTTACCCTATTGAGTTAGCTGCTATTTACTTTTTTTTCTTGATAAAAAAGTAACAAAAAAAATCAAGGCTTCGAATTAAAAGGCTGAAATTTCCACATCAACCTTAAATTAAGGAACTCGCCACAAAAGTTCAATAATCTGCAGGTTGGCCCGGCTCAAACAGCCATGATTTCTTAACGGATTATGTATAAAATTTATAGCACTTTTTATTGAAGGCCATAACCAGCCTTCGTTTGCAAATAGACTACTTCATACGAATTACTTCAATTTAAAATGCTGGTTTAAAAGCTCCAAACCAGGGAGATGGCTGGTATTTCCATTTCATTCCGGTTAACTTCACTTCAGGAATTTTTTCTGGTACAAAATCAAATTTCAATTCGTTACGATACAGTGGTGCTCCCATTTGGTTATTTGGTGGCAGGTATTCGTACACCATTGCATCAAACTGACCAATACGACTTGGTCGGTTTTTAGCACTTTCAAATAGGTTTTCCTCGGCTACAAAATTTCGTTCTTTTAAAGCTGCTTCTACCTCTTCGGGTTTAAATGTAAAACCCATTTCGTAATCCCACCCTTTGTCGCAAATGTTTCGGTAAATAAATACATCTCTAAAATTCTTTGACAAAATATCTAAACTCCCAACCCCACCGCTGAACACCTGAGGGGAACCGCAACGATAAAATGTATTGTTGTAAATGTGAATGTCTGAACGCAGCAGGTTATTTCCCCACATACCAAACAAAACACCGGCACCCTTCATGTTGTAAATCAAATTGTGATGAAAGCGCACATTCCGTAATGTGGAACCTTTGCCCTCCACACTTATTCCAAAACCCCATGTACAATTGTAAGCTGTGTTTGAATGGAATTCCACATCTTCTAAAAGTCCAAACCATGCATCGGCATAATAAGCCTGTCGAGGCAGGTCGTGAACCAAATTGTGATGGATTACACCCTGTTGGCTTACTTCCTTACAATCAATACCTTCCTTAAAGCAATGATGTATATGATTATTTGCAACATCAAAATAGCGTGCCCCGCAAATTGATAAAGCTTCATGCGGAGCTTCTCCACCTTTTCGCTGACCGGGCAAGTAATACTGATCAGCATTGTCATTTGCTCCCGAAATTTCGCAGTCCTTTACCAATACGGAATCACAATACCACAAACCGATTCCTGAATTGTGCGTTTGGTCTGACTTGCAATTTATCAGCTCTATTTTTTTACAAACCGGTCCTCGTACAATAAAGCCAGCCGCATCTGAATTTTGTACTTTTATATTTTCAAAGCGTAAATAACTAACCTTTTCTATTTGAAAAAGTCCGGCAGTTTGTCTGCTAAATTGAACTGAATCACCTTTTTGAAAAATCTTTTTGATTTGCTTACCGTCAAAAACAACTTCCTCGTTTGGTGCTCCCCGGTATAAAATCCAATTATCGGGTGTGCCGGAACGTAGTGGATAGAATGGACGGGAAAGCGGATAATTACCAGCCAGAATAGTAACAGTATCGCCTGGCATCGCCATTTCAGAAGCTTTGAAAATGGTTTTCAACGGAAATTTCTTGCTGCCATTGTGCTTGTCGTTCCCTTTCGAATCCACAAAATACTCGGAGGAAAAACAATTAAGAGAAA
>JBGSMI010000083.1:0-7755 GCA_041740215.1 Ferruginibacter sp.
TGGGTGTTAAAAATGATGAAAGTATATGGTTATGGCGCCATGAAAGAAATTGGCTGGGGAGAAAATCTTCCCCGCAATATGATGGCCGAATGGAGAAGCTGGTGCCTTAGTAAAGACTGTTTTACCAGCTTGCTTAAGCATAAATTGAAGATGGACAAATTTTATGATTTTACAAGGCCAATTACTGCTGTTTATGTCAGCGACGATTATTTAGCGAATGATAAAACAGTGCCATTGATGATGAAGTTTTTCCCGAACGCTCCCAAACGGATACTAAAATTATCTGTTGATAAATACACCACGGAAAAAGTGGGGCATATAGGAATATTTAGAAAAAAGTTTGAACTGAGTCTTTGGCCAGAGTTGATAGACATTATTGAAGATAGCAGCATAAACTGCAGCGAAATTGGTTTGAAGAAGTTGCAAAAAAATATAATTGGCATTTGAAAAAAGTTCGAATTTAGGCTTACAAAAAAATAAACAGTTCTCTTCCCAACAAACCCGAAAAAGAAAACGTACCTGTAATTGTATAACATCCCGGGACAAACATTATCTCATCAATTTAAAAACAAGGTAAAATGATTCAACATAAGATATTAAAATTTATTGCCGCTACGTTAACAACCAGTACCATTATGGGAGCTTGTAAAAAAGATGATAATCCTGTTCCTGATAAAACAAGTAAACTGTTGTTCAACCGGAAGATTATTGATATTACGACACCAAAAGCTGCCCAGCCAAATACAGATAGCACGCTTTTTAAGGCTTACATGAGCGACAACTTAATTAAGTTTACGAATGTACTTCTGTCTAGCGATTTTGGTTGATTATTTTCGTCAGTTTGAGTAAGTAGTTTTTTTTGTAAAATTAAGGTCTGTTGAATTGTGGTCTTTAATTACCAAAAAATATTTTGTCTGCCAATTTTGAATTTTCTCCGCTTGTTTATTTGGCGCAATGTTCCAAGGTGGATAAACTCTAATTCCACGTTTTCCGTCTTTACCGTTGTGAAGAAGTAGGATGAAATTCCCCTGCGTTAATCGATTTTTACGTTCGTCCTTCTGTCTGTCCGCTATTAAAGACTTGCATTTCAACTCGCTATTATCTTTTACTAAAATTAGTCTCCAAAAATTTAAAAATAAGGTCGAAATGTTTTAGAGGTTCTCCATGTCCACCTTCTATAACAATATGCTTATTGGCATATTTAAATTTGTTGGCTTTTAGGCGTGCTATCATTTTATCGCACATTTCTACACTGGGGATATGGTCATCTTTGGTGGCAGATAACAATAAAATTGGTCCATTAATTTTTTCTACTTTAATTAACGCATTTGCTTCTGCTATGCTGTCTTGTACCATAGCTGTAAATGCTCCTCTTAAATCCCGTTTCATTAAAAAGGGGACCGCTTCATCATTAACAGGTACAAACGGAAGTTCGGTATTATTATATGTCCATGCGGAGGTAGTAAAATGATTGGTGTGCCCGGGGAAAGCCACATGACTCGGCACAATAGCCACTACGCATTTAATGTCTTTAAAATAAGAGCCGATCATCAGTGCCAAATCACCACCTCTTGAGCCACCTACAATGGCAATTTTATTTTTATCTATTTTTTTATTTTTTGTTGCTACCATTATGGCATCATGCACTTGGTTGATAGATATTTTATTCAACGTATCAGGTGTGCCTTTACCACCAAAATAACCAATGGCTAAAAATGCATACCCTTTTGCAATAAATTCGTTTCTTGTTTTTGCCCAATAGTCACTATCCCATGCATTGCCGCCTTCGGAGCCTCCAAGTCCAACTATAAGTGGCTGTTTGGCACCTACTCCTAAATAAAGCCTGCTATCTACATTGGAGGTAATAAGTTTTGATTGAGCAAAAGCATTAACAGGATTGATGATAAAAAAGACAATAAGAGTGCTATTTAAAAATTTAGAAAAGTTCATAGTTTTTATTTTTCTCAAAATTGCACAATTAAAATTCTGCAACTTTTGACCTATATCAAAAAATTATTTTTCCGCCCTTATTCTGCTTAATGTTTCTTGGGTGATGCCCAGGTACGATGCTACCATACCCAATGGGATTCGATGAAAGATGTCGTGATAGGTTTTACAAAAATGCACATACTTTTCTTTTGCAGTTGTAAACCGCATTGATGTAATCCGTTCTAAAAAATGACCAAACATACTCCCCATTGATAACCTGGCATAACGTTCCATTTTTGGAAAATTGTCAAACAGATAAACAAGGTCATTAACATGTAAGCAAAAAACATCTGTATTTTCAATGGCATCAATGTAATAAATATCAAGCTGTCGTTGCCTGAAGCTACGAGGAGAGTTTACCCATTCGCCCTCACTGCTGAAATATTCACTTACTTCTTTGCCGTCTTTTAAAAAATACAACCTCAATAGTCCTTGCTGAATGAAATAACTATGTGTACATATTTTATTGGCGTCATGAATCAATTCACCCTTTTTAAATGTTTGTTGTTTTACCCGATTGATAATTTCTTTTTCCAAATTATCGCTTAAGTCTATGTATTGTGCAAAGTGCTGGAGAAGTTCAGTCATTTGTAAATTTAAGGAATCAGTGTTGATTGCACTATTTATCAATAAAATGTCAGTTTAAACTTTTAGCTTTTTCCCAAAAAGTTTTCGGAATTATCGTTGTGTCGGTGTTATGTTTTCTTCGTTCCGCCTTTTGCGGCATGCGAACAAATAGTGAGGTGTCTGGCCGGTAAATTCATAGATGCTTGATACGTGCAGGATATTCATTAGGCTTACACAACATTTATACTTCTTAACCTAAGTCAAGTAATTTGTTTAAAACATTGGATTGTTTTGCACTCCAAATTTTTAAAACATACATTCATGAAACAAACAGTGTAATTGTTTTCTTTTTATTTCTTTTTGTGTCTCCATCTTTTTCGCAACTCTGGTTTCCTGGCAATGTCTCTCAACGAGCAATGAGTAGCGCCGGGTACGTTTTGCACAATTCAATAATTAGTTTTCCAGCAATGTCTCGCAACGAGCAATGAGCAGGGTTGAGGACGTTGCGTTTAATTATTTTCTTACCATTATAGTTTTTTTTAACCGGTAAATAAATAAATACAAAATAATTTGGGGGCTATCAGCAGCAGCACTATTATCGGCTTTTGTTCCAGCTATCCGCTACAAGTCCTCACCAAGCTACGTTTCACTTCGCTTGGTTCCGGGCTTTTCGCTCCTATCTGGCATCCCTTCAGCAGTTGAATTTTTATTGGGCTTTTACCACAGTATCACATTATTGCATCATCGGCAGGGTTTGTTGATAAAAAGTATCGTATCATACCTTACTGCTAAAAGCTCATTAGGCACTTTATGATTGTAGATGAAACGTTTCTACCTTTTATCAGGGTCTCTGCCAGGGGTTGCCAACCTTCTAAAAGGTTGGCAACCCTGTTAGGGCAAGCAGCCTTTGCCGAAAGTTGTCACTACAATATATAAATGAGTTACTTTTAAGGCATACGCTAAGTAACGAAAATGCAACAGGCGGGAGACCTGCGCCTACAAGCTGATAACAAGGTAATAAGGTTGCTATAATTAATGGGTTATTTTTCTACTAAGTGGGAGTAAACTTTCTGCTGGTTTATCTGGCACCCTGTGAGGGTGACTTCTGCTGAATAGCTTGGTTTATTTTATTCAGTTGTGTGTCTCCCCACTGTTTTATCTAGCACTCTGCCAAGGGTTGCCAACCTTCTAAAAGGTTGGCATTGTATTGCTTCCTTTACCTTATTGATAAACCAGCAATAATGAAAGTTTGTTTCTTTTAAAGCACTACATCAATATGATGGAATCATATCCCCTTTAATTGACTCCCTCAAATATCTTGTAACCGAAAGAAAATCAAACTGTACGCCTCGAAGAATTCAGTTAAGTTTTATGGAATTTACAGCACAGCAAATTATTTTTGATCGTATTAAAAATCATCCTTTGGTATTAGCGAAATTTGGCGTGATTGCAAAAGAAGGGGCGAATCCGTTTTGGGAAAGAAATCCATTGGATATTAATTGATACACTCAAGATGTGCTTCTTCAAATGCTTGATTGCATTTATCAATATCCCGTAAAAGCTGGTTTAAGTAATTTGCCGGAAGAGTACTATTTTTTTATCAGCTACCTATTATCAAACTGGTATTGATGATTTTGGAATGCATACACATTTTTAGCATACTTTTCGCATTGCCCGACACACGTTCGCCACTACAGTAACACTTACAAATGGTGTAACAATAGAAAGTGTGAGTAAAATGCTTGGCCATAAAAGTATTAAAATTACTTAACACGATACAATAGTTTAGATAAAGAAGTGAGCGATAATACGAAAATGCTAAGGGCCAATTTAAGTACAAGCAAGATTAAAGAAACTTATAAAATTGTCAATTTATCCAGTTACAACCCAAAATAAAAATAGATATTGAATACCTGCTTTTCCAATAGAAATGTTTTATTCAACTATTCGGGAAAACAGTTCTTCATTTTTGTATCCCTTTCCAATAGGGATAGCTTTTCCATTAACTTCAACTTCCCCTTTAGTATAAATATCAATTTTACCAATGGCTACAATGAATGATCTATGCACCCTTATAAACCTCGTTGAAGGCAACAAAGATTCAAGTTCTGTTGTACTAATTTTTGATGTGTGTTCACCCAGTAACGTAAAAACTTTTACATACTCCCTGCGGCTTTCAATGTACAATATTTTGTCATAATCAATACGCACTCTTTTGCGGTCTATCGTTAAGAAAAGGCAGGTATCCTGCTTTAGTTCGGCCTGTTCAATTAATGGTTGTGACCGCAGTAGTTTATACGCTTTATTTACTGCCGCAATAAAACGTTCCAATGAAAAAGGTTTCACGAGATAATCTACTACGCTTAGTTCAAAACCTTCTATAGCATATTGCTGGTAGGCAGTGGTAATAATAATTGCCGGGGGATTTTGTAGTGTTCGTAAAAATGAAAGGCCTTTTAATTTTGGTAAATGTATGTCAAGGAATATAAGATCCGCTTTTTCACGCTGCATATAACTGCCGGCACTTAATGCTTCTTTAAAACTGTGGCAAAGTTCCAGGTAAGGTATCTGTTGAATATAATCTGAGAGGAGTTTTGTTGCCAGCGGCTCATCTTCTATGATGATACATTTAATTTTTTGCATAGCTGTTGAGGTTAATGTACATCCCGGAGAAAAAGGTAGCACTTCGTTTTTCAATTTTAAGTTCATAGTCGGTAAACAGTAATTGTAATTGCCGTCTTACATTGCTGATGCCTATACTTTCAATAACTGCATCTGCTGCATTATCGCCCGGCATGGAATTTTCTACTTCAAAACGCAGGCGGAAAAGCTCAATGGAAAGCCTGACATGTATAAAAGGTTCTCCTATCGTTTCAGAAACACCGTGTTTAAATGCATTCTCTACCAGCGGTATAATTAAAAGAGGTGGAATCTCCAGGTTTGTATGATTTGTATTTATTTCGAAAGTAATTTTTAGTGAGGAATCGTATCGTAATTTTTCCAATTCAATATAGTTCCTGATGATTTGTATTTCCTTCTCTACAGGAACCCGATACCCCTGTGTTTCATACAACATGTATCTTAAAATATCAGACAATCGTAACAGGCTTTCGGGAGCCAGATCAGATTTGTCCCGACACAATGTATAAATGTTATTGAGCGTGTTAAATAAAAAATGGGGATTGGTTTGGGATTTTAAGAAGTTCAGTTCAGCAGTTTTCTTTTCAACAGCCATCTGCTGGTTGTTCAATTTCAACTTATAGGCGTCTACATAAAATTTGATGGATGCAAAATATCCCAAACCAAACAGTTGAAATAGTACGTTCTTTACTTCTGTATCCATACTAAGAGCGGTAGATTCCGACCGGGGAAAAACCGCTAACAATGTGGCCAGCCTGCTCCAAAATTTAAAGCCAATAGTTAACATTAACAACATCAGCATAAGCAGTAGCACAACCCAAACCCACTTTATTTTTTTTGTACGCAAATACGGAATTGCTGCTAAATGAAGCATCAGATTGGTAGATGTTACAAACAGTATGTCCCAGAAAAATGGCACGATTGCTTTGCCTAAAAAAGTAATATCTCCACCGCCGGAGAGAAAGATGGCGAGCGTCCAAAAAAGATAATACGATAAGCTTATCTGCAAGCACAGCATCAAATCACTTTTAAAGAATCCTTTCATATTTGATATTTACCGCCTGTAATATAGCAGTTTTTATTTTTTTGTCCTTTGTTCATCTACGGTATTTTTTCAAAGGTCTACCAACAGTCTTTTTAGGTCAACCAAAGAACCATACGCTTGAATACACGCATACTTTTTCCAATTCATTTATGGGTTTGGCTTGTCATTTTTGCTTCAACAAAGGAAGAGGGAGCAATGTGAACTATGCTGATTCAGTGTTTGACAGGGCTAAGACAAATAAAAGTATATCACTTAAATTCTAACACAATGACTGAGCAAACGTTTTTTAGAGCCAGGCTTTTTCTTACAGGAGTAGTAACAATCACGATATGGACTGTGTTAATCTGGAATCACTATCATGGGGGAGTAGCAGCCCATCATTTGCTACACCGGGAAGACTTACCAGCTATTTCCAATTGGTGGAGTGGTCTGTTACTTCCTTTACTCACTTTGTTTTTAACTTATCGCATCCAAAAAAGGCTTATTCGTAACAAGGATAATAATTCAGATTTTTCACAATTTCCAACGAAAATACTTTACGGTTTTTTCATTGCTTTATTGTGCGGTACACTCATTTCTGTATTCTTTATAGCTGGATACTCCAATATTCCTGGCTATATGTTTATTGGGATTTTTTTTTCGGCTCTGTTTTTCCCAATTTACCGGGCTGAATGTTTACTTGGGTTTGTTCTTGGTTTGAGTTTTTCATTTGGTGCAGTTCTTTCCACAGCAGCCGGAATCATCTTCGTAATTACAGGACTTGTACTTTATCTCTATGTGAGAACAGGAATACTATTTCTCATAAAAAGATTCACGTCATTAATATCACCTAAAAGCAACATCATTTCAATTATAATAGCAGCCTTCCTGTTTATATCCTTAGAAGGGTATTCTCAAGAAATAGCTGCTATTAAAGGAGAAGTAAAAGATGAGAACCAAAAACCCTTTGCTGCTGCCAGCATTACGCTTTACCGGGCAAAAGACACGGTATTGGTGAAGGCGGCGTTTAGTGACAGAAATGGAGTTTACTTATTGGAAGGGATTCGGGAAAATAGTTACATCTTAACTATATCTGCAACCGGTTACAAGAAAATTATTACGCAGATAAAAATGACAGGTACCAGTGAGTTTAATGTACCCGTATCTATAATGCTAACCGAAGTAAGAGGGTTGAAGGAAGTGATGGTACAAGCTCAGAAACCATTGTTTGAGCAGAAAGCAGATAAAATGATTGTGAATGTAAATGCATCACCAAGTAATGCAGGAGCCAATGCTTTGGAAGTTTTGGAAAAATCTCCCGGTATTACTGTAGACAGAGATGGTAATATTAGTTTGAAAGGAAAAGCCGGTATACAAATATTTATTGATGGCAAACCTGCCTACCTATCTGGCGCCGACCTGGTAAACTATCTCCGGAATTTGCAGGGAATACAATTAGACCAGATTGAAATAATGACCAATCCACCTGCTAAATTTGATGCAGCCGGTAACAGTGGTATCATCAATATCAAAAC
>JBGSMI010000123.1:0-2942 GCA_041740215.1 Ferruginibacter sp.
GATTACACTTTATTCTAACAAGGTAACAAATGCTTCCTATAAAAAAGTAGCCAACGGCAACTATGAAGTAACGCTCGAAGTTGAAAGTTCGAAAAGCTATTTTGATGGTAATGGTAAGTTATTGTCTACAGGAACTAAACCCAACTTATTAGAAATTGCAGTATTTGATAATGATACTAAAAACAAACAAGGCATGACTACAAAGGCCCCTTTAGTTATGAAGAAAGTTTGGGTGAAACCAGGAAAATCTACCTATACTTTTATCACAAAGAAACTACCAATCAAAGCAGGTATCGATCCGTATAACAAAATGATAGACAGGATTCCGGATGATAACATAAAGACATTAGAGGAAATTTCAAAGTAATGATTTAAAGAAAACACTCGAACTGACGACCGCCACTCACAGTCAGTTCGAGTGTTTTTGGTTGCTGGTGCAAAATATTGCATCAAAAACCACTCGGAAAATTAGTCCGTGATAAGCTCAGCATGCGATGGTCACCTGAGCAAATTCATCTATATTTAAAGAAACATTTTATGCATGATCCGCTCATGTGGCTGACCGTGGTGCTATGCTTGAGGCAATTGATATTGCACCTGCTTTTTTAGAAAGTGCTCTGGCAATGGAGAGAGAATTTCCTTTAGGGATCAACTATTCCGTTGCAAGTGCCACTCAACTCCCTTTTCAAAATGAAAGCTTTCACTTTGCTACATCCTTTATGTGCCTGATGGATTTGCCTACCCCTGAAAAAGCATTACAGGAAGCTTACAGGATTTTAAAACCGGGCGGTTTTTTTCAATTCTCCATAGAGCACCCCTGCTTTAAACCCCCGCATTTGAAAAAGCTACGAAATGCAGCAGGCCAAACGTATGCAGTGGAAGTTGGTAAATATTTCTCCGGTAATGACGGCGAAATTGAGCAATGGATATTTGGAAATACGCCGCTAGCGTTACAACAAAAAACAGAACCGTTCCAGATACCCCGTTTTCACAGAACACTTAGTTTTTGGATAAATTCAATAAAACAAGCAGGCTTTACAATTGAAGAGGTTAATGAGCCATATCCGTCTGAAAAGATGATTAAAGAAAACCCTTCCCTGCAGAGTGCAGGAGTTGTTGGCTATTTTCTTCAGATCAGATGCAGGAAACCGTCGGAGTAGAAACCATTATTGCCATAATTCAACGGTCATAAAATACGCTGGACCATGTTCGATAGTTGGCAAAAATCTGGTAACGGAAAATAATAAATGATTAATCGAAGAAAAATTGCAGCACTTTTACAACTTAAATTGCTGAACCAGAGACAAACGGTTATTAACGAAATACAAGCAACTGGGCTAAAATAAAGTTGTAAAAAATATGCAAAACATAATTAGCATAAGGAAATACGAAGGGAGCGATAAAGAAGCCGTATTAAATCTACTCAGATTAAATACACCTCAATTCTTTGCACCCGACGAAGAGGCTGACTTCGTTCAGTATCTGGCAACCGAAATAGATCTTTATTTTGTGGTTCTCTACAACCATACCATTGTTGGTTGCGGTGGAATCAATTATTCAGATCATCAGACGAACGGAAAAATAAGTTGGGATATTTTTCATCCTGACTACCAGGGAAAATCTTTGGGAACACAGTTGCTACAATATAGAATTGATAAACTTAAAACGATTGATACTATTAAAAAAATTACCGTACGAACTTCCCAGGTGGCTTATCAATTTTACGAAAAACAAGGGTTTAAAATATTTGAAGTTATCAAAGACTACTGGGCGCCAGGTTTTGACCTGTATAATATGGAATATGCAGCAGGTGAAGCCCTTTAATATCAAGGAGGATCATCACTCTACAAAAGTACATGTCACTAGTTTAATTTTAGATGAGAAAATCAGCCTAGCAATACAAATCCAAATATGGTATTAATCTGATAGCAGCATTGCGTTATTGCCTGATGTAAGACCATATGTTCAATTAAGAACCATTGCCTCCAGGTCGATAAAATTCCTCTAAACAATCCTTTTTCCTTCATCGATTTTTGTGAAACTTTGTTGTACCCAAGGCAAAAATATATAAAGTATTCAAAAATTTTTTGTATTTAAAGCCATCCGCATTGATGTAACAGTAACACTTATACTCTTTGCCTTTCATCAACATAATTTCGAAACCTGGTAGTTCTGAAATTGTAACTTACAATGTAGTATCGAATCGTAACATTAAACATTTGACAGTTACGCATGCACAGGTTTTTCCATTTATCAGCCTTACATCCAAAACCATGAATTGTTAAACCAGTCCTCCCCGGTTGGGTTCCGTTACACTTCGGAAACACCTCTGCCTGACCTACCCGATCAGGAAAATAATATTCAATGAAAAAAATCTACTTTTAAACTGTACTAAAAAGGGGGCGCCTAAAATATTGAACCACTCAACAGAAAATACAAATGACTGATAATACAAAACGACTTTCACGGCTAACAACAATTTTAACGCAACTGCAAACAAAACGACTGTTAACAGCTACTGAACTTGCTAATAAGTTTTCTGTTAGCAACCGTACAATTTATAGAGACATAAGGTAGAGCGAATTGTAAAAGTGATAGGTAAAATTGTAAAAAGAAAAAATTGACTACTTAAAACCCTATTTAATTTTTGGACTAAATTAAGAAAGACTGATAAAGCATCGTCACTCCAAAGCCTGTTTAAGATGTTATTATATCATAGATGGAGAAGAGAAAACTACTGCTTTTTATAATGAGTCGGAATCAATAGCGCAGGCAATTAGTAACGATGGAACGCCATCGCCATTTTATTTATCCGGTCCCTCTCACATTAAACCACACGGGTAAAAGAATCAATAACGTCCGATCCCTTTTACCCCTCGTTCAATGCTTTTTTATACGCACTTAATTGTTTACATACCATTTATTTTTCCCTGCTTTAGATC
>JBGSMI010000125.1:0-11084 GCA_041740215.1 Ferruginibacter sp.
TTTTTGAGAAAAAGGTTCGAAAAGTTTGATGAGTTTGTGAACCTTTTGATGTTTTTCATAAGGCAGGATGTTTGGAATAATTATTGGTAGAACTGTACCAGGGAAGATTGTCGAAGGGGCGTTGATCGTAAAATAGAGTTATATCAATATTTGAATTGACACATCCAAATACTGTGTTACATTGATAAATAAACGCAATTAGTTTTTCTCATGTCGCTAAATTTTATTTGAAGAACTGGAAGCTTGATTAGTAAAAGTATTTATTTGCTGACTTGATCGGTTCTCAATATACAATCTATAGTTTTAATAGTCATTATTTTATTTAAGGATGATAATTGATGTAAAAAATTTTAAAACAAAATAAAAATGAAAAAAGTTACACTTAGCCTCATGTTTTTTGCAATGTCTTTAACTGTTATTCCACTGCCCTCCATTGCCGGAGAAGCTTCAAAAGGTACCATTACAGTAACGCCTGAAAAACAAGCCAAGGCAGAAGCAATTTTGTTGCGACTTACGGAGATTAAAAATCTCGACAAAACGAATTTGACTAGCTCAGAGAAGAAAACCTTAAAAAAGGAGGTCAAGGCATTGAAAAAAGAAATGAAAGAAAACAGTCGTGGTGTTTATCTTTCAGTAGGGGCAATTATAATAATCATATTATTACTAATACTTATACTTTAATTTAAAAAAACAAACATGAAAACAGGAAAAATTTTATTAGGTGTGGTCGCAGGCGTGGCCGCTGGTGCATTATTGGGTTTATTATTAGCTCCAGATAAAGGCAGCGATATGCGCAAAAAAATATCCGATAAAAGTAAAGGTTATGCGGATGACGTAAAAGAAAAATTCAATGATTTTATCGACGGTATGTCTGATAAAATCGACGGTGTTAAAAACAAAGCAAATGATTTCGTTAGCAATGGTAAAGCGAAAGTTGACGAATATAAAGTAAGTTGATTCGTTTTAAAATCCGATAGCGTTTAGTTAGAAATTTAAAGGTCGGAATGGTAACTCATTCCGGCCTTTGTTAAATACTTGAAACATGGAAACAAAAGAAAGTTTATTTAAACCTCTATTAGAGAGAGCAGAAGCATATGGAAAAACAAGTTTAAACTTATTGAAATTAAAAACTGTAGATAAAACGTCTGGCTTTATATCCACCTTTATTTCCCGCTTACTTTTAGTGATTGTTTGCACAATTTCGCTGGTAACCCTTAATATCGCAGTTGCATTGTGGTTGGGTGATTTATTAGGTAAAAGTTACTACGGCTTTTTCATTGTTGCTGGATTTTATGGCCTCATTGGTTTAATCTTATATATTACCCATCCATCTGTGAAAGAAAAGATAAGCAAACAAATTATTCAGCAAATACTTAATTAGTCTGTTATGGAGACCAACATAAAGAATACATCAGATCTTAAGGCTGCTATTGCCAGTTTGACAATTCAGCAAGCGACTGATTTGTTGTTACTAAAAAAAGAATTCGCTGTAACAAAGGAAAAGTTGACAGTGTCAAATCTTATCAAGAGCGGCTTTAAAGAGGTTGCTTCAACTCCTAAAATATCCACGAATCTTTTTAAAGCAATATTGGGTTTAACAACGGGCTTTGTAACCAAAAAACTATTGATTGGTAAAACAATCAACCCGATCAAAAAGTTGTTGGGGGCGGCTATGGAAATGTTTGTAGCCAATAAAGTTGTCAATAATGCCGACACGCTTAAATCTGTAGGAAGTGCTCTATTAAATAAGATTTTGCCTAAAAAGGAAGAAAAGGCAGTAGTATAAATTTCTTGATTTACCCTGTTAAAAGGAATCAAACTGACCTACGGGTTCATTTATAATACGCCCAGATTATCTTTACCAGAAACTAGGTATAGGTGTGAAAACTTTCCAGTAGATTTTTTACGATCATTTTTCCAGCCCGTTTTTTAATTGTTATCGGATATACAAGGAATCCGGGTTATATTCATTCGTTATAAGAAAATTGAAAACATCAAGGAGGAAATTTGGTGAATATTTCGTTCACAATTCATTAAAATAAATTTTTTACTGCGCATAACATTGTCTGCTTTGGGGTTCCTTTTTGTTATCTTCGCAGCTCTATCAGCCAGGCCATCGTTCTCTCTTTACGGGGGAAAGGAAAGTCCGGACAGCAAAGGGCAACACACCGGTTAAGCGCCGGGTTTCGCAGCAGTGCGAAAACAGCTAGTGCCACAGAAAATAACCGTTCCGGTAGCAACACTGGAATAAGGATGAAAACGTGAGGTAAGAGCTCACGATTGTTATGGGTAATCATAATAGTGGGTAAACCTTGTGGGCTGTAATGCCATGTACACCAGCGCTTTAGGGCGGCTCGTTCGATGTTTTCGGTTTTACCGGGGCAGCGTTGGAGGGTAGGCAGCAAGATCACAACAGTAATGTTGTGGCAAGATAAATGATGGCCATTCCGGCTTTGCCGGAACTACAGAATCCGGCTTATCGGCTGATAGAATTTTTACCCCGATCCCCTAAAGGGAGTTATTTAGCGGACGTCACAAAATAGGGAATTTACCATTATCAGCAGGCAACTTCATTTTCACCCCTTTAGGAGATGCGGGTGTCTTCCACCTTCCACTCCTCAAAAACACAAATGATCCGAGAAAGATAGTTGACCAATATACGAGTTCATTAGTCCAGGCAACCGCCAGTGAAATATAATTGATTTTCATAAAAATCAAGGTATAGGTAATGTAAACCAGGATTGCCACAATTTCTATTGCGAGGTTCACCGTTGTTTTTCCAGTACCGGTTACGCCGTTTAACCAGATGTTGGCAAAGCTCATAATAATCAAGCCTATTGAAACGATTCGTATAACTGGTATCGCCTGGTCAACAAATTCGTTACTTTGACCAAACAAGCTGAAGAATTGTTCGGGAAAAATATTTACAATCAAACACATTACAGCACAACATCCTATGCTTAGCAGCATTACCTTATTGATTGCCACAATAACAAGGTCTTCTCGTTTTTGTCCTATTAAATTACTTACCATCGTATTGCAGGTTGCTGCAAAAGCCCATACGAAAACACCTACTAACCCAAAAACATTTCGCATAGTATTGCTGATGGCTTTGGCTACTACGCCTCTTTCTTCAATCAAAATAAAAAACATTAACCAGGTTCCCACGCTAATTACAAACTGAAGGGCAAGGGGCGTGGCAACCTTTATAATTTCCCTTGTTTTCAATCTATCGTAGGTGTACTTTTTTAGCAAAGAGTATTGTTTTTGTAAACCAGTTTTAAATAGAACAATAAATACAACCACAAAGCCGGCTGCCTCTGCAATAACGGATGCAACTGCCGCACCATTGAACCCCATTTTTGGAAAACCCCAATTCCCAAAGATTAGCAGGTAATCTAAGCCTATATTAAGCAAAGCCTCCGCAATAAAACCAATCATCAGGTAGCGACTGTTGAGTGAAGACACAAGAAATGCATTACCCATTTGAAAGAGATATAAAAAAGGAAGTCCTAAAATTCGAATCTTTAAAAAACTCATTTCCTGCGGAAAAGACTCTGGGGCAGTTATCCGTTGCATGATAAAGGGCGCTACAAACCAGGTAAACAATATGCCTGCGGCTGCAAATTGTAAACTGATCCGCATCCCCTGGTTCAAAATCGTTTTAAATGCCCCGGTATCTCCACTGCCCGCATATTTGGAAAAAACAGATTGTAAACCGTTATTAAGTCCATGGCCCGCTACTGCAAAAATTAAATAAAATACTCCGGTAATACCTGCGCTACCCAATGCCTCGGTGCTGAGGTTGCCTAAAAATATGCTATTGGTAAGCATATTTATCTGGGGAATTAGTATAGCAAGCGTTATCGGTAAAGCAATTGAGAGGATTTGTAGGTAGGTAACCTTAACTTTTAAATCTTTTATTGATGCCGCAGTCTCCATAAGTCAGCAAAAATATCTTATTTTGCCAGCTTAATTAAAACTATTGAATCGATCTTTTTATATACAACCGTTAAAAATAGATACTACCACAGCAGATTTGTATCTGGATATCTATGGACAGAGTTTTTCATATCTCATCATAGAGAGCAATATTTGTCTGGCATTGGCTATTTATCGTTTTGATCCAGGCAGTTCTGATGAAATGATTGCCAGTAATATTCACCAGATACTTGCAGAACAGCCCATTTTACAACAGCGTTTTAATAAGGTACACGTCATTTATGGTTTCAATCCGTTTGTATTGGTTCCACATCAATTTATGAATGGTACTGATAATGACGCTATGCTGGAACTGGTGTATGGCGAATCTAATGAAAGAGTGATTCGAACTGATTTTATGTACCGGCATGCCGTTCACATTGTTTATGGAATCCCTAAAATAATTGAGCATGTCATTGGCCGTTATTTTGAAAGGGCTCAATACACACATCTTTTTTCTATGCTGCCGGATGTTGTAAATGCTGAGGGGAATCATTTATACTGCATATTTAATACCGGGCTAATAAAAATAGTATTAATGAAAGGAGGCAAATTGCAGGTAATGCAAAATTATTCTTATACTACAGCCGGGGATGCGGCATATCGCTTATTGACCATTTGTAAGAATTTTGAAGTAAATGTAAATAGTTGCAAAGTAGGCCTGAGCGGTATGATTGATGAAAGTTCTACCTTGTATCGCGAATTATATAAATATTTTTTACAAATTCAATTGAATCCTTTGCCTGAAATATTCCATTACCCTGCAGAAATAAAACAATATCCGCCTCATTATTTCAGTCATTTATTTTCAATAGCAGCATGCGTATAATCAGTGGCATACATGGTGGAAGAAGGATTAATCCTCCTTCCAAAATGCCTTATACCAGGCCAACTACCGATATTGCAAAAGAAGGGATTTTTAATATCATACAAAATAACCTTGATATCGAATCTCTCACAGTTTTAGATCTTTTTGGCGGCACAGGCTGTATTAGCTATGAGTTGGCCAGTAGGGGAGCGGCCAATATTACCATCGTTGAAAAAGACAATCAGATGTATGATTTTATTAAGAAGACATCACAAGAACTTAATTTTCCCAACTTTAAAGTTGTAAAGTCGGATGTTTTTAAATTTTTAGAGCGAACTACCGTGCAGTATGATTTTATTTTTGCCGGTCCACCTTATGCACTGGCAACCATTGATGAGTTGCCTAAAAAAGTGTTTGAAAAAAAATTATTAAAAGCAGGTGGCTGGTTTGTGCTGGAACATACACCCAGAAACAATTATAAGAAATTTCCGCATTTTAAGTCGGAGCGGAATTATGGAACCACAATTTTTTCTATATTTATAATGTAATGCGAATCCGTTCTTTAGTTTTTACTTAGCCGGGCTTATGCATTAAAGTTCCTTTTTACGATCAATTTGCTTGCCAGACAAATTGATTTTATTCTGGCCTTGCCAAGAGGTTAAATGCCAAAACCATATCATTAACTTTAGGTAAGAACGAGCAAAATGAAAAAAGAAGACATCCGAAAACTGTACAAAGAAAAACGAGCAACGCTTTCCGTTCAATTAAAAGAAAAGATGGAGGATTTGATGCTGATTCAATTTCAGCAACTGGTTATTGATATCCCTTCTTTGATCATGACTTATTCTCCAATTAAAATTTTTAATGAATTTGATCCTCAAACGATTACAGATTATTGTTACTTCAAAAATCCCGGTCAGCAATTGTTTTATCCGGTTATTACAGAACACACAAATCCGCCCGAAATCATTTCTGTAATTGTCGATGACGATACTTTTTTTAAAACCAATAAGTATGGAATTGAAGAACCAGTTGATGGAATCGATATGTTTCCAACAGAAATTGACCTTGTGATTGTACCGTTATTATGTTTTGATAAAAAGGGAAACCGCGTTGGTTACGGCCTGGGATATTATGACCGATTTCTGAAACTTTGCAGGAAAGATTGTTTAAAAATTGGATTTAGTTACTTTGACCCTATTGAACAAATTATTGACACCAGCAAATTTGACATCAAACTTGATTATTGCATAACACCGGAAGCGATCTATCAATTTTAGCTAACTAATTTCATAAATTAAAAAACATCTTAACCTATTGTTGAAAAGTTTCCGATATTTATTATTGCCATTTTCCTTTGTTTACGGGTTAGTCATTGTATTCAGAAACTGGTTGTTTGATAAAAACTATCTAAAATCTGTTTCTTTCAATTTTCCAATTATCTGTGTTGGTAATCTCGCAGTGGGCGGAACAGGTAAAACGCCAATGGTGGAGTACCTTGTACGGATGCTGAGAGACGACTTGAAGGTAGCAACCATTAGTAGGGGATATAAGCGTAAAACAAGGGGTTTTGGTATTGCAAATGCAGATACAACTGCTCTTGAAATTGGTGATGAGCCTATGCAATTTCATTTAAAATTCCCTGAAATCACCGTTGCTGTGGGTGAGGAGCGACTTGAGGCCATTCCACAATTGTTACACGAAGAACCCAAAACTCAAATTATTGTTTTGGATGATGCCTTTCAGCACAGGACTGTAAAAGCAGGGCTCAACATCTTGTTGACTGAGTTTAAAAATCTTTATAGCCGGGATATTTTTCTGCCGTCAGGCGATTTAAGAGATAGCCGGAACAGTGCAAAAAGAGCGGAGATCATTATTGTAACAAAATGCAAAGAGGATTTATCGAAAAAAGAAAGCGAGGAAATCTTACAGGAATTGAAACCAGTATCTCATCAGTCTGTATTTTTTACCAGAATTTTGTACTCGGAGCCTTACCATCTCTTTTCTAAAGATATATTCCCAATATCACCTGAATTAGAAGTTTTGTTAGTCTGTGGAATCGCCAATCCAAAACCTTTAAAAGATTACCTTACCAGTCATGTAAAGGAATATGATATGCTTCGTTTTCCAGATCATCATATTTTTTCAATTGATGACATGGAAGATATTAAGAAACAATTTGAAAAAAATTCACATAGCAATAAAATTATTTTAACTACCGAAAAGGATGGCGTTAGGCTGCAAAAGTTTAAAAAGGGGCTGAAGGAATTCCCAATTTATGTATTGCCCATCCAGCATTCGTTTATGTTCAATGATAGTGATCGGTTTCAAAAACTGGTTAAAGACTTTGTAAAGGGCTTTCCAACAACTACTAAACCAACACCTCTTGACGAAAACTCCTCAAACTAATCTAGGCTAGACCTTTACCTATTATTTCGCCACCGCCATCTTTACCTTCTTATTCTTTATTTTTTCATCCTTAATCAGTTCAAGCAATTCGCCTACCTTAAGTTTTCTTATGGCTACAAACGAGAAGAAATCTTTCACTTCGATTAATCCGATATCGTCTTTTTTTAAATGACCTATTTTAGATAAAAATCCAACGATATCAATTTTATTAACTTTATCTTTTTTACCAGCAGCAATAAAAAGCGTCGACCATTTTGGTTTTTCTGGTAGTTCAAGTTTAATTGGTAAAGCAATTTCTTCCACTTTACCGGTAATATATTCTGGCAGTTTTTCTTCCTCTGATAAAATCAATACCGATTTTCCACCAGCTTCCATACGAGCCGTTCTGCCGTTTCTATGTGTGTAAACATCTGCAGTTGCCGGTAAATGGTAATGGATGATATACTTGATATCAGGAATATCCAGTCCACGAGACGCAAGATCTGTTGTAACCAATACGTTAGAAGTGCCATTTTTAAATTTGCACATGGCACTTTCCCGTTCCTGTTGTTCCATCCCGCCATGATAAAAAACATTTACTATACCTTTATCTTTTAAAAGGCCGCTGGTGCGTTCTACCGATTCCCGGTGATTGCAGAACACAATCATCGATTTATTGCCGATCATACAAATTAGTCGGAACAGCGTGTCAGATTTATCCTTATCTGGTGAAAGAACAGTCATCATCACCAATTCATCAGCTTTATCTTTTTCAACTGATGCGGATAAAAAATTGAGTCTTTCCGGCGATTTGAAACCAATAAAATCTGGAATACCAACCACTTCAGTAGCGGAAGTTAGTATTCTTTTTTTTACATTGGGGAGTGATCCAATGATAAAGGACATTTCTTCCTGAAAACCGAGTTCAAGTGATTTGTCAAATTCATCCAGTACAATCGTGGTAATTTCCTCCAACGCAAAATTGTTGCGTCTTATATGATCGGCAACACGGCCCGGCGTTCCGATGATCAGTGCCGGAGATTGCTTTAAATTGTTTTCTTCTGTTTCTCGTTTATGACCTCCGTAGCAACAAGTAACTTTAAAGCCAGTAGCCATCTTTCTAAATACCTCGTCAATCTGGATAGCCAGTTCTCTCGAAGGAACCAGAACAAGAGCTTGTACTTTTTTCAGATCTGTATTTAGTTGTTGGATAACTGGCAGCAAATAGGCCAGTGTTTTACCTGAGCCAGTGACAGACAACAAAAGAACATTGTCATTTTTCTCATTTGCAATAATGGATGCTGCCTGCATTTCATTTAAAGCTTCAATCTTCAGATTAGAAAGAATTGTGGCGGTTGATATTTTATTCATTTGCATTCCGGCAAAAGTAGTCTTTTGTTGGGCCAGGCACAAAAAAAGGGCATGCTCAGAAATTAGGACGCTTTAGTTAGAAAATCCAATAACATTATTTTGATTTATTTATTACGAAACAAAGTATAAAAGAGACTGAGCTGGAAAACGCCATTTTTGAAGTCAGGGGTAATACCATCCTGGGATGCAAAATTACCAACTTTAGATAAACCTGCAGTATACCTTGCACCAATTCCCAGTCCAATTTTACTATGGTAGCCGATGCCACTTGCAATTGACAAATCTGAAGCCTTAGCGAGGCTGTCAATGCCGACATTATCGCTTGACTGACTGGTTCTAAACCCGATCTGTGGTCCGGCTTCAATGTAGAATCCGCTGCCAGCTCTCACTTTAAGCAGTACAGGAATATTAATGTAATTTACTTTAAGCTTGGTAGTTTGACTGGCAGACTCGAATTTTGCACCTTATGAGGAGTACAAAACCTCCTGCTGGATGGCGAAATTTTTTCCAACAAAAAAACTAACAAAACCTCCTAAATGATATCCTACCAAAGCGTTCGTCTTTGCATTTTGCCAATTATCATGGCCTGTGAAGTTACTTACATTGGCGCCGGCTTTTGCACCCAATTCATAATGTTGTTAGAGATATGCTGCCTATAGTTTCGATTATTTTATATTGGCGCCGGCTTTTGCACCCAATTCATAATGTTGGGCAAATGCCGAACCGCTGGTCAATAGCAAAATGATAAGGATGTTTTTTTTCATAACCTGGTTTTTAGTTTGCATGAATGAATTTCTATTCTTTTTATTTTTCTGGATTTTTATGAAGTATATGTACTTTAAGGAACATTATTCGTGCCTGATTAACAGTTTTAAAGCGGTAGTTGAGATATTTTTCATCAAGTTTATTTTAATAGCTTAGAAAAATTTCCACTACTGAACAAAATCGAAAAATACATCCTATAATTAATATTATGTTAAGTAGATGCTACACAGTTCACCTACTCTCACGCTGTTTTGTGTTTTTTCTTTGCCTGCGCTCGCTTTACGTGTTAGGACAAAGAGTGTTAGATAATCGAAAAACATTTTATTTGTAAAACCTCCCTCCAACCCCCTAAATAACTGGAACGATATTCAAATTATAAACAAGGTGGTAAATTTGAAATATCATGGGTAAAAAAGCAAGAAAAAGTCCTCAAGAGAAACAACGAATTCTTGAAGAATCCAAAACATTAGGTTTAGTTGAAACTGCTCGAAAATACGAGATCAGCTATCAGGCATTAAAAAACTGGCAAGATATTTTTGCAGTTTATGGTCTTGAAGGATTAAAAACGGCCGCTGGAAAAGTTTCGCCGGAATTAAAACATCTTCAACTTGAGAACCAAAAATTGAAAGAACTAGTCGCCGACAAGGAACTTGAACTGAAAGTTAAAAACGAGCTTTTAAAAAAAACTTCATTAAGCAAATTCAAAGGAAAATGACTGCAACAATGTTTATCGAACAGCAATATCCTGTTAGAAAAGTATTGAAATTTGCAGGAATTTCAGCAAGTAGTTATTATTGCAACAAGCCCACCGGTACGCCTAACAAAAGGGGTGTAAAACCAAGTGTGTTTACATTGACAGTTGATGGTAATAAAGTACCTAATAGCGAGGTGGTGTGCCAGGTAAAACTTCTGTTGGAAAAAGAGTTTGTTGACTATGGATACTTAAAGGTGACTTATTACTTGCAAAATGAATTGAGCTATCTAATCAACCATAAAAAAGTGTATCGGTTGATGCAGGCACACCATTTACTTTATCAGTCAAAACGAGTAAAAATAGGCACAAAGCAATGGGTAAAAAAGCTAGTACCAGAGCCAACTACAGCATTCACTTACTGGGAGTTCGATATCAAGTTCATGTATATACACGGCACAGGTAAAATGGTGCCATTACTCACTGTAATTGATGTATATAGCAGATGGGTGCTGGGGCATTTATTTCAGGAAAGTATCAAAAAAGAAGATGTAAAAATCTTCTTCACACAAATAGCTGAAACTTATATCCAGCCAAATAAAGTATATGTACGTTGCGACAATGGTTCACAATTTGAAAGCACATTAGTGAGAGAGTATTTTCTTTCCGCAGGCATTGAACAAGAATTTACAAAGCCAGCAACTCCGGAGCAAAATGCACATATAGAATCCTATCATAGTTTGCTTGAAAGAGTAATCTGCAGATGCTACGAATTTGAAACAACTAAAGATTGTTTCGATACACTGAATAGATGGCAAATATTCTATAATTATAAAAGGATACATTCAGGTACAGACTATAAAAGCCCGTACAAAAATTTAATTAATCAGGGAATTGAAGTACATCAATTATTTTTCTTAAAAGAACGAAAGCTAAACAATATCTTTATTGGGCTAAATCAAACGGAAACAAGCTCTGCTGAGGAGCAACTTGTCAGGGATAATTTAGCCGAATGAAATAAACGGCATCCGAACAAAATTTTTTCGAGAGAAATTATTTTGTTCGATCATGCCTCAAAAA
>JBGSMI010000140.1:0-38790 GCA_041740215.1 Ferruginibacter sp.
CTGCCACTAATGGGCGGTCGGCCTTCGGCAGACTTAAACTGCAAATCATACCTGCCAACGATTTTATCCCAGGGAATTAGCTTGGACAGCTTAACCCAGCGGTTCTCACTGGTAAGGTGTTGGGCAAAGGGTGTTTCGAAACCGCAAAATGTCAGTTGGTTAGGGCTTACGTAATTGGGAGTTGATGCACCCTTTTTCTTTATTTTTGATAAATTCATTTGCACCAATTAAAATAATTAATACCCCAAATGTAAGTCAGTTCGGCATTTCATAGTTACTGAGCAGACCCTATTGTAATTCAACCTCTTTAAATTTCAATGATACAATTTTTTTGAAACCGAATTATTAACCGGTAAATTTGCCGACTTTAATATTTCTTAATTAAAAATCGCAGTAATGCGAAAACCGGGGGGGGAACAATGAAAATAATGAAATTTGGCGGCACCAGCGTTGGTAAGCCGGAAAGAATGCATGAAGTTGCAAAGTTGATAACCAAAGATGAAGAGAGCAAGATTGTTGTGCTATCCGCATTGAGTGGCACCACGAATGCGTTGGTAGAAATCAGTAACTCTTTATCACAGGCAGATAGAAGTGCAGCTAAGAAACAGATCAGCGCCTTAGAAGAACATTATAAAACATTCTGTAGCCATTTACTTACTACGGAAGCTGCGTTGCAAAAAGCCGCTGCCATTACTAATGAACATTTTGAGTTTTTAAATATCATATTGAAGATTTCTTTTAGTGAAGCTTTGAATAAAGATATACTGGCACAGGGCGAATTGCTAAGCACCAAATTATTTTCCGTTTATCTGGAAGAACAGGGCATTGATCATCTACTGATTCCTGCGCTTGATTTTATGACCATCGACAATTACGATGAGCCGCAGATTGGCAGTATAAAAGTGAAGCTTGCACAAATTTTACAACGCAACAAAGACAAGACGATTTTCATTACACAGGGATATATCAGCCGCAATTCAAAAGGAGAAGTTGATAATTTGAAAAGAGGTGGAAGTGATTATAGTGCCTCGCTGATTGCCGCTGCTATCAATGCCTCTGTTTGTGAAATATGGACCGATATAGATGGGATGCACAACAACGACCCAAGGGTGGTGAAAAAGACCGTTGCCATTGAACAAATGAGTTTTGATGAAGCCGCCGAGCTTGCCTATTTCGGTGCTAAAATTTTGCACCCGGCCAGCATTTGGCCTGCACAATTTTACAATGTGCCGGTAAAATTACTCAACACCATGCAGCCTGATGCGCATGGCACATTGATTACAGCATTGGCTGGCAGTGAAGGCGTGAAAGCTGTGGCTGCCAAGGATGGCATTACTGCCATTAAAATCAAGAGCAGCCGTATGCTGCTTGCTTATGGTTTTTTAAGGAAGATATTTGAAGTGTTTGAAAAGTACCGCACTTCGATTGATATGATTACTACATCAGAAGTTGCCGTTTCATTAACCATTGATAATGACATCAGTCTACCTGAGATTATAAAGGAATTGGAGCCATTTGGAACCGTAGAAATTGATACCAACCAAACCATTGTCTCAATAGTAGGCAATGAAATCATGCAAACGGAAGAGGTAATGCAAAAGCTGTTCAAATCATTAAAGAATATTCCGGTTCGTATGGTAAGTTATGGTGGCAGCCATCACAATATCTCAATCTTAATTGAACGCAGTCACAAAGAGCAAACATTACAAGCATTGAACGTTGACCTGTTTGGACTTGAATGATTACAATGGCACGACTAATTTTTTATAAATAAAACGCTTACCCAGGCTGGATCGATCACTAAAAAATGGATATCCTTTAGAAAATAAGACTTTTTGCTTTTCTACTCTATGTCGAAAAAACTGGCCTACCCAAGCTGATACAAATAAAATAACACACAATAATCAAAGCGGCACAATGCCGCTTTTTTCTATTAAATGACATAACACCAAACATCCCAACCCGAAGCGCTTTGCTAAGGTAGAAATAATATAACACTGCCAACCTTTACCAATCATTGCAATATTCAACTGAAGACCACCCAATAAAACCGGGAACTTTATGGCATAGAATAATCCAACGATTGAAAAAAAGATTATTGGTACACAAATACAATGAATCGCCTTATTGGTTTCATTTTTAAGGCTTTCGCCATAGAGAGAGCCACTGTTAAATGGTGGCATAACAATCGTTTTATTGATCCAAATTAGCTATCTGAATGTTTAAATATAAAGTTGCCATAACGATTACAGAAGTTCAACAGCCATTCTCCATTTTACCAATTTTATATTTCGAATATTTTAACAACTACCATGCAACAAATAACAAGCTAGCCTTGTCTAATAACTGGTTTTTCATAGGATATTGGATTTATTAACGGGCAGAGATTTCTATCTCAGCCCTTTTTTATGCACATTCAATAAAAAAGCTCCTCAAAAATGAGGAGCCTGTATATATCTTATCGAACAAATAACTTTCTGCTTAAATGACCAGCATTGCATCTCCGTAACTGAAGAAACGATATTTATCCTTAATTGCTTTTTTATATGCTTCCATCACCAAATCATATCCAGCAAAAGCACAAGTCATAATTAATAAACTTGTTTTTGGCAAATGAAAATTGGTAACCAATGAATCTGCAATAGAAAAATTATAAGGAGGATGAATAAACATATTGGTCCAGCCTTCTGATGGTTTCAATAATTTTTGCGCTGTAAAAGATGACTCCATTGCTCTCATAGTTGTGGTACCTACTGAACAAATCCTTTTACCATCCGCCTTGGCTTTATTTACTACCTGGCAGGCTGTTTCATCAATCCCGTAATACTCAGCATCCATTTTGTGTTTACTTAAATCTTCTACCTCAATTGGCCTGAAAGTACCTAAGCCAGTGTGCAATGTAACTTCTGCAAAGCGAATCCCTTTAATTTCAAGACGCTTGATCAATTCTTTGCTATAATGCAAACCTGCTGTGGGCGCTGCAACTGCACCTTCGTGCTTTGCATACACAGTTTGGTAACGCTCTTTATCTTCTTCATCCGGCTTGCGCTTGATATATTTTGGCAATGGTGTTTCACCCATAAAATCCAGCATTACCCTAAATTCCTCTTCTGTTCCGTCCCACAAGAAACGAATGGTACGACCACGGCTGGTAGTATTATCAATCACTTCTGCAACCAGTTCATCGTTTTCACCAAAATACAATTTATTACCAACACGTATTTTACGGGCGGGATCCACAATTACATCCCACAAACGATTGGGCTTATTTAGTTCTCTTAATAAAAATACTTCAATTTTAGCACCTGTTTTTTCCTTTCGACCATACATACGTGCCGGAAAAACCTTGGTGTTGTTTACTACCATCACATCTTTGTCATCAAAATATTCGATGATGTCTCTAAAATGGCGGTCCTCAATCACACCGGTTTTACGGTTAATCACCATCATTCTGCTGTCTTCTCTTTTTTTTGTGGGGTTTTGGGCGATCAGATTAAGGGGCAGGTCGAACCGAAATTGACTTAATTTCATTTGTATCAGTAATTTTTAAAATGATAATCAAACCTTGTACTGTTGGTATTACAGAGATATGTAGCCGTTTGAAGGCACTTATCATGTTACGGCATGATTTTTAAGAGCGCAAATGTAGTTCATTTTAAGTACATTATATCATACAATTCTTTCAAGCCATGTCTCTACAACTATTTTAAGTAAAAAAGCGTTAATAGATTACCGATTATTTTGTGATATGTTCACTTCGGTGCATCTTTATAGGAACGCCGGATAATAAACACCGTATGAGTAAAAAGCATTTCCTGATAATGATCTCCGCATTTTTGATAACTGCAGGGAATGTTTATGGTCAAAAAAAAATCCCTAAAAAATATCCCAGCCTTTTTTGGGAGATTACAGGCAATGGGCTAAAAAAACCTTCGTATCTGTTTGGCACTATGCATGTAAGTAGTAAAATGGCTTTTCACCTGAGTGATTCATTTTATTACGCCATCAAAAGCGTAGATGCGGTGGCCCTTGAGTTAAATCCTGATCTATGGCAGGAACAAATGGTTCGCCTTGATAAGCTAAAAGAAAACTACGCAAATTTTATGCAGCCGGCGGGCGGGGACTTCCTAAATGAAAATTCTTTTCGTATCAATAATTACGAAACTGAAGTAAAGGCTGCCCTTAGCACAGAACCTACCATCGTAAACAGTTTATTGTATCGTAGCTATAAGGCAAGGGAAGATTTTGAGGAAGACACTTTTTTAGATATGTACATTTTTCAATCCGGCAAAAAATTAGGCAAACGCTCGGCAGGTGTCGAAGATTACATTGAAACAGAGAAGGTAGTATTGGAAGCTTATGCGGATATGGCCAAAGAGAAAAAGAAAAAAAGTATTGACATGGATGGTGAATCCATGAAAGACATCGGGCAAAAAATACAGGATGCTTACCACAGTGGCGATCTTGACCTCATGGACTCTTTGGATCTTTTAACAGAGAAATCGGATGCTTTCAGAGAAAAATTTTTATACAAAAGAAATGAAATTCAGGCTGGTTCAATTGATACCATCATAAAAAAAAGCAGCTTGTTTGTCGGCGTTGGTGCCGCACATTTACCAGGCAAAAGAGGGGTGATAGAGTTATTGCGACAAATGGGTTACAAACTACGCCCCATCATGATGCCCGACAGAGATGCTACCAAAAAAGAGGAAATAGATCAACTAAAAGTACCGGTCAACTTCACGACTATAAAATCAGATGATGGCTTTTATACCCTGAGTATGCCTGGCCCCTTGTATCATATGAAAGATGAGTACCAGCGACTAGACAGAAGGCAGTATGCTGATATGAGCAACGGGAGTTACTATCTGGTTACAAGGGTGAAGACTTTTGCAACTTTTCTAGGACAGAATGAAGCTACAACCGCAAAAAAGATCGACAGTCTGCTCTATGAAAACATTCCCGGAAAAATTCTCACCAAAACGGTAATTCAAAAAAACGGATATCGGGGATTTGATATTACAAACCGGACAAGACGAGGAGATTTGCAGCGATATAATATTTTTATTACTCCTTTTGAAATCCTTGTCTTTAAAATGAGTGGAAAGGAAAGCTATGTTACGGGTAAAGAAGCCACAGTTTTTTTCTCGTCGATTCAACTAAAAGAAAATGGCTCATCTCCTGTTACATTTTCTCCACAACAGGGAGGATTTTCCGTAATGTTGCCGCAGGCGCCTAAAGAAAATATGAACACCAACACCGGTGATGGAATGAACCGCTGGGAATATGAAGCAATGGATAAAGTAACGGGTGACGCTTACCTCATTTTTAAAAAAAGTGTACACAATTTCAAATTCCTTGAGGAAGACTCTTTTGATTTAAAACTGATTGAAGAATCATTTAGATCGCCTGAATATTTTGACAAGCAGTTGAAGCGGCAGCTTACCAGTTGGTTAGGCTATCCTTGCCTGGAAGTAAAGGAACGCATGAAAAATGGAGCCACCGTTACAGCCCGTTATCTAATAAATGGCCCTCATTATTATTGTTTCGCTGTGAGTAGTAAAAATGCAAATGCAAATCTCACTGATTTCTTTAACACCATTCGCTTTACAGCCTACCAATACAACAGCGCAAAACAATACATAGATTCATTTCTTCATTTTAAAGTAACCACACCAGTAACTCCCGACCTGGATGAAGGCTATCGGGATAAACTTGAAAAAGTAACTGCGGATATCGTTGCCAGTGGTATCTATTCGGGCACAGGAAACTATTGGCCGAAAAGTAAAAATGGCCTTTTTACAAGTGATTCTACCGGCGAAACCGTTGCCGTAAGTATACAGGAATTTCCCCAATATTACTATGTGAAGGATTCATTAAAATTTTGGAAAACACAGCTCAATGATTACTATAATACAGAAGACCTTATTCTTTACAAAAAAGATTCTTTTACTTTAAAAAATGAGGTAATAGGTTATTCTTTTGTTTTAAGAGATACTGGATCTTCCCGAACGATCAATAGAAGGATTATGCTGAAAGACAACTATATTTTTAGCATGGTTACTATTGGCGATACGATTAACCCGCAAAGTAGATTTAGAGATCAGTTTTTTTCCAGTTTTACGCCTTCAGACCAAATATCCGGTAAGAATATTTTTACGAATAAGCTGGATAGTTTTTTCAAAGACCTTTCCAGTACCGACAGCATTCGTTATACAAAAGCGAGGCAAAAAATTAGCGATGTCTATTATGGCGAAAAGGGAGTTCCGAAGATTATAACAGCCATCAATTTATTGAAGACAGATAAAGATTATGTTGAAAATAAGACAAAACTAATTGCTGAACTTGGTTATATTCAAGACAGTTCTGAAAGAGTTGTTGCAAACCTGTTGAACACAATTTACCTAAAGACTGCTGACACCAGTACTTTCCAAAATGAAGTTTTAAAAGCATTGGCAAGGCATAAATCATCCGAAGCCATTCAATTATTTAAATCATTGGTGTTACAAGATCCTCCTTTTTTTGATAATAGTTACGACTACACTGCTTTATTCAACAACCTCGAAGATTCCTTAAAACTTGCAGCCACCCTATATCCTGAATTGCTGCAGTTGGCAACCATAGAAGACTATAAAAAACCTGTACAATCATTGTTAATAGCACTGCTTGATAGCGGCTATTTTAAAGAAGTACATTACGAAAATTATTTTAACAGCATTTATTTCGATGCCAAAATAGCACTGAAAAAACAACTGGGGAAAGACGAAAAAAGAATAAATGAAGAAAATAGAAAAGACAACGATGACGACCCGATTCGGAATTACAGCAACGGTGAACAGGAAAATGAGCTGAACGATTATGCCATTTTGCTCATGCCATTTTACAATTCAAATAATAACGTACCCGCCTTTTTTGAAAAACTACTGCGCTCAAAAGACGATATCATTAGATTGAATACAGCGATTATTTTGTTGCGCAACCAAAAGCCGGTAGCAGACAGTATCATCCGATGGTTTGCTGAAAAAGACAGGTGGAGAGCGAATTTGTATAGCCGGCTGGAAAATATAAAGGCGCTGGATAGGTTTCCGATAAAATATAAAACGCAGGTGGATTTAGCCAGAAGTTACCTTTTGGCAGACAAAGACTATAACAAGGTCGATTCCATTATACTTGTCGGCAAACAAAAATCAGCGTGCGCCGGCAAAATTGGATATGTCTACTTCTTTAAATACCGGATAAAAAAAGACGACGACTGGAAGATTGGTCTAAGTGGATTACAGCCAGAAAACCTTCTTGAAACAAGCAGCGACCATAAACTGGCAGTAATGACGGATAAAAAATTTAAAGGAGATAAAACAGTAAATGAACAATTTCAGGAACAACTAAAACGGGTGTTATTCACCTTTAGAAAAAGTGCAACCAATTTTTTTGACAGCGCAAACAATGGGTATAGGTTTACAAAAATTAGTGACTATGAAGATTAGTTGAATTCTTTTTCTACCAGCATCGATTTTTTTTGGTAAGTGATTAGCTTCGCAGACGGATTATCTTTTTACCCGGAATGGCATCTATCAGCTTCTTGGTGTAATCATTTTTTGGAGAAAAATAGATTTCATCTGATGGGCCTTCTTCAATTATCTTTCCTTTTTTCATTACCATAATCCGGTCGCTGATAAAACGTACAACAGACAAATCATGTGAAATAAATATTGCAGTAAAGCCAAACTCTTTCTTCAGATCGTTGAGTAGGTTGAGTACTTGCGCCTGCACACTCACATCTAATGCACTTACACTTTCATCAAATATTAGAAAGGAAGGATTTAGGGCCAATGCCCTTGCAATACAAATCCGCTGGCGCTGTCCTCCACTAAATTCATGCGGGTATCTGTTAAAATGCTCCGGTTTTAAATTCACCTTTTCTAAAAGCTCAATTACATTATCCTTTCGATGCTGATTGTTTTTCATTATACCATGCACTAACATTGGTTCCTGGATAGCTGCACCAATGGTAAGCCTTGGATTTAATGAGCCATAAGGATCCTGAAAAATAATTTGCAGATCTTTACGAATGGGCTTCATCGCCGATTTAGATAATCCGGCAAGGTTTGCGCTATTCAAAATTATATTGCCTGATGTAACCGGCATCAATTGTAAAATAGCCCTGCCCAATGTTGTTTTACCACAACCGCTTTCACCAACCAGTCCAACGGTTTCTCCTTTGCCAACGGTAAAGCTTACGTCATCCAGTGCTTTAAATGGCGGGGGCATTTTACCAAACAATGTCTTTTTAACGGAATAATAGACGCTAAGATTTTCAACGCTAAGAACTGTTTCGCCTATGTTTACCCGCCTGGTGCTTTCCGTTTCAACATTTAAAATGCCAGAAGATGGAAGACTTTCTTTGATAGAATCGAATGGAACATCTTTTTCAGCATAGGCACCGCTTGAAGCCCCCCCCTTGGAAGGCAGGGGGGCCAGGAAATCACTTACCACCGGCAGCCGCTCCCCTCTTTCGTGCATGGAAGGTCGACAGGCCATTAAAGCTTTTGTATAGGGGTGTTTTGGATGTTGTAACACTTCGGTGGTGCTTCCCTGTTCTGCAATTTCGCCTTTATACATTACCAATACCCTGTCTGCAATGTCTGCTACCAGGCCAAGATCGTGGGTAATTAAAATCACCCCCATTCCCAATTGCAACTGTAATTCCTTTATGAGTTCTAGAATTGTTTGCTGAACGGTTACATCCAAAGCGGTGGTAGGTTCATCAGCTATCAACAACAACGGATTGCAACTAATGGCCATTGCAATCATCACCCGTTGTTTTTGACCGCCACTTAACTGGTGAGGATATCGATTCATCATTTCCGCCGGATTGGGCAATTTCACCTTTTCAAATAAAGTAATGGCTTTCTCTTTGGCTGCTGGCTTGGATAATTGTTGATGCAATTGAATTGCTTCCACAACCTGGTAACCGCAGGTAAATACAGGATTTAGAGAAGTCATAGGTTCCTGAAAGATCATGGCCATATCTTTTCCCCTAACCGCATTTATTTCCTTTTCGGAAAGGGCCAATAAATCAACCACCTTGCCCGAATGCCCGGAAAAAACAAGGGAGCCTTTTACAACTGCCTGCTTGGGTAACAACTGCATCAGGGATAAAGATGTTACAGATTTACCGGAACCGGATTCGCCTACAATGGCTACTATTTCTCCGGCTTCAACAGTAAATGAAATACCTTTTACAGCCGCTGTATTATTTTCTTCTGTAATAAAATTGACGGATAAATTGTTAACCGCTAACAATGGTTGACTCATGATGATTAAAATTAAGGAATTAAGCAGCGTATCATAAAAAAGAATCATTTTCCTAATGTTCACTAAATCACTTGTGGATAAATATTTTTGAAAAGAGAAAAATGCGCAATCCTTATGCAAAATACTAACCGTTTCCGGCTTGATAAATCAGGATAATGATTACAAAAAAATGATTTTCCTTAAATTTGCAATTCTTAAAGTTTAAAAGAGTTTATAGGCTTGTTATACTATACAAAGTACCTCAGCTACAAACTACAAATCTCAATATAATTTATGGGAAGGATATTTGAAGTAAGAAAGAGCTCTATGTTTGCCCGCTGGGATAAAATGGCGAAAAACTTTACCCGTATTGGAAAAGAAATCGTAATTGCTGTGAAGGCAGGTGGACCAGACCCTGATGGTAATGCAGCATTGCGCCGCTGTTACCAGAATGCAAGAAGCGTGGGTATGCCAAAGGACAGGGTGGAAGCGGCTATTAAGCGAGCCATGGGAAAAGAAATGATTAATTATGACGAGGTTTTATACGAGGGATACGGACCGCATGGAATTGCGATATTGGTTGAAACCGCTACAGATAATTCGACCCGTACCGTAGCAAATGTACGGATGCACTTCACAAAAAGCGGTGGCAGTTTAGGTACTGCTGGCAGCGTATCCTTTACATTTACAAGAATGGGTGAATTTAAAATCAAAGGCGGTGGTTTAAATATTGAAGACCTTGAACTGGAATTGATTGATTACGGTTTGGAGGAAATTGGAGAAGATAGTGAAGGCAATATCGTAATTCGGGTTGCATTTACAGAATTCGGCCACATGGCAAAAGCATTAGAGGAAAAAAAGATTGAAGTAATTTCAGCGGAGCTAACCAGAATTCCGATGAATGCCACTGAATTGGATGAAGAAGGAGCACAGGATGTTTTTAAACTGGTAGATAAACTAGAGCAGGATGAGGATGTACAGAAAGTATATCACAACATGAAATAAAGTACGCCACATCGAAGTGTGCAACTAAAATAAAAAACGGGCTGTGAAATAGCCCGTTTTTTATTTGATTTAAGGTGATGGTTTAGTTGTGATCAGTAATTAAACATCTGCTATAAAACAGCATTAAGAATGAACCACAAGATTAAAGTCCTCCTGGCTACTGGCAAATGCAATAAGCCTTTTACTGGTGTTATTCAGGCAGATGAAAGTTTCACTGGAGGCCTTAATAAAAACCGTCATGCAAATAAAAAGGTTGAATATATACTTCCGGCAACTCCTTATTACCATTAATTGAAAAGGATATAGATAAAAGTAATTCGATAATTGTTTCTGATGAATGGCTAGGCTACAGCAAAGTGAAAGAAGAATATATGCACGTAGTTATAAATCATTTCGATAAAGAATAGGTAAGGGGTGGCTTCCATAATAATGCAATAGAAGGGTTTTAAGCCCGTTAAAAAGAACAATTAAGGGAACACATATTCATTTTCCGAGGAGACACTTACAAAAAAATGTGGATGAAGTAGCCTTTTAGGTATGAAAATAGAAAGAAACAAGATGCAATGTTTGAGACTATTTTGAGTCATGTAGTTTAGCAAGAGTGAGAATCATCAAAAACTCTCAAAGCCTCACTTTCACAGTGAATTTGGTCATCCGAATCGTAAACTAAAACTGCCCAAATAATCGCTAGCTGGTCTTTTGCATTTTCATCCAAATACCTAATTATGTCTGTGGTCTCATCTAAACATGAATCTATTTGATGTTCAGCCTTAACGCATAAATTAAACTTCCCATTGTCATATAATCCACCAAAATCAACAGGTGCCAACCAAACTTCCGAATACTTTTTATCAGTAAGTTTACTGTAATTACAAATTACTTCGTTAAGTTTTTTTATATGTGATTTTGTATCCAAATCTGAAATTTATTTATCGAAGTTAATAAATCTTGTGCATCCCTTTGTGTTTTTCCCGTTAAATATCTGTGCCCTTCGTTCCAGTCTTTTATAATTGACCATGCGGCTCTAAAGTCTGTATTACTAATTATTTCTGCTTCAAAAGGAGTAAAAATACCGCTTAATATCATTAATTGTTCCAAGTCATGCACCTTATAGGTTCTTGATAAATCGCTTTCGTTTTTTATCAATTTAGCTCTATTGCCAAAGTCAAAAAAATTATCAATCCCTAATGTCTTACAAACTTTGGCTTTTAATAATAACTCAACATTATACCCTGCAATGTAATACGCTCCGTCGAATCTCCCAGCAGCTAATAAACATTCTGCATCTAAAATTTTCTCATTAGCTAAAGCAAGTATGTCAGCGAAACACCTCATTTTCTTTTGCTTTTTACCCCTTTAGTTAATACCTTAATAAATAGTTTCATTCCGCTTGAATTTTCAGCTTTGTCTTTTATAGAACTTTCATACCCTATTGTAAGTTTCTCCATTAGAGATTGATTTTTACTTTTCTTCTTTTGCATACTCTAAAATTATAGTCTTTTTTTATAACGATTTAACGATCTGAAACAACAGCTATCCACATGAAAAAATTCCTTATTGATAAAAGAAAACATAAATATAACGTCCCTGAATAAGCATATCTTAAAACCATGTTTTCGGTGCTATTATTCAGGTCGATTAAAAAATGATTGCGTGTTAATGAAATAACACCTGGCACAACAAAAAAAATGAACCATTTAATCTTTTTTGAAATTATCATTATAAAATTGAATTGAATAACGAATTAGATTGTTTCATTAGACTAAGATATAAAAAAATGTAACTTTAATATTATGAATAACGAACCTCCTGAAAAAGTTTGAACTTTTTAGCTACAATCTGGGAAAGACAGATGCAATTTTAACAGGGAATAATCTTACAGGAAATACAAGCTTCATGTTTTCAAGAGAAATAACCCTCCACGAAACAGATGTCGATCCCAAAAATATATTTCATATCCAGTCAACATTAGTGGTAGCCGATACATCGGGCAGTACTCTAGAGCCAAAATCAGAAATGATAATGCATATCTATAAATCTGGATATAAATTTACGGTTAGCGACTTGTATGGATTATTCTGTTTTGCCATAATAGCAAACTATGGAGCCATGCGATTATCTATAGCTGAGAAATCCATCCTTCATGATGGCAAGCCTTTTAATCCAGTTTTATTTGTGCCAGACTTAGAAAGTACGCAAGAAGCATTAATCAGGGAAATAAATTTTGTTTACAAGGAATCTTAACTACTTCGCTATATTAGCTTACAGTAACCTTCATTACTAACATTATTTTTTCTTATCCATCGAATTTATATTTTATGTTTTTTGAAAAATTAGAAAAAACGCTATCCTATTGAAAAAACATGAACAACTATTTTATCCCTCGTGGGTTTTAAACGGAATCCTCTAATTCCCAATCAGAGGATTTACCTAAAGCTGGATGGAAACCATTGGGCGGTATTTCAGCATTTTATCACATAGAAATAAAACTAAAGGATAATGTAACCGATAGAAACACATTTTTATATGTCCATTCATTTACTAAATAAAGTAAACTATCACTATCTCATCTATAGTATTAAATACTTGATCTATTGAAACGGGGGGATTACCCGGCATATTAGCCTTTATCCAATCAGATACCAATTGTTTATTTATTTCATTTTGTTTTACGTCAATAACCACTGTCTGCTTCTTGACATTTTTTTATCCATCGAATTAAAATTTAAATATTTTATTCGGATCTGAAATTAAAACCTTGATGTGTATTTATGTCTTGACTACACATGTACCTAATTTAAATTCCTTTAAAATATAAAAATGATGGAGGTAAAAAGGGAGGCGTAAGTTTCATAAAAGTTGAAACAAAAAAATCACATGCCAATACACGCCTAAAATTAAACATAGATTTCTCCCTTCATGTAAAATACACAGTTTCCACTCATCGTAACTCTTTCGCCAGTATTTTCGCACCAAAGCTCACCACTTCTTTTAGATACTTGCTTTGCATGCAGCTTATTCTTGCCCAGCTTTTCAGCCCAAAACGGAATCAGTGTCGAGTGCGCTGAGCCTGTTACAGGATCTTCCGGAATACCACAATTGGGTGCAAAAAACCTGGACACAAAATCACAATTGCTACCGGGTGCAGTCACAATAATACCAATCACATCAATTTGATTTAGCAGGGCTATATCAATATTTACATTTAGCACCTCTCTTTCTGTAGCAACTTCCACCACATAATCACGGCTTTTATAAACGCCCAAAGGATCAGTAATACCGAGCCCTGGTAATAATTGTTCAGGATATTCTGTTATCCTTACCGGCATGCGGGATGGGAAATTTAATTGAAATTTATCGCCGTCAGGGGTAATGATCAACTCCCCACTTTTGGAATAGAAAGTGAGTTGCGGTTTAGAATACCCCAGGTATTCGTACAAAACAAAAGCGCTGGCCAGAGTAGCATGACCGCAAAGATCGATCTCCAATTCAGGGGTAAACCAACGAATATGGTACCCCTCATTTTTAGGAACAAAGAAAACCGTTTCTGCCAAATTGTTTTCTGCAGCAATTTTTTGCATTAATTGGTCATCCAGCCAACTTTCCAAAGGAATTACAGCGGCAGGATTACCGCCAAACAATTTATTGGTAAATGCATCAACCTGGTAAATGGTATGTGTTGGCATGAGTGATGAATAATGAGTGATGAATGATGGTAAATGAATGTCGAGTTATCAGTGATGAGTAATGATATAAAAACAATCGGTGATTTGTGTTATTTATCTACTACAGTTAATTTACGTTAATAAGTTGTGTTTCTAAAGGACCAGGATTTTTTAAAGCATGGATAGTAAATTCGTACAAGGAAGCGGTCACCTTTAGCCTGTCACCTCAACTACCAACTCATCACTCCTCATTCATCTCTCATCACCCCTATTCCGCCATCATTTCTTTCACTACCCTTACTACATCCTCAGTATTTGGTTTGCTAAAATAATCACCATCGCTGGCGTAGGAGGGGCGATGGGCCTGTGCTGTAATGGTTCTGGGAGACACATCTAAAAATTTATAGCCACCTTGCTCTTCCATTACTTTATTAAACATGTAAGCAGCGGCACCACCCGGCACATCTTCATCTACAAAAACAATTCGGTTTGTTTTTTTTAGTGACGCTACAATATGATGATTGATATCGAAAGGCAACAAAGTTTGAATGTCAATTACTTCACAACTGATCTGCATTTTAGCTAAGGTTTCCGCAGCTTCCAGCACCACCCTAAGGGTAGATCCATAGGTAACCATTGTAATATCAGTGCCCTCCCTGACGGTTTCCGGAATACCCAATGGCACCGTGTATTCCAATAAATTAGCCGGTAATTTTTCTTTAATGCGATAGCCATTCAGGCATTCAATCATAAGTGCCGGATCGTTTGATTGCAACAGCGTGTTATACATACCTACAGCCTGAACCATATTTCGTGGCACACAAACGTACATACCCCTCAATGCATTGATGATCATTCCCATGGGCGACCCGCTATGCCAGATACCTTCCAAACGGTGCCCTCGTGTACGTACAATCAATGGACAACTTTGTCCGCCAGCCGTTCTGAAATGGGTGGTGGCACAATCATCACTTAACGGTTGTAGTCCGTAGAGCAGGTAATCGATGTATTGGATTTCTGCAATCGGTCTCAACCCTCTTAGAGCTAAACCAATACCCTGCCCCATAATGGAAAGTTCACGTATACCAGTGTCAAAAATCCGATGCTCACCGTATTTAGTCTGCAATCCGCTAAAGCCCTGGTTTACATCTCCAATAAAACCAACGTCTTCACCAAAAGCGGTTACTTTATCATTGGATTCAAAAAGCTGATCGAAGTATTTATTTAAAATCTCATAGCCATTAACCAGTTTCTCTTCCTTTCCGTATTGAGGTTTTACTGATGCAACTTTTAAAGCAGACTTTTGACCCTGGTTGTAAAGAAATGAATTGTATAAATCTTTATTGGTTTCTTTTAACTTGTTGTAATAATTGCTCAATTCTGCTGAAGCACTGTCATTCTTTCCGGAAATATCTAGAACGGTTGCGACGGATTTCATCAATTCCCTACGCATTGGCTCTTTATTATTCTCCAATTCATCCGCTATTTTCTTAATGATTTGCGATCGTTCAGGTGCTACTGCTTCGGCTACTTTTAACATTAATGGAATGCTTTCATTCACCTGATTTTTAATAGGGGTTATGTATTTATCCCAAGCCTTTAATTTGCTCTCTTTAATAAAAAGTTTCGCATTTAATTCAATGTCATTCAGTTCATGCTCGTCCGCCAATGCATTTTCCACAATCCAATCTTTCATTTGCTTAATACAATCCCATTCTCTCTCCCAGTCAAGACGTTCTGGCTTTTTATATCTTTCATGACTACCGGAAGTAGAATGGCCCTGGGGTTGTGTTATTTCTTCAATATGAAAAATGGCAGGTATATGTGTATCCCTTATTTTTTGAATGGCAGGTTCAAACACCTCGCACATGCCCGCATAATCCCAGCCTTTTAAATTATAAATGTCTATTCCGTTGGAGCCTTCTTCTTTTTCCATTCCGGTTAAAGCCTTTGAGATAGACCCTTTGATGGTTTGCAATTGTTTTGGCACAGAGATGCCATAACCATCGTCCCATACAAAAATGGCCAGGGGTATCTGCATCACACCCGCTGCATTCACTGCTTCCCAAAAATGGCCTTCAGAAGTAGATGCGTCACCGATGGTACAAAAGCAAACCTCGTTGCCGTTGTCACTCAAATTTTTATGCTTTTTAAATGTAGGAGAGTTTCTGAATAGCTTAGAAGCCAATGCCAGCCCCAGAGCCCGCGGCATTTGCCCGGCCGTTGGTGCCATATCACTGCTGCTGTTTTTACGATTTGCCAAGTCAAGCCAGTTACCGCTTTCATCTACGTTTCGTGTTGCAAAATGTGCATTCATCTGCCTACCAGCACTGAAAGGATCGTGTTTTACATCCGGATCAGCAAATAGTTGAGCAAAATATTGTTCAACAGTTGCCAGCCCGGCAGCAAACATAAAAGTTTGGTCACGATAATAACCCGCTCTAAAATCGCCAGCCTTAAAAAATTTAGCAACCGCTATTTGTGCCACTTCCTTTCCATCTCCAAAAATGCCAAATTTTGCTTTTCCGGTCAATACCTCTCTTCTTCCCATTAAACTGGTTTGCCTGCTGATACAGGCAATCCGGTAGTCTTCCAGCACTTCACTGCGGAAGTGATCAAAGCTTAGTTTTTCCTGCAATGCAGTATCATTGGTATTTACTGTATCCATATAACAAATGTAAATTATTACTTGTGATGAATGTTAAATAAATCCAAACCAAAAAACAATTTGCTGCCATTTTATACGTTTTACTATCTTTGGCTTGTTTATTGGAAAAATAGTTGTATCATGAAAAAAATAGTTGCTTTACTAACAATTGGCTTCGCAGCCCTAACTGCTACAGCGCAAAATACATTGGTAGCATCAAGTACCAAGACAACTGGCACCGAAAATTTAGCACAGGTCTTAGTGGCAGTAGATGAGACTTTATTGTTGAAAGAAACAGAGTTTAATTTTGGAAAGATCCCTCAAGGTAAACCGGTTACCCACAATTTTGAAGTAGTAAATATTGGAAAAGACTCTTTACGCATTGTAAATGTACAGGCGAGTTGTGGTTGTACTACTCCGGAATGGGACAGGGAAAAAATACAAGCACCTGGCGAAAAAACGACTATTAAAGTTGGTTACAACTCAGCAAGTGAAGGTCCTTTTAACAAAACGATTACAATTTCATATAATGGTACACAAACTAAACAATTGATTATTAAAGGTGAGGTTTGGAAAACCCCTGTCACATCGGCACCTGAAAACACTGCTTTGGGAGGTTTAAAAGATTAATTTAAAACAAATAATAAAAATTACAATCATGAAAAAAATCCTGTTATCAGCGGCCGTCATTTTACTGACTGCATCGGCATTTGCGCAAAAGAAAGTGGATGATATCGCAAAATTTGCAACGGAAACAATCAACTTTGGTAAAATCAAGCAAGGGGTTCCAACCAAAGGTGTTTTTACCGTAACAAATGTTAGTAATCAACCAATCATTATCGAGCAGGCAAACCCTACCTGCGGATGTACGATATCTGATTACACAAAAGAGCCCATTGCAGCGGGAAAGACAGGCATAATCAACGCCACTTTTAATGCAGCCAATGTTGGTCACTTCGATAAGCATTTAACTGTAAAATTCGCAGGTATTGATGAAGTGAAAAGCATTACATTTACCGGTGATGTTTTAAGTGTAGAAGAGTTTGAAAAATTAAAATCCCAGCCGGTTACTACACCTAAAAAGTCGAAATAGTATACAAAAATTAATTATGAAAAAACCTCCGCAAAATGTGGAGGTTTTTTTATTGTCAGTAATTGCATGCTTCAATAGCTAGATTTTAATTATCAGGACGCAACTTTCTTATTAACCCAGTAAACTCCAAATAAGATGACAATCAAACAAGCCACTTCTTTCCAGCTCAAAGCTTCGCCATAAATAAATCCCCATCCGATTGCAATAAAAGGAATGCCATAAGTTACCGTGCTGGCAAATAACCCACCTGCTCTTTTTACCAATGAATAGAAAATGATCGTTGCAAAAGCAGTTCCGACAATCCCCAAAAGCATAGATGCACCGATTCCCAACAATAGATCGTGATTTGCCAATGGCAAACTAAAAAAACCGGTAACCATGAGTACCATAAAGGCTGGAACTGCATTTAAGGACAATGCAACTGCGGCAGTATGCAAGGAGCTAATTTTAAGAAGGTGTCTTGCTACCATGTTTACATTGAATCCATAAAGTATGGTAGCCAGTACAACAAACGAAACAAAAACCAGGTGCTGGCTTTCCTGCATATGACCTTTACTTATCAATAATAAAATACTGCCAACAAAAGCAATGATTATTCCGACAATTTTGTTGCGGGAAGTATTGGTTTTAAAAAATAAAGCGCCTGTAACAATTACGAAAATAGGTGTCAGGCAATTTAATGTGCCTGCAAGAGAACTATCAATTCCTTCCTCTGCCAAACAAAACAAAAAAGCCGGCACCAGGCTGCCGATTGTGCCCGACATAAAAACAATGAAAAGTTTATTGGAAGGTATTTGCCGGATACATTTTATTGTAGTGGGTAATAATACCAATCCTGCAGAAACAATTCGAAGGGCAGCTATCTGGTAGGGGCTTAAATGATTATTTAACCCAATCTTCATTAGTATAAAGCTACTTCCCCAAATTACAGCAAGTACAATAAACAACAACCAATCTATAAAGCTTTTTCTCACGGCGCAAAGTTGCCTTTAAAATTTTAATTAAAGAGTTATACATTAAAAATACATACAGTATAGCAAAAGCGAAAGTTTTATCACTTGATTATCTATAAAAACATTTACATTTATTTTTTATTAAAGCCTTGTTCAAAACAGGGTATTTTCTTACTGAAAAAAATTAAAGATTATGGGATTTATCAAAGAATTTAAAGAATTCGTAATGAAAGGAAATATTATTGACCTTGCAGTTGCGGTTGTAATTGGCGGTGCATTTGGTTCCATTATTTCTTCATTGGTGGAAGATGTAATAACTCCGTTATTATTAACGCCTGCGCTAAAGGCTGCACATGTAGAGAACCTGGATAAACTTACCTGGGGTGCAGTAAAGTATGGCAATTTTTTGGCTGCCATATTAAAATTCACCATTATTGCACTGGTACTTTTCAGTGTAATTAAAGCAATGAATTCGATCATTAAAAAGAAAGAAGTACCTCCTGCTCCTGCTGGTCCATCATCTACAGATGTATTGTTAATGGAGATTAGGGATGCCCTGAAAAAATAAAACTTTATCGTACTAATTACGGCTGCGTGAAAAAATCAGCCGTTATTAGCGTTTCGTGTCAAAACTAATATGAAAAATATATTTATTGTAATTCAAATTATTGTGTGCTGCTTTAAAGCATCTGCCCAGGATGCAGTAGTACAAGGTTTGAAAGAGGCAGCGTCGTCTACGGTAAAGATTGACACCAGCAAAAAAGCAAATGAAAATGGATGGAGCAAAGGAGGGCTTTTCAACATCAATTTGTCACAGGTAAGCAACAGTAATTGGATCGCTGCTAGTGGAGACAAATTTTCATTTTCGGTAGCGGGTTCTTTAAATTTATTTGCCAATAAAAAGTGGAAACAAAATACCTGGGAAAATGCATTGGATGTTACCTATGCATTGGTAAAGACTACAACTCTTGGCACCAGAAAAGTAAACGACCGGTTAGATCTTATTTCAAAATATGGCTACCAACCTAACAAATGGAAGCATTTAAGTATTTCTGCATTGGCACAATTGAGATCGCAATTGGCGTCAGGCTATGAATATGATTATTTTGGCACTATAACAAAAAGAAGGAATTCTGGCTTTTTTGCGCCCGCATATATTACTGTAGCTCCCTTAGGTATCGACTGGAAACCCACACCTTGGTTTTCGTTGTTTGGATCACCGATCGTTGGCCGTTGGGTAATCGCAACAAACAGACCCTACAGTTATGCCTCTCAAAGCGGTGTATTTAATGGGAATGTGGAAACCCCTTTGGCAACCCTTTATGGTGCTGACCCTACTAATCCAGTAAAAGGAGAATTTGGGGCATTTATTACCGCCAATATAAAAAAAGACATTATGAAAAATATCAATTATTATAGCAAAATTGATCTTTACTCCAACTACCTTAAAAATCCAAAAAATGTAGACTTATTCTGGACCAACCAGATAAAAATGAAGGTAAATAAGTGGATACAGGTAAGTTATACACTGGATATGTTGTACGATGACGATGTAACTAACCCTGCTCGACCTGACAAACCGCTGGGTATGCAGGTGTTATCCACACTGGGTGTAGGTTTTGCTGCAAAACTATAATTCTCTAATAACAATGCTATACTTTTGCCCCGATCCATTTCGGGGCATTTTTATTTTTAAAATTTTATACATTGACTACTGAAACCTACCAGATAAAGCTAGATGAATTTGAAGGGCCATTTGACCTGTTGCTCTTTTTCATTGAAAGAGATGAGCTGGACATTTACAATATTCCCATCACGAAAATCACCAACGACTTTTTAGATTTCATTCATCATTCAGAAAAGCTGAACATTGAACTTAGCAGTGAATTCATCCTATTCATTAGTACTTTAATGCGAATTAAAGCAAAGATGCTTATACCCCGCAAAGAAATTGACGCACAGGGCAATGAGATTGATCCAAGACAGGAGCTGATTAACAAAATACTTGAATACAAAAAATTTAAAGAAGCATCTATCCGGATGGCCGAGCTGGAAGAGATCAGGATGCAAATGATCAAAAGAGGCAATCTTCAAAAAGAGTTATCTCAAATTGGAGAAGAATTTGGGGAAGGTACCGAAATACAGGCTGTAACGCTGTTTAAACTGATGAAGGCATTTGAAAAGGTAGCACACCGGCTTCAGCAAAGAAATTTTAAACCGGTACATACCGTTGTGCAATACAACTACACTATGGAAGAAAGCAGAGAGTTCATGCTGGATACCTGTCGTAAAGAAAAAACAGTTCCCTTTGAAAAGATATTTGATGTTTGCGAGAACCGCATTCATGCTATCTTTTTGTTTCTAAGTTTACTTGAGTTGGTTCAGCAAAATTACATGATGCTTGTTTCCGGTGAAGGAAGAAATAATTTCATCATTGAATTTAATGAACACCGGGAAGAAGATACTGCTACACCACTTGATTATAATGAAATGACGAGTTTTTAAAGCTGCCTTCGCATTTCAATCCAACTTATCCTGACATATCAGTTTCGGTATTTTTGGCAGATTATCTCAGTGGCACTTTATTTGATGTTTAAACATTGAATATTTAAAACAAACAATCATGACAACAATATTACACAAAGCATCCGATCGTGGGTCGGGAGATTATGGCTGGTTAAAGCCCAATTATTATTTTAGTTTCGGCCAGTTTCACAATCCCGAAAAAGTACACTTTGGACTTTTAAGGGTATTGAATGACGACTTTATTGAAGGTGGTGGAAAATTCCATACCCACCCACATGATAACATGGAAATTGTAACCATTCCTTTTACGGGAGCATTGGAGCATAAGGACAGCACCGGCGGGCAAGGTATCATTAAAGCCGGAGATGTACAGATCATGAGCGCAGGCAGTGGCGTTCAACATTCCGAAGCAAATGCATCTACCACTGAACCTGTAACACTTTTTCAAATTTGGGTATTTCCTAAAGAGCGAAATATTAAGCCAAGATATGACCAAAGAACCTTTGATATTGAAGACAGAACCAATCAATGGCAAACAATCGTTTCATCAAAGGAAGAAGATGCGGCTTTGTGGATTAACCAGGATGCACGCTTCTCGTTAGCAAAATTATCTGTAGGGAAATCGCTCTCCTATACCAATGCATTTGCAGGAAATGGGGTGTTTCTGGTTGCCATCAATGGTAAATCAAAAGTTGGTGATATTGAATTGGGAAAAAGGGATGCAGCAGGTATTTCTGATACCGACAGTTTTACCATTACAGCCATTGAAGAAACTGAATTACTGGCGATAGAGATCCCGATGAGCTAATTTCAGTAACTAAATTGGAATATGAATAACGCCAACTGTGATTAAACATACAGTTGGCTTTTTTGAAATGTTCAAGGCGTTTATATTTAGGGGAATCATTAATGCATCACAGTAGTCGCCTTTGCAGCAGTACTATCCAAAAAAGAAAAATACATTCAGTACGAACGACTTATTTCAAAGGATAGCGGCTGCAAATTACCTGGTGAATGGCAGGTTAAAGAGCTATTGATAAATGTTCATCAAGATAGGCTTCCGACTTTTATCAAGGTATCCGGATAGCTTTGCAAGGAATGCCGGTGCTACCGTTGGGCAGCCAAGACTAGGGCAAATGGTATGCGGATACACTTCAGATACCGGCACACATTCATGCGCATGCAAAACCACAAATCGTTCAAAAGCTTTATCGTTGGTGGCTTCCAGTCCATACAATTTGTAGGCAAGACCAAATTTGCCCTGGTAAGGATTACCAATTTTATACTTGCCAAGTGAAGTACAATTGCCACCAGGTATATTCGAAAAAAATAAACTCTCATTGCCTGTAACAGAACCGGCACCATGCGTTACAAGTCCGGCCGACTCGATGCTATCGTTGTTTAAATTGTAGATAAAGAACCTTTGTTTACCGGAATGTATGCTCATATCAACCATAAAGCAATATTGTTGATTGTACCCATGGGCCTTAGTAAATGCAGCCAGACCAGTTGCTTTTTGTTTTAGTTTTAATAGCACATTTTCACTTACTCCTTTTTTTATTAAAACAAATGTTTTTTTTGCTTGCTTATCAGTGAATTTCGGACTGTACCAAAAGACGTAAGCCAATGCAGAAACACCGGACGTCACCAACAAAAAGGTTATAGTAAACTTTATAAAAACTTTCATGGAGATTTTGTTAACGCAGAGATGCGTGACGCATTTATTTCCATAAAAATTATTGAACAGGATGTTAAAATAAAATGAAATAACAGTGATAACAAAACACGCATTCATTTACGGCAGCAAAGCCTGCATTTAAGAAAATATGTGGTAAGTTTTGCTGATGACAAGTAGGTTGAACAACTAAAAGCCAATCGCAATCATCGCTTTTAGGAATGATTCTTAGCGATGATTCTCGCGCAAAAAACAAAATTGAAAAATAAATAAAATCTTTAGGAACTGAATATAAAAGAACCGAAAGAAGCCTCGAAGATTTGTGAATGTTTGCTTTTACTTTTTATCGCAATTCAAGCCCAGTAGTTCCCGCTTTTTTGACTTTTTTATTTTCTACCATATCGCCAAATCAGCAGTCGTTGGCAGAAATGCACTATGCACTCGAACAAGACAAATAAAGAAAACTCCTATTTTTGTTATATAACAATTGAAAAAATTTCCGGTTATTATTGGCGCAACTTCAATGGTATATGAATCTGTAAGCAAAGGAAGAAAAGGAAATGTTTAAAAACTTGTTATTTATAGTAAAACGCATCTACACAATTTACAATTTTTGTTTTGGCAACAAAGATAAAAATACAGTAGAAATTAATCATTTTGTGCTGGTACCCGTTTGAAATTAAAAAAGAATTTTAGGCATTTTGAATTGAAAGAAAAAAGTAAATTTTTATATGAAGAAGGCAAAGCCAACAGATAAAAAAATCACCATACCTAGAGTTGAAAAGAAATTAGACAAATATCTTGATAAGGGTTTATTTATGGAAATGGTTAACAAAGCAAACTATAATTTTAAAACAGTCGGACTTCCAAAATTTGCTAAGTAAGTACTTGGGCCAGCATTGTAAGCAAGTGAAATTTTAATGCCCGATACGCAGAGAGTCGCCTTAATATCTGATATTCCGACAGATTTGGACCTGGCCAACTCAACCCTTGTTTCAGCTTTTTATTTTAGTTTGATAGCTATCGGGTTTGGCTATGTTTCCAACTTAATGTTATCAATTTACCTACACACAAGCCATATTCTCCTATTTATAAATGTAGCATAAGTTAAAATGAGTGGAAGCATAAATACTTTAGGGTAAAACAAAGAAAAATCCAAACGGCCATTTTGTACAATAGTTGCATTCAGCCGGAAAGCCTGGAACAGAAAAATACACTCACAAAAAACAGCCAGTCTTAAAAGACCGGCTGTTTAAATAAATCGACCTCGTTATCCTATTGTACTAATACTTTCACTTCCGCCATTTCCCTCAATACTGATGCTATTCCATTTGCATCCAATCCAATCTCCCTGTACAACTCTTTGGGCGAGCCATGTTCTACCAATCTGTCTGGTATGCCCATGATTTTCACATCGGCTTTATAACCATGTGCATTCATAAATTCAAGTACCGCTGATCCAAATCCTCCTAATACTGTTCCATCTTCAATGGTGATAATCTTATTGAACTTGCCAAATACTTCGTGTAATAATTCTTCATCAATAGGCTTTACAAAACGCATATCATAATGAGCAGGATTGATGCCTTCAGCCCTCACATCACGTATGGCGGCAGCAGCAAAATTACCCGGATGACCAAAGGATAGAATTGCTATGCCCTGACCATCTTTTAATTTTCTTCCTTTACCAATTTGTATTTCCTCAAAAGGAGTTTTCCATTCCGGCATTACACCTTCTCCACGGGGATATCGGATTACAAACGGACTTTTTGTACTTTCTAACTGAGAGGTGTACATCAGGTTACGCATCTCCTTTTCATTCATCGGCGAGCTAATAACCATATTGGGTATGCAGCGCATGTAAGCAATATCATAACAACCATGATGCGTTGGTCCGTCTTCTCCTACAAGTCCTGCTCTGTCGAGGCAAAACACCACCGGCAAATTCTGGATGGCTACGTCATGTATTACCATATCATAAGCCCGCTGCATAAAGGAAGAATAAACATTACAGAAAACCCTTAACCCCTGCGTGGCCAACCCGGCACTGAGTGTAACTGCGTGTTGCTCACAGATGCCTACGTCAAAAGCTCTGTTGGGCATTTTTTCCATCATGAATTTCAGCGAAGAACCACTAGGCATTGCAGGTGTAACGCCCATTATTTTTTCGTTCATTTCCGCCAGCTCAATTATGGTGTGTCCAAAAACATCCTGATATTTTGGTGGCTGTGGAATATCAAATTTCTTCTTTACAATTTCACCGGTAATCTTATCAAACAATCCTGGCGCATGCCATTTAGTTTGATCCTTCTCTGCCAGTGAATAACCTTTTCCTTTTACGGTTTTTATATGAAGTATTTTAGGGCCAGAAATGCCTTTTAAGTCATTTAAAGTATCTACCAGTTTGGTAATATTATGACCATCGATGGGGCCAAAGTAACGCAGTTGTAATGCTTCAAAAAGATTGCTGCTTTTGCTAACCATTCCCTTCAAACTTGCTTCCAGCTTACTCGCCATTTCACGGCTGAAGTTTTTACCTACGGGTAGTTTGCCCAATGCCTTCCAAACATTATCCCGCAATTCATTATAGGTATGCGAAGTCGTAATATCAGTTAAATATTCTTTCAAAGCACCCACATTTGGGTCAATGCTCATACAATTGTCATTCAAAATAATCAACACATTACTGTTTGCTGTACCGGCGTGATTCATTGCCTCAAAAGCCAACCCTGCCGTCATAGCTCCATCGCCTATTACCGCAATATGTTGTTTGTCTTTTTCTCCTTTGTAATAACTGGCCATCGCCATCCCAAGAGCTGCACTGATGGAAGTAGATGAATGCCCAACTCCAAACGTGTCATATTCACTTTCACTTCTATTGGGAAAGCCACTGATGCCATGATATTTTCTATTGGTTGGAAAAACATCTCTTCTGCCGGTTAATATTTTATGACCATAAGCCTGGTGACCTACATCCCAGACGAGTTGATCGTTGGGCGTATTAAACACATAATGCAATGCCACACTCAATTCAACCACACCTAAACTTGCCGCAAAATGGCCTCCATGTACGCTCACTACATCAATAATGTACTGACGCAATTCGTCACAAACCTGATGCAATTGCTCCTTACTTAGTTTTTTTAAGTCATCAGGGTTATTGATGTTGCTTAATAATTTGCCTGCTTTAATTTCCATGCTGATTTATTTGCTTTGCAAAGTTAACTTCTTTTTCGACCGCTTCGCTTTTCCGGCTAAAAGCCAGTTCCCCATCTGGAGGAACACTTTAAAGTTCTATGGTATAGTTTTTCAAACTCTGCTACTAATGATTGTTTCCATTTCCGCTTTCGTCCTGCTAGTCAACGCTTTGTGATAACATTGAAGAATAACTCCATTGGTTTTCTAGTGCTACTCAAAGCTAAAAAAATGGGCAGAAGTTTCACTTCATTGATAGCTTTAAATTACTACTAAACTAAAACAAATCCTGTTATTTACTGATTGCTGATATCACTAAATAATTTAAATATTTTCCAATTCGCCACTTGGAAACCATGTGTTATAAACGTATATCATCGTTAATAGTTTAGAATGTGTATGATTCTAAACCAATTTCTTAAACATATTACATCATATTCAAGATCAGATCAGGGTTTGGACAGTTTTGAAGGTATCTTTCGCTTTCAGCAATGGCACAAACGCCGGGGTAATCGCCTTCTTTTAAATCCATATCACCAATTATCTGAAAATGCAGATGAGGCGGCCACCAGCCATTTTCTTCGGGTTTGCCAAAATGTGCAATCAATTCTCCCCGACTCACATATTGGCCGGGGTGCAATTGCGCAATGTCTACCAAGCTAACATGGCCGTATAATGTATGAAACGCGATGGTATCTAATTGATGTTGCATGATGATAGTTGCACCATAATCACCAAAATTATTGTTGAAGGCGAAACTGTGGACCATACCGCCAAGCGGAAGAAAAACTTCTGTACCCGTAGGGCCCCAAATATCAATACCTAGGTGAATGGAACGGGAAGAAGTAGATCCCGACAGATCCTCCCCTGCAGAAGATGCTTTGGAACCGCCTGATTCGAAAAGATCGCTGCGTTTATAAAGAACCCGGTTTTCATTATAGCCTCCTATACCAAATTGCGCCTGTTGACTTTTTAATTTGGCATCAACATATTGAGAAAACTTTTGGGTATCTGCAATATCAGCAGCAGTAAGCTCTTTATTGGCCGAGGTAAAATCGAAGTGATGTAATTTTTCTTTTTCAGAGTTGAAAGCTATAACCGGGTGAAAGGCTGACCTGTTTTTGATCAATACGTTTTCTAATTCATTGTTCATGTGATGAAGGTAGGAAGCTTTAAGTGATTATTAATAAAATGGTGCTGGATAATACCGCCGGTTTAAACAACTTTTTAACGCCGGAAAACGTGCTTTAAATTGAAAACATTAATAGTATGAATTTTAGATGGCGCTTGCATTCTCCCACGGCAAAACAGTTGCCAATAAAGGAAAATGTTGAGAAAAGATTGTAACAATACCGTTAGCTGCCCTCCATCTTAAAAAGCATTTCTACTTTTAATTCATCAATAAGAAAACGGTGATTGCTGTTGCAAAATAGTCTGGCTTCTAACCTATTGCAATTAATTTACTGTAGATGAAATCGCTATTCAATCAATCAATATCTTTTTACTATACAAAATCCTATTTTTGAACTTTATATGAGGAAAATTCTGGTAATTCTTAGTAAACCATATCCCTTAGAGGAACGAAAAAAAGCGCAGCTAAAACTCGCTTTTATTTTTGGAGTAGTGGTATTTATCTTTTTATTTTTACTAAAGCCTTTTGGATATACTCAGGATACTGTAGCCGCATTGATCGAATGTGGCGTGTCGGGACTCATCACTTTTGCTACCATTGCATTCGACTTTTTAGTAATCTTCCCCTTATTTGCTGGTTATTTTAAAGAGGAAAAATGGACCATTGGAAGGGAAATTATTTTAACACTGATGATCATTGCGACCATTGGTACCGCCAACATTGTTTTGGGAAGTATCTTTTGGGGCAATACATTGTCGATTGCCAACTGGCTGACCATGATTTTTTATACGGCCATTATAGGAATTGTACCCGCAACGGTTAGCATCTTAATAAACCAGGCAAGACTTTTAAAGAAATACAGAAAAGAAGTGCAAGGCATCAATGGAACATTACACGCTGTCAATACCGCATCAATTAAAGAACCGATTTTAAGTAAAGATGCCGTAATTGAGCAGGCTTGCATACTTGAAGTACGCCCACTTTTTATTACCATTGAAGCAGAAAACGAAAAAGACAGTTTAAGGATTGAAGCAAAATCTTTTTTGGCTGCTACCTCCGCAGACAACTATGTAAAAGTTTTTTTCAGGGAAAATGATCAGATAAAAAACGCTATGCTTCGCACCACTTTAAAAAAACTGGAAGAAAACGCATTGCCCTTTCCGGAGCTTTTTAGGTGCCATCGAACTGCTATTATAAATATGACTGCTGTTGAAAACCTTACAGGTTCTGCCCAGGGTTACCGGCTCCAGCTTACGGATTTCCCCGAAGAAATACCGGTTTCCCGCAACCTGAACCAGGTTATAAAAGAAAAGCTAGCTGCCATTCACCCCTAAACATTTACTTTCTCAACCCATTCGCCCCTAAACCTGCAATTGGCCCCAAAGCCTTTGCAGATAAGCCCTTGCATTTGGAACTGGGCATGCTGCTGCGGTAGTTTTACATCATCAATCAACCAAAAACAAAACAGATGAAAAAAGCAATCGCAAGCAGGGGACATTTTGTAGCCAATCAATTACACATCTTAATCATTATCCTGTCAGGCTTTTTAAGCCATACACTTGTGGCACAGGATAGCAGCTATAGCAAATATCTGCAGCAAAGTCACGAAAAAATAACCGTCGGTGGCAATAACCGATTTACCATTTTTGATGACAGCTTTTACAACAATCAATTATTCCTGGTTTCCGAATCGCATGGATACGCTAAGCCACATGAATTGGATGCGGAGCTTTTTAAGCAAATCAACAAAAAAAACGGGGTTCGCTACTATTTGGCTGAAGTAGATTTTAGCCAGGCACATTATCTGAATGAGTACCTGAACACCGGTGATGAGACTTCTTTAAAAGCAATTTACCAAAACTGGTTTGATGAAAGGATGCAATGGGGTTGCAAGGCAGGTTTTGAGAAATGGAAAAACCTGTATCAATACAACCTAACATTACCAAAAGGTAAAAAAATAATTGTACTGGGATTGGACAACGCCCAAAACCTGAATAGGAATGTGCAACTGCTGAATGAAATTTTGACAGAATTGAAATACACAAAAGGCGGCTATGCGACCTTAGACAGCATATCCATATTTGCAGCGCTGGATCTTAAAAAAGACAGTGTGCTTTATTTTAAAAAGTTTTGTAGCAGGCTGGTCACGGATATCAATAATCATGAAGCGGCTTATAAAAAAACAATAAAAACCAGGTATTTCGATTTTAAATTCATTCTCCAAAACATAGCTTCCAAACAGCCGAGAGAATCACAAATATTTGCCAACTTCAATACCTTTTACAACGAATATAAACTGGCGAATGAAAAGCTATATGGCTTTTGGGGAAGATTTCATGCTATGCAGGATAGCATCAACGGAGATATTTCCTTCGCTGGTATGCTTAAAAAAAGCAAGTTGCCGCTAAAAGATAAAATGGTTTCCATTCCTGTTTTCTGCGTGGCGAGTGCATCCATGTTGCCTACTTCATTCCTGCCACCGATGGCACAACAAAAAGGAACGATTTATAGCAGAGTGGATATGGTGAACGATGATAGTTTTGTGTACACCGTTGCAGGTATCAAAATTTTCAGCAAGCTTGTTGGTAAAAATGAATCCATTCTTTTTAAGCTGGATGCAGCCGGATCTCCTTACCGAAAAGGATTGAACCTGGTAGAATCAAATTCTCAATTTGATAAAACTTTTAACTGGACTGGAAATAAACAATCGGCTACTACTCACTATTTTCAATATGCTATTGTAGTAAATAATTCTGACTGGGCCGGGCCTTACGGAAATAATTTGGCGAAATAAATAACTTGATATCCTCAGGAATAACAGGAATTGATTTTTTCATTTCTGGGTAAAAAGAGTTAAACATCCTTTTATTATTGGCCAACTCACTCACAGTAAATTTTTCTGAACAATGAACTGTTTTACTGATGGAGGATAAAGAGTTAGGAACGGATAACGTTATTTGTATTATATGCGCAGTAACACGTATACACAGGACTTGCGGCTTTGGGAGAAAGAAAATAAAAGGTTTGATTGACTGAGAGCCCCGGCTGAAGGAGATACCGACCTGAAAAATAAAGACCCCGCGAACAGTTCTGTAAATTCAAGGCTTTTATTAAAGCGCCTTCCAGATGCTTTTCTTTTTGCTTGCCAAAATTTTTACCTTAATTTTCAATTGAATCACACGCTAACCATTTTTATTTATGTTGAAATTATTATCCTTTTCCTTAATCGCAACAATTATTATTTTATCAAGTTGCGATAAATCAAACGATACTATAAATTCAAATAATTGTGGTAGCCTGATAACCGATACGCTTGGCACAAACGACAATGCCACTATACATATGCCGAATGCATTTTCACCAAATGCCGACGGATTAAACGATATGATCAAACCAATTTGTAGAAACGTTTCATCCATTGAATTTAGAATTGTTGATCAAAATAAAAATATTATCTTTTCAACCAATCTATTAGATCGAGGTTGGGGAACAACATCAGGTTCTAACTCCTCAACCAAATATTATTATACAATTCAAGCGGTCACATCGGCCAATCACAAAATTGGAATGTGTGGAGATTTATATAAATTATCATGCAGGCCAAATAATACCACCATATATTTTGAAGATCAATTAACCCAAGCCGGCTTTACAAACCCAACCGCGGAAGTATTGGCCAGATGTCGTTAGTCAAACTGCTGCCTCAAAACAGGAGCAGGTCTTCCAATCTTTTACCTTTTGTTAATTCATCGAATCTTGAAATACATTCGGCAATTAATACTTTACCCTTGGCGCTATGTTTTTTGCCACCAGCGCAAACTACTACCGTGAGAATACCCCGAGGAAATACATAGACTACCCAATTTCATCCACATCTTATTTGTAGAACATTCTCAGCGTTCTTTCTACCACAACTCAATTTCTTTAAAGACTGATTAAATTCGCAGAAAGGATTATAAAATAGTATTTGGTCTTACCTATTATTCGGCGAGGCGCCAACTACCGAAAGAAAAAAAGGCAATCAAAGTAGCAATGGCATCCGTTTGCAAAGCCCTATTTATCGGCCACTTTTTCTTTTCCTATCAATTTGCGTTTTTATTTTGTCAACAATTAATTGTTTAAATTTATCAATTTGTCGTTTATTGTCTATAAACCAAAAGTCACGATTGATCACTCTAAATTTAGTTGGATTATCAATTTTACTAAGGCCTTCAAATGCAAAAGTTGTTATAGTAGTATCTAACTTGGAACGTGCAAGTGTGTGAACAATTTCCTTTGTGTCAGGATAATAGAGCTTCACATGCAACCAATAGTTGTGGTAATAATTATCATTATTTTTTGCTGGTAATGGTGTTAAAGAGTCTGTTTTTAATTTTTTGATATATTCTTGCATTTTATATGATGACCAATCATAGCCAGTATCCTGTTTTGATATAAACGGGATATTACCTGGTTGGTTAAAATTAGTGTTTACTTTATTGAGCTCTTTGATTGCTTCAATAACTTCTCTTTCACTTGCTTGAATATCAAAGGATTCCACAAAAGAATAGCTTCCTGCAAATCCTCCGGTTGTTTGCTTTGAAAATTCGTTTGCTCCATAAAGAAATAGACAACCCAATAAAGTAAATACGGTCCAAAATATCCAACGCCTGGCTTTTGTAATTGAATTAAGTTTTTTTAATGCGAAAAATAATATCAGGTTAACGAGTATTAATATTGGAAATCCCATGGCCATTTTTAATTTTTTTTGGTTGTGTTTTTGCTCAGTGATTGGTGTAACCACACTTTAATACTTTGGTTAGCATACAGCCGAAAACAGCTAAGCTACCCAAGCCAATCCCATTTTGCCAGTATTACATTTTTTGTGATTTTTATCCCATAATTTAAGTTCTTTAGAGGTAGATTAGGATTGCTTAAAGAAATCAACAGTAAGGGTTGGGTTTACTTAATATTTTAAGTTTTACTTTTTTCGAAAACGTGCTTGGTATACACGGACCAGAGCGCAACATCTTCAAAAATCTTTCTTCGACAAATCTGGTTATTTGCGGGGTCTTTTATAACTGCTCATTTACTCAAATTTTAGCTGCTATCCATTTTCGCCCCTTCGATGTCTTCTATCAGAATTAGTAGATATATCCTACTGCGAGCCAGTCGAACCAGCTCCAAATCATTCTTCTTCAAACTTAGCGAAAAAGAAAGCAGCGCAATATTTATACAATTAGTATGAAAGAAATGATTTAATTAGTACGAACCAAGGCTTATGGCATTCTGTTTAATATAAGTTTTCAAAAACTTGATTTTTTGTTACAGAAAAATGATTGGCAACTTGAGTTATTATTCCATTGGGTGTTCCAATTTTTAAAGGGCTGGGATTTGATCTTGCTAAATGATATTCTCCATTTTCCTGAATAGTTATTTTTTTCCGTTGCGTAGTAATGGTATAACCATATATGCTAAGAAATTTTATTAACTCCTTACCTGATAAAGCTCCTGGGGTTCTCATAATGCAAATACTGCATCTTTTACAAAATGTAAATGGGCGAATGCAGGAGTTTCTTCCAGAGAATCAAAAGAATAATTTATTCCACTCCTGATATTTTCTTTTAGGTCTATAAGTGTTTCGCACTCTGCAAAAATTCCAACACCAATGCTTTCTGCATAGTAGCCAACTTCCTCTTATTCATGTACGTTAAATGTTATTTCTTTTTTCATACATTAAAAGCAATTTTTAAAAAAAACAATTTGATTGTAACATCCCAATAAAAGTAACTCTCCGACGATGTGCAACTTGTTACTTCAATTCGCATCCTACCACGTTCTGCAATTAGCATATTCGCGAATTATTTAGTAAGTAGAAAATTTGATATTTCATTCAATAGTGATTAAAAGGAAACAGATTGGGAAAACTGCGCCAGCATTGGGAAATTGGAGGAGAAAATCTATTAATCGTGAAAGCTGAAGCGATAAAAGATTAAACACAACAATAAAACGTACGTTAGGTATCCCACCTGAATCCTTGCATTTATTTCAAAAACTATCTTAAATGTTATTAAGTTTAGCTCTAAAACAATTTAAGAAAAGTACAACGTTTAAAAAACAAAGCCAGTGAAATATTCACCGGCTGCTTTTATTTTGAGAAAAATAATGGATAAGATAATTTACACCAGTTCAGGCACCGCTTTACTAACTGAGACTAGTGAAGTCTTCACCACATTCAACATACTGATATCAATTGTTTGAATCAGTTTTTCCTCCAATAAATCGGCAAAAGCTTCAAAATACTCAACCGCATCTTCCCGCTTATTGCGTTTCAACCAGCGAAAACCATTGGGCAAATATTTCAGCACATTTTTATCCGACAGGTATTCAATATTGTGAATATCCGTAGGTGTTAGCCCGATTTCTTCCAGACGGGTAATGACCAATGTAAGGGGTGCATTTGTAACCGGACAAAACTCCTGTGCCATTTCTGTCCATTCGCCGATACCGGTGTGGGAATAACGTAAAATTTCTCCTTCGGTAAAATTGGTTACCACCTGCACCAGATTACCACAATTACAGGCGCCATGATGACCCCAGGCATAATGACTTCCATTGCGAAGCCTTGAAGCAGTTTCCCTAAGAGCGGTAATTAATTCAATTGTTGCTTTTGCCATGTGCTTAATTTTTGTTTAAAACAGCCGGTTACAATTTTTGTTTAAAAAAGGAATAAGAAAATTTATTTTTTCAATTGCTTCAATATTTCATCAATCGCTCTGTCCAACTGTAGATCTTTTCCGTTTAGCTTGTCTTGAAATGTATTGAGGATGGTGATATCTGGTTGAACGCCCGTTTTTTCCAAATCTTTCCCATCCAGTGTATAACATCCCCAGGATGGAAGACGGATGAACGAATTATCGACCATACCCACACTAGTGGTAAAAATAATCCAGCGATAGGTCTCATTGCCAATGATCTTACCCAGCTTTAACGCCTTAAAACCGGCAGCAGTCATCTCTGCGTCGCTCAATGATTGTTCATTGATCAATAACACAATCGGTTTATCGCTGGGTGAAAAGTTAGGTTGAGACGTCAGTTGCCCTTCCCGGTACTTCCATTGCAGGTAGGTTCGCTTCGATAAAAAATTAAGCACTTCATCATGCACATTTCCACCGGTGTTATAGCGAAGATCAAGGATCAGGGCATCTTTACCATTTAGCTCCTGCGTCATGTCAATGATAAATTGTTCCAACTCTCCAAGTCCCATATTCTTCATATAACCGTAGGCGATTTTTCCGCTACTTTTTTCATTTACACGTTGCTGGTTATTATCTATCCATTCATCATAAAGATTACCCGCCAGATTTGATTGCGGGTGAATTTTCACCTCATAATTTTTCCGGTTTCTGCTAAGCGTTAATTTCAATTCTTTATCCAATGATGGCAACGTAAAATAATAATTGCGATCCTTTCCTAACTGTACGAATTCATCATTCACTTTCACCAATACATCCCCGGGCTTTATGTCAATTCCCTTTTTATCCGCCGCTGAACGCTGAACGATTTTTTGAACCGTTAGTGGCGACACATCATTAAAGATAATTCCGGTTTCCATCGTGCGATTGGCCAGCGCAATGGTTTCATCATCCCCACTGGTACTAAAGCCCTGGTGCGATGAATTCAATTCGCCCAGCATATCATTTAGCAGTACCCTCAAATCGGCCCTGTTATTTAAATACGGCAAAAACTTTTGATATTCGTTCTTCGTTTTTGCCCAATCCAATCCATGAAATTTTTCGTCATAATAATTTTGTTCCATCTGTGCCCATGCTTCTTCAAATACCTGATTAAATTCTGCGGAGAGATTTCTTCTAAACGTATAGCTTGTACTGATAGCATCTGTTTTATTTGCTTCCAGGTTTAACTTCGAAATATTGCCATTGAATAAAACAAATAGTTTGTCATTTACTTCCACCATATCAAAACCTCCGGAACCGTCCGTTCCCGCAATTTTCTCCGTTTTATTTTGTTCAAATGGTTCTATCACCGTTTTCCACAATGCATTTTTACCTTCGGCGTGATTGCTTGAATACAACACTGTTGTTTTTTCTGCTTTTTGATAAACCCATGAAAGATCCTGCCTGCCAAAGGATGGCCCTACCTGTTCCAGCCTTTCCATGATTCTATCCGTATCAATTACAATGGGTTCAATCTTAGCTATAATTGAATCCTTTTTTTTGAGGATATCTTTCTTTTCTTCTTTAAACAACTCGTTGTATTTATCCATCTTAAATGGATCATCCAGTTTCTCAAGCGGTAATCTATACACCTTTGAATCGCCCATTCCAAAGGGATAAGAAGGTTTTAATCGTTGTGAAGTGAAATAAATATATTTTCCGTCACCAGACCAGAAAGGGCTTGTTTCCGTAACGCCGGTTTTGGTAAGATTGGTTGTTTTATTCTCTTTAATATTGTATACGAGGATGTCCTGTTCAAAGTTTCTAAACGCGGTAAAAATTACGTATTCTCCATCCGGAGAAAAGCCAGGATCGCCACCCCTGAAACCCCATATCTCATCATTAATAATTGATTTACTTTCCAGAGTTTTTGTATCCAGTAATCTCACTTCACCCCGTCCGCTGAGGTATACAGCCTTTGTCCTTTTTTTGTTCATCATCAGGGTACGGTTATTATTTTTGTCGCTCGTAATTTGTTTTAAGGAACTACTGCCATCTGCCGCAATGGTGTAATAATTTGTGTACCCGCCAAGCGTTTGGGCAAACAACAATGTTTTATTATCCGTCAGCCATTTTACTTCCTTAACCCTTTCAGCAGAACCCCGATTGATGATCTGGATAAACTTCCCTTCCACATCACTTACAAACAATTCACCTCTTGAAACAAAGGCCATTTTCTTTGTATCCGGCGAAATATCAAAGGCTGTAATATTGCCCTTTACCTCGTAATCCTTTTCTTTGGACAGCACGCTATTGCGGTAAATATCAATCGCCAGTTTTGCAGATTTTTTAGTAGCCACATCGTATAGCCAAAGCTGGTAATCTTTTTCAAAAACTACCTTATCGCCATTGGCGCTTACCATAGGCGTTTTGATAGAAGTGCTGAAAGATGTAAGCGCAGTCTTCTTTCCGTTGATGAAACTGTATAAATTATATTCATTATTGGCTTCATCAGAAATAAAATAAATAGTACCTTTTTTATCAATGGTGGCACCAAAATCCTTTCCCTCCCAGTTGGTATATGGCTGGTACTTTTTTGTTTTAATATTATAGGATTGTATATCCGGATTAAACGGTCCACGGTATCTTTTTCGCTGCGACTGGTTACTGCTTTCCCATGTATCATTAAAAAATATTTCACCACTGGTTGGATGTTCTACCAGGTTATGATCGTATTGAAAATAATAATCTCCAAATACTCTTTGCGGGGTACCGCCTAAGGCATTTAATTTAAAGCCAGCAGGCGATCCCATTCGATTGCTATTAAAGTAAATGGATTTACTGTCCCAACTCCAGGAGGTTACCTCATCGTTGGCAGAATGCCAGGTAAGTTGTTTGATATCACCCCCATTTACCGGCATTACAAAAACATCACCGTTGCCATATTGCCTGCCTGTAAATGCAATCCATTTACCATCGGGCGATATCCTTGGGTTGGTTTCATAGCCTTGCATGGCAGTTAATCGCACAGCCTGACCATCTTTTACAGCCGCCTTCCACAGGTCGCCTTCAAAACTAAATATCACGGTTTGCCCATCGGGTGTAATACAAGGATTAGAAAGAAAATAGGCGTCGCTGTTTTGAGCAAAAAGGGAAGTAGAAAAAAAGCAAAAAACAGTACAGTACAATAAGATTGACTTCATGAATAAAAATTTAGAACCGGAAAATACGAAACAAAAAAACAACGGAACTACCTTTTATAAGAAAATGGGCAATGCGTTTTTTGAGAAGCCCTTTTTCTTTATTGAAACTAAAATTCATTCATTTTGTTGTCGCAGTTTTTTTTCTGCAAGTGAGTGCGTGAGGGCAATGGCTTCCCGGAAATATTGTTTTGCCATTTCAGTATGACCAAGTTACAGGTACAAGTCACCCAAAGTGGCTGGTAATAGATGATTGGTTACCTCTTAAAAGGTGGCTCACCCTGTAAAAAATTGCTCCCCATTTTCAAATAATTTTCTGTTTCTGCCTATTTAAAAAAAAGATTCAGAGTTCTAACTCACCAGGTGACACACTCTTTTTGCTGTGACCACCCTATCAAACTCGGGTGAACACCCTGAAAAATGGAAAGGCCTAATAAAAAAGACTACCTTATTCCAATTTGGAATTTGGGAAGCCATTTTTATAATAATATTCGATTTGCTCTTTGTGCAATAAAATGAATTTTTCTACGCCACCAAAGAAAATGAGTACGTCCTCCACAACACAATAATGACTGGTATGCGCCAGGAACAAAGCATAGGAACTATAAGGATAGAATAAATAATCATTGAAAACTTTGTGTTTTACCGGGTTAGCATGCGTATAGATAATTGCCACCTGCAAATGGACGTCTGACACAATTTGAATTCTTTTAAATGGCTTTTGAAATAATCCGCCATGATGCTGGTATTTATTCTTTATGTAATTAGCATAAGAAACCATGAAACTATTCACTTGTCTTTCTATCATTTCATCAAATACATCCTGCCCACCAGGAGTTGCCAATATTTTTTTCATTGCAACCGTTTGTTTGGGTAATTCTCTCTGCTTAATATTTTTGATGATGACCTCTATCGATTTGATTTTAATTATAAAATGTGCATGATTATTTAGCAGACAGTATGCCCATGTATCCATCACAAACCCTGTAAACTGTACAAACCTTTTTAAAAAAGTCTGATAATCCACATTCTGCCTGAAAAGTAATACGCCATCAATACTTTTGAAAACCAAATGATAGTGATTATTGTGTAAAAATGGCGATTTCAGTAATTCTGACACAGGCATATATAAATAATTTCGTGTGAATAAAACTGGTGATATAGTTATCAAATCCTGGAAAAGCCATTACCCGTTTTGATAGCAACTCCTAAATAAATATACAAATTCTAATTCGTTTCTTGAAACGAAACTGCTGTTGGGTGGGTCACTCCTTAAAGAGTGGCTCACCCCTGAAAAGATCCTCCTACATAAAAAGCTAAAAACTGAAAAAGAAAAAAACTTAAGAGCGGGCGAACGAAAAATAATTTAGCTTATTCAAATGCACCGGGTGAGCCACCTTTTAAGAGGTGACCCACCCTATGAGCTGTTGGGTGGGTCACTCCTTAAAGAGTGGCTCACCCCAGAAAAGAGCCTCCTATAAAAAACCTAAAACAAGAAAAAGAAAAAACTTAAGGCAGGGCTAATGAAATATAATTTAGCTTACTTGAATACTTCGGGTGAGCCACCTTTTAAGAGGTGACCCACCCTATGAGCTAATGGGTGAGCCACCTTTTAAGAGGTGACCCACCCTATGACTGTTGGGTGGGTCACTCCTTAAAGAGTGGCTCACCCCAGAAAAGAGCCTGCTATTTAAAAAGCTAAAACAAGAAAAAGAAAAAAACTAAAGAGCGGGCGAATGAAATATAATT
>JBGSMI010000172.1:0-2553 GCA_041740215.1 Ferruginibacter sp.
GGGTGAGCCGCCGAATTAGAACGGGGAAGACGACCCTAAGCACATCCACTATTATTAATTTCAAAGCATCGGTTGAATTCAATTCCGGCCATTCGTTCGAGATAGGCAGCGAGTTTTGCCACAAATTGAATATTAAAGGAAAGCATATGCCTGCAGAGACTCGCCTGGGAAGTGAGAGCCCCTCAGACCCCCAAGGGAAACCGGCTTATCCTGCACCGGCCTTATTGGTTTATTTTGGGGTGCGGCAGCAAATGGATGCTGGTTGTCTTTTGCGAATGAATTGGAAGGGGGCTTTCTTTGCTGTTTAATGTTCGTAGGTTGAGTAATAGTTGGGCACCGGACGGGTGTTTGCTGGCAGCTTTTGAATCAACTGTTCTCAATTTTATTTCGTTGGGTTAGTAACAGGGAGACACCGGACGGGAGTCCGGCGCCTGATGAATATTCTTCTTACTGTTTTTTAGCCGCCGTTTTAGACGGTCAGCATAAGTAATTTGTCGATATGGGAGAAGTGCCTGACGTTTAAAGTGTCGAAATGTAATCCGTGTGAAACAGCGGTAGCTGCTATAAACAAGTCGGGCTTATCAATGGTTTTACGTTTTGATTTTAACTGTTCAGTTATTTCAGCAGCTTGTCTTGCAGCTTTACTATCAAAGTCAAGAACTGTAAACCTTGGCAACATACCATTCCAAAAATCTAAGTGCAATTGTTTAGCACCATTTAATACTTCAAACTCTGTGATGCTGGATATATAAAGTTGTCTGAAGTTTCTGAAATGTGTTACCAACCTTGCGTTATTCTTGTCTGTTTTACGGAAATAGTCGATAAGAAGGGAAGTATCAACCATTAGCTTTTTGTCCGCCATGTTGCAATACTTTTTCTATTTTCTTCAATAATTTGTAGGTCTTTGTCTTTATAAACAGGTCCTTTCAAAAGATATTCAATAAAGTCATCCTGCTCCTTTGTTTCAACTTGTTCTTCGTTCAGTTCGGCACGCAACTTTGCTTTCTGACTTGGTGTCAAAGTCTTAACAATCGTAAGAAGCTGCTGAAACGGTACCTGTACTTTCATTTCCATAAGTCAAATTTAAGCATTTTGTCAACATGAGCTTTTCCAAAAAATGGCTGCTAACAGCGGGATTTCAGTTCGTTGGCTTAGCAACAGTCGGGTATCGGAGGCCTATAGCAATCGGATCCTGCGTCTTGTGGAGTGAGGGACACATACCTGTTGGTTTTAACTAAGGTATAAAACCACCTTCTCCAGCACCGGCCTTATTGGTTTATTTGTAATGCGGCAGCAAATGGATGCTGCTTATTTTTTGCGGTTGAATTGGGAAGGGGGCTATTCTTTGCTGTTTTATGTTCCAGAGTTTAGTAATAGTTGGCCACCGGAGGGAGTGTGTTTGCTGACAGCTTTAGAACCATTTCGGCTCAATTTTATTTCGTTGGATTAGTAACAGGTGGATACCGGACGGGAGCCGATAGCTATCGGCTCCAGCACCTGGGGGGTGTTACATCGCTATACCCTTTTCAAGTGGTCAAATTCTTAAGCTCTTGCCGGCTTCTTTTTATTGATCATCCTTCTCGCAACTTTCAATTTGGGACTTACAGTTACATTCAATTCGTAAGGCCTGTTAAAAGCCTCCTGTGTCAGTTTAAATCTTTCCGAAAGAATGCGGATTGTTTCTTTTGATAGCCCTTTCTTGTAATTAAGTATATCAGAAACGAGCCCTGCGCTTACATGCAATAAACCGGCTACATCTACTGCTTTCATTTTATGTTCTTTCATTAAAGCCTTTAATAATTCAATTGGGTTTGCGTCATCAAAGCTGTTATGGTCTGCATCATATTTTTCTAACAGTAGGGTAAGCAATTCTATTTCATCCTGCACAGCGTTGGTTTTTTTACCACTGCCAACCAATGCTTCCAGCATATCACAATACCTGTTGTATTGTGCAACAGTTTTAATGATTTTATATTGTAAGGTTTCCATTGTAATTACTTTAATAGCTTTTAACCGAATATTGTTTATTGTTATCGCAAAGTTTAGTGTATTCAGCATGGGTGCCTATCCACTTTATATACAGATGAACGTTGTTCACCCCGAAATGATATTTGCATATCATCCTGTAATGATTACCTGCTATATCAAACACCACCCTGTCGCTTCCATTTCCTAACAAATCTGCAGATCCAAAAGTTTCGGTAATATTGCCGGGTTCAGCCCAGTCCGCCGTTTTAATAATAGTAAGCCAAAGCCTGAAAGAACTCCTGCTCCTTGCATTTAGCAGGGCAAAATCTTCAATGGACTTCCTCTTTATTAACCTTACTTTCATTTGTCCTGGTGTAAAGGTAGTAAAAGTTCACAAAAAGTGAAGCTTTACCGGGTTATATAGGGTCTGCTCAACAACTCATTCTCCAAAAATTTCTGCCAAAACGGCTGCACCACAGTGTGACAAGGCATTGGCATAGGTACAACGAGTTAAGCCTCGTTAATCTAACGAGGTTTAACACCAGTACGATGGCTGCAATCCAAGATTGGCTGGTCGTTTTTAGT
>JBGSMI010000228.1:0-5785 GCA_041740215.1 Ferruginibacter sp.
CCTTTTACGATTACTCCAATGTAAATTTTTGTCTCGCAGGAAGAATCATTGAAAAAATCTCCGGCAAGTCATACACTAACTATATCAAAGAAGATTTGATGAAAGCTGTTGGTGGCACCCAAACTGATATTGCCGGAAAAACGGAAGCAGAGAAAAAAGCAAATGAAGTTACTTATTACGGCCAGAGAAATGATGCGCCCTTCGTTTACAGTATTGGTTTTCCACGCAGGGATGCAGATGGCGGACTCATGACAACAGCCACTGAATTACTTCGGCTGGTTACTGCAATAGATGGCTTTTCTTCAAGACCCGATATATTAAACAGTACGCAACTTTCCGCACTCACTACGCCATCAGCAGTTTTTTCGGGGTACGCCTGCGGTATTGGTATTTGGAGTGCAGAAAACTTATGGTATAACTATGGCAGCCTGCCCGGCACCCGCACTGGTTTTATGCGGCATAACAATGGCATGAGTGTGGCATTGTTGCTCAACTCACGGGCTGATCCATCCGGTAACGAAAATCCATTTGTTTATGCCATGCAGGATTTGATGTTGGATATCTTAAATAATCCTGCTTACAACTGGCAGAGTATTGACCAGTTTTAAATTATAAAAAGTATGAATAAAACACTTCTTACAATGGCAATAATTTTATTGCTGCAAATAATTAGCTGTAAAAAAAGCAGCGTTGAAAATTTAAACGTAAAAAATAATTTTACGGGTAATTGGGCAGGCACAGAAGAATTTTTAGGTGGAATACCCGTTGTGAATAAGTTCAGCTTGGCAATTAATACAGACAACTCAGTTGTAAATATTGACTCTTCATCGGGCAACCGAGTTTCTTTAGGCACCTACACCTATACTGCCGACTCATTAAAAATAAATTATAATAACGGTACCACATGGAGTTTAAAGTTTTTAAATAATTACAGTGAATGCTCAGGTACTGCAACAATCAACTCGTTAGTAGGTGCTACAATTATAAGCATGCAAAAAAAGCAATAGTAAAAAAGCAATATCAATACCCCTTCGGCAAATTCAATAAAAGGAGTGTATGTAGCCGGGTAAGAAATGGGCAGTTTAGCCTATGTAGCTAAATACTGGAAAAACGGAGCATCAATAGTACTTGCTGACAATGGAAAAAATGCATTGGTAACGTCCATTTTTATTGATAATTAATTTAAAAAACAGATATGCATAAAATAATAATGGCAGCAAGTTTAATTGCTATCCTGTTTTTCTGCAATGCACAATCATCACAAAAAAATAAATCGGCTGTAAAAAGTAAAGGGGGCACCATGGTGGAAGGAAAAGATTATATGCTGCTGAAAAGATTCAGGGTGGAAGACAAGCAGGGCTTCAGCCAACCGGTAGAAGTGAGTTCATTTTTATTGCCAGCCAATTGGCAGGTAAACAGCAGCATACAATGGAATCCTACCAATAATTGTTTTCCGGAAATGGTGCAGGCTTCTATGCAAGCTAAATCTCCGGACGGAGATTATGAACTGATGGTGTTTCCTGTTACACAATTTGATTGGAGCACTGATGCGGTACAGTTAGATGCAATGCGACGCGGATTTTACCCACACGCCTGTTATATTGCCCAGCCATTAGATGCGGCAGGCTACATCAGCAATGCATTGGCACCCTATGTAAAAGCGAAGGTGAAATCTGCAGGAATTATACAAGCATTACAACAGCAAATGGATGCCGGTGCCATGCAAATGACAAGAACGGCATCACAGGCAGGCAACAACGCTTACAGCCACAGAGGCAGTGCCGCCGAAGGAATATTGCAGTTTGCTGATGGTAAGGAAGGCCTTGCATTTTGCACCGTTATGCAAACCATTGTAAGCATGCCGGGCGCACAGGGCGGGGTGGCCAGCAATATCCAATGTTACGTAAGCATGCGAATTGTTTTAAAATACAAAGCAGGTAATAATGTGATGGCACGTAAAATAATGAGTACTTTTTTTAGCAGCAGCAGAATTAACCCGCAATGGATGACTGGTGTGCAGGCTTATTATACCGCTGTTACAACTAATGCACAAAACCAGATGTGGCACCAAATACAAATCAGTTATAAGGCACAGCAGGAAATTGGCAATAATATAATTAGAAGCTGGGAAGCAAAAAACACACCCGCAAATGGATTATCCAAAACAGACTCAGATGGATTTGGGCAGTATTTAAGGGGCGTTGACAATTACAAAGATGAAAACGGTAACACGGTGGAACTTACCAGCGGCTACAGCAATGCGTGGAGCAAAGGAGATGGAACTTATTTGCTTAGCAACAATCCTGCCTATGACCCTAACGTAGAATTGGGCGGTACACAAACCTGGAACAGGATGAAAGAATAACTTCTATATAATTACCGGATGTTTTCTTCAAGATTGTTTCTGATCATTTCCGGGCGGGGGTATAACAAACTATCCAAATGGATTAGCTACACTGCCATTTAAATCCTGCACTTTCACCAAATAATCCAACACCTCTGTAAATACTTATCTCCTTCAAAGAAATATTTATGTCAACTGCCATTAATATTAGCAGGACTAAAATGCTGATCAGTTAAAAAAATAAAACACCATTCTAATGAAAAGAATTTTACTTGTTGTGTACTGTTGTATTGCTTCACTATCTGCCAATGCTCAGGCAGGCGGTTATTTATTTAGCCAGCAAACGGGTACTTACACGCCGGTAACCGGTACCGTTATTTTAAGTAATTGTACCAACAATAATTTAGCTACCGATACCAGTGCATTGGTAACGTTGCCGCAATCATTCATATTTGCCGATACAGTTTATTCCACTATCCGGGTGGGCAAAGGTGGCTGGATTACATTTGGCAGCGCCAATCCATTAACTGAAAATCCCATTTTTTATAAAGCAGGATTCAATCAAACGCATGGCACTGGCGGTATCATCAGGGCTTTAAGTTTGGAGTGGCTTACACCAGACAGGGGTGCGATACCTTGCTCCACCAATGTGCAAAATGCCGTGGTGGGTAATGAGTTTGTAGTACAATGGACAGACTTTAATTACGAAGTACGTCCGTTTGGATTTGGCTTTATGCGGTTCTGGAAAATTAACCTGCAGGTGCGATTAAATTTTACGGACAATAGCATCAAAATAGTTTACGGCAACTTTGAATTGTCTGATTGCTCGCCACCGCCATTTGCTACGGTGTGTGAGGGGACCAATGTAATTGTTGGCATCAGGAGTAACGGCGAAGATTTTCTTGAATACCTGAATGCCCGGCAGGTACCCAAGGGTGCAAGCCTTAATACACTCAATCCCATACCTTTTACCCAGAGTATAAGAGGTAATGGTTGTTACATTCACGATGCAAGAAGCATTCCGGATGGGACCACTTTTACATGGTTACCAGGTAAATTATTTCCTCCAAAAAATTATACAGCATCAAATATTGAAGCCAGTTCTGCCACTATTAAGTGGAACAAAATAGCCGAAGCAGATGGCTATGAATACAATATTAGAAAAGCAGCAAATAACCAGCAATGGCCCGTAACAGGAACCATTGTTACTGATACTACTATTGATTTAACAGGGTTACAGACAGATACTACATACCAGCTTGCTGTACGAAGCAGAAAAGGATCACACCTATCTGAATGGCGTTATTTTGACAACCCTTTTAAAACTCCCTGTGCTTCGATAGGTGTGCCCTATATAGCAGACTTTACTGATGTAGCTTGCTTAAAAACAGTAAGAGATAGTGCAACCGGTATAGGCTGGGGCGGAGGTGGCTTAGTAAATGAATTTGATTACGCTGCTTCGCCGGTTGGCAGTTGGTTTTTTAGCAGGCGGCTGCAGTTGAATGCAGGTACTACTTATCGTGTTTATATTAAATATTCGGGGAACACATTTGGCGGCAGAACCCTGGATAATAATTTAAAAGTGCAAATGAGCAGAGGTTATGATGATACCCTAAACCTTGTGTTATCACCAATATTAAATATACCATTACGATTTTCAGATAACCAGACCACAGGACTTGATACTTTTATGCTATTTACACCTGCGGAGAGTGGTACTTATACGGTGGCTTTTTTTGCCAGCGCCAGCAGGGCCCTTGGCATAGTAAGAGTGTCTGGTTTAGAAGTATTTGACAATGCGGTAATGAATACCATCGCCTGCCCCACTTTACTGTCGCCGGCCGATAATAGTGTGCTGCCGCTGTTCAACAACATTGTATTGAAATGGACAGGTGTGCCCAATGCCACCAAATATTTTTACTACGCAAGCGACTCGGCCTATTATGGTAATCTAACAACGTTTGATAAAAGAGAAACAAGGGATCTATTTTCCTTTAATCAATATTCAGGAGGCCCGGCAGGCAATAGAAGGGACTGGTATGTAATACCAAAAGTATATGCATCAAACCTGGAACGCTGCAGTACCAATGTAAGCACTTACCGGATGGAAAACCCTGCTGCACCGGCAAACGATTTATGTGCCAATGCTATCAGCTTGCCCGTTAGTAATGGATTTTGCTCGCAGCCGCAAAAGGGATCGTTAATAAACGCTACTTTCAGCAACAGCAGCGATACAGCAGGCAACTGTATGCCAATACATGCTTCGCCGGAAGATGTGTGGTATAAAATAATTATTCCAGCCACTGGTAATACGGTTCTACAATTAAGCAGGTATAATAACAACACCGCCACCAACATGAGCATGATGGCATTCAGCGGCAGTTGCGGTTCGCTTAACAGAATTGCCTGTGCCTTTCAAAATAAATTTGGTTTCCCAATTGATACCATTTCATACATCTGCCGAATGCCCATCACAGGCCGTACACCCGGCGAAACAATTTATATCAGGGTGTCAACAGCATCTTTTAACTCACCTTTTTTTGGGTTAATCACAGATTCAAAAAGCTATTTTACCATTGGTGCTTTTGATAATAGTCCGGCTGCAATGCCAGCCATTGCAAACATTGCTAATACCTGTAACACAATGCAGTCAACCGTTATAGACAGTGCATCAGGCAAATTATACATGTGGGTACCATTATTGGCGGCCAATGGAAATATTATTGGCGAAGTGCATCCGGCAGGCAACAGCATGGGTATCGTAACAGGCGGTGTGTACGTAAACAACGGTGCTTTGAGAAATAACGGCGGTGTAACCTACCTTGATAGAAATGTTACCATCAATCCATCTGCATTGCAATTAAAATTTGCCTCATCAAAAGTGCTGGTAAAATTGTATGCAAGGCAGGCAGAAATAAATACATACAACACAGCCGCAGGCAACAATACCATTGGTGCATTTAAAATCAATAAAAATACAGACAATTGCACCGCAGGTTTCACAAACCCGGGTAATGCGGTACTAAATGTGACAGATTCGGCACTGTACGGTACTGACTATATTATAACGACTTCTACCAATTCATTTTCGTCATTTTACTTGTATAAAGGAGGAGTGGGTTTACCGCTGCCGCTGAGGTTGATTTCTTTTAGCGGAATAGTACAAAATAAAAACACCTTGCTTAAATGGGTTACCAGCAATGAAATTAATGTGTCTCACTTTGAAATTTGGCGCAGCACTGATGGTCAAAATTTTGTTAATGTTGGAATGATAGGAGGGCAAGCAGGAATTGGTGAGAAACAATATCATTTTACAGATTTTAACCCGGTGTCGGGCATTAATTATTACCGACTGAAAATGATTGATATAGATGGCAAGTTTAGTTACAGCCCCATTGTAAAAATTAATGTGAATGAAAAATACAACATCACCATTCAGCC
>JBGSMI010000241.1:0-7417 GCA_041740215.1 Ferruginibacter sp.
TCTTTACGGGCAGAAGCTCTCGAAGCCTCCGTAAACCATTTTTTAAAAGCATCTTCCTTTTCAAGTGCATATTTTCTTTCAATGGCTTCTGCAAGTTGGTCAAGGTATTCTGCTTTGGTTATTTTGATAAATGGAAATTTATTTTCCGGATAAATCATAAAACCAAAATCAAACATTCCGGACGTATTTCTTTTTAGATAGGCCGGATATTTTTTGGTGTTTGGGTGTGAAGTCATGGCCAAAACCTGTGCATTGTTTTCACTGTTTCTAAATTCTTTAAACGTCGGTAATGTGAAATAATATTTGGCGGGTGTGCAAATTGCCTCTGCAGGTATGCCAACCGATGTATTGGCTTTTATAGTCCAAAAAATAGCATCGCTTGTGAGCAGTGCGAGCTTACCTTGTTCATTATACTTAAGTTGCGAATAAACCAATGCATTAGCGCCATAACTCTGTGGCATGGCGGCATCATTTTTATTATACAATCCTTGTTTTTCCGATACTGCTCTTTTAACATCACCCAACCCTCCCTTGGGTAGGTAACTCGCCTGCATCCAGTTTACAAGGGAATCGCAGATGGATAACTGAGCTATTGAGTAATTTTTATCATCCACCTTTATCGGTGCCTTCGCTCCTTTGTAGTTATAGACTTTCATCCAACCTAAAACACTGTCTTCAATGTTTTTTGGGGGAATGGGTTGTGCCAGCAGCGTCGAAACTGAAAGCCACAATGCAGGTAGTAGAATTATTCTTTTCATGTGTTTTGGATATTGAATTTCTGCACTGGTATTTAATTTCTGTTTGTTTTTATCATTACAACCTTTTTACTTAAGATTCTACGGTTTAATAGACAGGCACATTGGCAAAACTGCATTTCATTTCACCGGAAAAGCCTGTTGTAAAAGTTTGTTCCATTGCATCACCCTTCGTAATAGGTTTAAGCCCCTCTGTAATAAGACCCACCGTAAAGTAGCCACTGGCTTTACCATCCGATATATTTTCAATTACGAATTTGCAATTGGGTGATATGGCAGGAAATTTCCTGGCGAGTGAATTATCTACATAATTTGCGACCGCACCATTGGCAACGATGGGAGTGAACTCGCTGATGTATGGTTTTTTTGCAGTACCATAGTATAGAACTGCCTCTGTTTTTCGGATCTCCGAAAATTTCTTGGTACCGTATAGAGAGTTTTTTTCTACCGCCTCTACAAAATTGTAAGTTTCTGCTTTTAATGTAGGACTTACTGACTGTAGCTCTATTTTAAAATAGTTTTCTTTGCTGTTTCCTTCTTCTTTGCTGGCAATAAAAGTGTAGCGGTTATCTGCAACCTTCATGAACTGTGCGTATGGCAGGTTGAGGCTGAGTACCTTACTTTGGAGTTTTACAGTGGTTCCGTCAGTATTTGCCACTGCAGCATTATTTCCAGTTGCCGTAGGTTTCGTAGTATTTGCCGCAGGCTTTTGACTAGCACCCCCAACACCGGCCGGCTTTACGTATTTATCTGCTTCGGCTTTAAATATAAATTCTACCCGTCGGTTTTGTGCTTTGCCTTCGGCAGAATTATTATTGGCAAGTGGTTGTGTTTCTCCACGCCCTTCGGTGCTGAATATACTTTCGTCTATTTGATACTGGGTTACTAAAATGCTCTTCACTGCTTGTGCTCTCTCTTCCGATAGTTTTAAGTTGGCGGCATCATCGCCATCACTATCGGTATGGCCAATAATTTTTACCGGGGCCGTAGCATCTTTTAAAATTTTACTTACATCCAGCAATGCGCCCATACTTTCTGGTTTTAATTTAGCTGTGCCTGTATAAAATAGTAAATTACTGATTAGTTTCCCTTCTTCAAAACGGGCACGGGTATCAGGCACATCTTTAGCAATGCGGATGTTGCTTATATAGACATCGGCGCCGCCAACACTGCCGAAGGAAAATCCTAACTGATTGGGCAGGTAGTCATCATTCATAGCAGCCAGGTCAAAAATCTTTGCTTCGTTCCACCAGAAACGAAAACGCTTGCCCTGAACACACATGCTCACATGCACAGGTACCGTATTGCTATAAGGGAGGCTCTCCGACATTCTATCCGAAATAGGTTTTCCGATGCTGCTATTGCTGTAGAGCGAGACCCTGCTACCGATGCCTCCGGAACCCAGAATAGTACTGATGTACAAAGCATTTTTACCGGTTCTTAAAATACCCTCATCCGTTACAAGATTGCCTCCCGTATTGATGAGTTCAAAGTCAAGGCGGGGTTCGTAAGTATTTTTTACCAGCAGCAAATCAAACTCTATAGTAAAATTATTGCCCCAGCTTTGTTTTTTATTCCGGCTGATGTGGTGAGAACTGGTTGATGCCATTTTTACCCAGTTACCTTCCAGGCCATCGATGGTAACTACCTCTGCAGAGGTGGACGTAATCCAACCGAGCGGAGTTTCGCCGATATTATCTTTCTCAAAATTGTCATAATGCAGGATGGTGGTGCCCGGTACAAAATCAAATTTGCTGTACACTTTTAATTTGCTGGTTGGAGCGCTCCCTTTTACGTTATCGCTCTCAGCATCAGTACCTGTCTTTTCCTTGTCGCCCGGCTCAGCGTTTTCAGCAGGTTTTGCTTTAGGTTTTGTGATGGCATCTTCCGCTTTCTGTTTTAGTTTTTTTAAAAGCTGTGCTTCGGAATTGGTTAGTACAAAACATAAGATGAAAAGCGTAATAAAATTTTTCATGAGCAGAGTTTTATTTAATTAAAAATTACAAGTTGAGATCTTTTAATATTGCAGTACACTTCCTACTTGCCAAGCATATTTTTTAGCGCTGAAAAATTAATTGCATTTTTTATTGCCGCATAATTATCCTCAAATACAGGGTCGCCTTTGGATATTTTATATACGACAGTAAAAAACTGAGGACATGATTTGGCTAATGATTTTCTGTAATATTCGAGGTTTGGTTTTACGGCAATAAATGAACCTTGCGTTCCTTCAGCCACAAAGCCTGTGAAGCGCTCTTCATCATTCCAACGGCTTATTGCTTCCTTACTCAGCTCTTCTTCGCTCGTAAGTAACTGATCGTTTATATTTTTAAGAAATGTGTTGTAGTAAGCACTACTACCTTGTTCTTTTATTGTTTTCTCTAGTCGTTTTTTCTGAATGAGTAAAAATTCTTTCCTGCTTAAAAAGCTAAACGGCAGCGTATCTCCATAGGTTATTAACCAACGATATTCTTTTATTTCACCTGGTCGGCCATAATTTCCTACTGCCTTTTCTCCCATATACCAAACGCCGTCTTTTTTTACAGGGAGTTGTTCAAGTTTTAAATAGCCCCTAAAATCGTCTGGTTCTATGTTGGCGGCATACAAATTCTTTAAACAGGAAATTACGTTTGCCGCAACGTTTACCGTGGTTGGCGTAGAAATATCAACATAGAATTTTGATTTGTCAGCGCTTTGTTGCTCACATAAATACCGCAAAATATACATGGAGTAATAGTATGGATCTGCTACAAAAGTTTGCCCTGCAGCAGGAACTTTACCAAAAGCATTGCTATAAGTTATCTGGCAGCCTGTGGGTTTATAATTTTCACTAATCATTTTATGAATGGTGCCAGTCACGTTTTTCTCTCTTAATAAATCAGCAGGCGTCACGTTCTTTATCGAGCCTTTGATACCTTCTTTCCAGTTGCCTTCCAGATTGCGTAATCGTTCAGGGGTACAATCTTGTGAATAACATTTATAACAAATCATTAAAGTTGTTATAAGAATGATTTTTTTCATATTGAGAACGTTGTTTTATTTGATGCCCTGCAGAATTGAATTCCCCGAAGTACTTACTCCGCTATTAACGGTAATTTTTACATCGGCACCCGCAATGTTTACGCCTGCTGCGTTGGCGCTTACCCCGGCAATTGCTCCAACATCCGTAAAGCCCGTATTATCCCATTCTACAAGCCCGCCCAAAGTGGCTTCAACTTCTGTGCCCATTGGGCCATCAAAACCCTTGCTAACTCCCACAATGGCGGTGCCGGAATACTGGCCTGTTTCCACATTGCTTTTATAATCAATTTGTACGCCGCCACAATCAAACTGGCCGGTTAAATTACTGCAACTCGAAATAATTTTATAACACCCCAAATCCATTGTGCTCACATACTGGCAGGCTACATCATCAAAATTTTGTAAGGAGTCTTTTCCTTTATGTTTAACAACGGTAGGAATACACCAACTGCTTTTACTTTTAAAATAAACCCGCTGGTCTTTTATTTGTGTAAGCCAGGCAATTTGTGCGTTTATCTTAGCCAGTTCAAACTGCTCTGGCCACATGGTATATTGATAATAATATAAAAGGTCGCTCGTTCTGCGGCTTGCGTAATTAAGATAAATTCTGTAAGCACTTTTTAAACCGCCGTTGGCATTACTTAAAAATTCTGAACGGATTGCATTTTCATCTTTACAAATTGCTGCAAAAGGATTGGGTCTTCCTTCTCCTACCTGGTCTTCGTATTTCTTATCAAGTAATTCCTGTTTTTCGTTCAATGTGTTTTCATAACCTGCCACTGCAGCTAATGCTTTTACAACAGGCTCCAGTGCCTGTGCAAATACAAACGACATATTCCCATTTATATCATTAATCCCGGGGCCTAATTTTTTTATGGCTTTAGCAGCGTAGCCGGGCATTGGCTGTACATATTCTCCTCTTTGGCCAGCCTCAAGAATCTCCTTAGTACGTAATCCGGAAATTGTCAAATAATCCTCTTCAATTTTCGCCTGTTTTACTTTTAACTCATCTATTTTTTGCTGGCACTCCTCTTTAAAATTTTTCCACTCTTTTTCCAGTATTTCATTTTGATCAACAGCTACCGGATAATCTGGCCATTTGAATTTTGCCAGGCCCAAAAGATCCTGCGGCATGGGTCTGTCCCAATTAATATCATCGCTTTTTAAATCGTATCCCAATTTTTTCAGTTTATTTTCCTTTTCATTGCTATATGCTTTGCTGATGGCTTTTTTTGCTGCAGCAATTGCCGCCGGAGTATTACCCTTGCTTTCTTCAATTAAACATTTGGCCATATTTGCCTGCGGATGTGCGGCAGCAATACGAATTGTGCTATCGGCATATTTTTCTGCCCTGGGTATATCGCCTAAACCCAACCATGCCTGTGTAATATTATTGAGTATGCTGCTGTTTTTGGGATACCGTTTATTGAGGTTGACTAAAATGGGTAATGCCATTTGCTCTGCACCGCACATGGTTAAAAAAGATGCGTAGTTATTTAAATTAACAGCATTTGCAGCATCAGCTTTGCAGGCTTCACCCATTAAGTAAAGTGCCAGTGTGGGTTTACCATCCATCCATAAGCCCACAGCAGTATTACCCAAAGAAGATTTTTGTTGTATAGTTTGCTGTAAAATTTCTGCACCTGTTGTTTTTACATTTTGAGATAATTTACTCAATACCGATTGATGTGTTTTGTTGATGTAGGCATTTACTTCTGCGTTGCTGAGAGTTGTAGCCAATGCTGCGGCAATTCTTGCAGCATCTTTCTGTGGCACAATCCTGTTATCGTCCTCATAAGACTTTTTTAATTGTGCATCACTTACACCCGACATACTTTTTTTAATGTTTTTTGTGTCCGGCATTTTAATGCCCATACTGTCCATCATCTTTTTATCTTCAGGGTCTATTTCATCCATAGCGGACTGCATCTCCTTCATCATGGCATCCATCTCTTTTTGTGTAGGCGGTTTTTCTGTTGAATTCGTTTTTTTCTTAGCCTGAGCAAAGCTGTAAAAAGTAGTTAGCAGCAAGATGATTACCAAAAAATATTTCTTCATACCAAAAATTTTAAATTTTATTTTGATTCTCCCGCTATAATATTGGTGACATTTGCCACTTGCGTAATTATTCTTTTCAATAAGGCTGTTGTTATACCAGTTTTGTATAAATCTGCCCGTACAAAAACGCTGTTATCATCACCGCTCATTCCTATTTTCACAATATCGAAATGCTCGTTTTGCTGCAACAGGTATTTGTATTTTGTATCATCAATTTTTCCGGGTAGTGCTTCGCTTAGGTTGGTATAAACAATAACGAGGTCGCTTATTTTTTGTATAATAACCTGATACGATGCAATGTTTTCCCCTTCATAGGGAATTGCAGCAACTGAATCGTTGGCCATTTTATATGGCAAGCCAATCCCCATCATTAATTTTGCCAGTTCGTTTGCAGGTGGTTTAACAGCAGCCTTTGGTTTGGCCTGTCCAATAGCCATACCACTTAATAGGAGGATGCATAAAAGAATGAATAATTGTTTGTTCATGGTTGATAGATTGATTTTTTGGAAACTATTTATTTAAAGATTAAAAATCGGATTATTTGTACTGATTTATATCCCGTAAAAACAGGATTTATTGATTTCATTTTTTTCAAACATGAGCTAGCCGTTGCTTTCTTTTAGCATAAAGCGGCGGGGGCTTAGTAACTGAAGATATTAAAAGTGGATTGCGCCATTAAATTGGTAGAAGAAGTCAAGAAAGAAAAAACTATACTCATTTTTTAATGCATTCGTGTGTGACGAACGCAGGCAAAGTTGATAAAGAATGTAACGGTAAAAGGCAGATGATCATTTATCCCTGGTTAATCCTGTAATATTTTTTACAATGCCACCGGTCTTTAATCTGCAATAAATTGAGCGTAGGCCGATATTTTTATTGTAGGCGGCGCAGCTAAACTTTGCAGTCTTGCACCGAATGAAATTGTATATGTGCCAGCATTAACATTTAGCACCAATGGCCCCAGTGAAGTAGAATTGTTTGTCTGTATTAGATTTGTTTGAGGTTGCATGTAATTGGTCTCTACGTCTGAATTGTTTAGATACGTTTTGAGGAACCATACAAAGGGACAGGGGGCAAGGGGATTTATGCAAATCAAACTACTGTTGGTGTTAACCCAAATCACCAGCTTACCCGCTAGTGGAACGGTAATTTGAAAACTTGCACCTGGAATTCGGACTAAAAGAGGTGACAATACATAAGTGACTTCGGCCATTGCAGCGGGCTTAATAAAATTGCCGAGTGGTTGCCATTGGGGAGAGCCTCCCCCACCGCTTGTAAGCACATTGTTAAGCGCACCGGTGCTTCCATTTACTGCAATTGCCCCTGATGGTTTAACTGCAAACCGCTCATTAAAAGTTCCGGCAGCATCATAGCCAATAGCAACATCTGCCGCAGGATTATCTGCGTAAATCTGCAACCGGTTGCCCGCTATACCAAACCCTGCATCGCCTGTTGTACCCGGATATAATGTAATTTTTTTGCCAAGCGATGGCGGAAAACCTAGCGGCGCATTTGGATTTGATGTGCCAATACCTATATTGCCATTACTTCTTATCCGCAGTTTTTCTGAAAGCCCGCCCAAA
>JBGSMI010000244.1:0-3351 GCA_041740215.1 Ferruginibacter sp.
CTGGATGCTGGATGCTGGATGCTGGATGCTGGGTGCTGGATGCTGGATACTGGATGCTGGATACTGGATACTGGTAATTCCAGCTCATTGGTGGCTGTTATTTTTTTAATGTTTTTACAGGCAAACTTTATTCATACATAATACATCCTAAAGGCATTCCATTTTTAATATTCGATACTACTACATTCATTTATGTCCTTAAGATAAAAAACGCCTGCCGACACACACGCTTATGAAAAAGAAATTCACCGATTCAGGAATTGAAGTAAAGGAAGTTTATACAGCCGGTGATTTGCCGGCTTCAACAAATGACTTGCCCGGTGAATTCCCTTTTATCCGTGGCGTGCAACCTGATATGTATCGTGGTAAACTATGGACCATGCGGCAGTATGCCGGCTTCAGCACTGCAGAAGAAAGCAATAAGCGGTACCATTATTTATTGTCACAGGGCGTGAATGGATTGAGTGTGGCATTTGATCTGCCCACCCAAATTGGTTACGATAGTGATCATGCTCTTTCGGAAGGTGAAGTTGGTAAAGTGGGGGTGGCTATCGATTCCATTGAAGATATGGAAGCCTTATTCAGGGGTATCCGGCTGGAAGACATCACCACTTCCATGACGATCAATTCGACGGGGTTTATTCTGCTGGCCTTTTACATTGCATTGGCAAAAAAACAGGGGGCAGATCTTAGTAAAATTTCAGGCACCATTCAAAATGATATCTTAAAAGAATATGCTGCAAGGGGCACCTATATCTATCCCCCAAAACCTTCTATGCGCATCATCACCGATATTTTTGAATGGTGCGCCAAAGAAGTTCCCAAATGGAATACCATCTCAATTTCGGGTTACCATATACGGGAGGCAGGTAGCACTGCAGTGCAGGAAATTGCCTTTACTTTAAGCAATGGTAAAGCCTATGTAAAAGCTGCGATAGAAAAAGGAATGGACATCAACATTTTTGGTAAACGCCTCTCCTTCTTTTTTAATGCCCACAATAACTTATTTGAAGAAGTGGCTAAATTCCGGGCTGCACGAAAGATGTGGGCCATCATTATGAAAGATCTGGGTGCAACCGATCCCAAAGCAATGATGCTGCGCTTTCATACGCAAACTGGCGGCGCAACACTTACTGCCCGGCAACCGCTTAACAATGTTACCCGAGTGGCCATACAAACGCTGGCAGCAGTATTGGGCGGCACCCAAAGTTTACATACCAATGGCTATGACGAAGCGCTTAGTTTGCCAACAGAAGAAGCCGCTGGAATAGCCTTGCGTACGCAACAAATTGTAGCATTTGAAAGCGGTGCGCCCGATACAGCCGACCCATTGGCGGGCAGCTATTTTGTAGAGAGTCTTACCAACGAAGTTGAAATCAATGCCTGGAAACTGATTGAAAAAATAGATGCCATGGGTGGTAGTGTACAAGCCATTGAACAGGGCTTTATGCAGGACGAAATTGCTAAGAGTGCCTACGAATACCAGCGGCAGATTGAGAGCGGCGAGAAGGTGATTGTTGGAGTAAATAAATTCCAGTCGGCAGAAAGATTTGTTACACCCGGTTTTAAAATAAATGACAGCATCCGGCAGGTACAAACCGACCAGCTCCATGCATTGAAGGCAAAGCGTGACAATACAAAAGCGAAGGAATGTTTATCCCGGATCAACGAAGCAGCAAGGGGTACTACCAACCTGATGCCACTGGTAGTGGAAGCGGTGGAGAACTACTGTACCCTGGGCGAAATATCAGATGAATTGAGAGCGATTTTTGGAGAGTATAAATAATAAGTTGGCCGTGAATGGTCAATGGTCAACGGTGAATGGTTAATGGTGATATCACTAAAAAACCACCTTTTTCCCCGAGCCGTGGCGGGTGTCCTCACCCGCCACTAAAGCTGCTTAAGTAAACGACATTGAATGGTCAATGCTGATATCAATAAAAAACCACCTTTCAGAAAAAGGTGGTTTTTTATGACCCTTTCTACAATATTACTTTAAAAGTGCTTCGAGTTTGCGTTCCAGATCTGGACCACGCAGGTTCTTTGCAATGATTTTGCCATCGGGACCAATCAAAAAGTTTTGCGGGATACTGGTAATACCAAACTGTTGAGATACCGAATTTTCCCATCCTTTTAAATCACTCAAATGTCCCCATTCCAAGCCATCCATTTTAATGGCATCAACCCAGGCGGGTTTGGTTTTATCAAGCGAAATACCCAACACGGTAAAATTCTTGTGTTTAAAACGATTGTAATTGGCTACCACATTTGGATTTTCCTGTCTGCAGGGTCTACACCAGCTAGCCCAAAAATCAATCAATACATACTTCCCCCTATAGGAGGCCAGACTTACAGGATTTCCTGTTGTGTCTGCCTGGGTAAAATCTGCCAGCACGGTACCAATGGCATTGCGTTTTGATTCTGTAATCTGCTGGGCTACATAACTACCCATCGGCGACATTTTTACGGCAGGCGATAACAGACTGAACAGGGCTTCCGTCTTAGCGGTTTCATCCGTTAATTGATTGTACCGGATTATGGCCAGTGGTGTAATAAAAGAGGCGGGTTGTTCTTTAACAAAATCAGAGGTTGCTTCCAGCGCACTGGCGATGGCTACCGAATCATAAATGGCATTTTCTGCAAACACTTTTTGAAAGGGTGCCAGCGTTGTATTTAGCTTCACAAAGTCACTGTGCGAAGCAGAACCGCTCACCAAAGCCGATTCCAGTGAATCCTTTACTGCAGAAACTTTTATAGTACTGTTATCAAGAAACAACGTGACATAAGGTGGTACTTTATTAAACAGTATAATCTTGAAATCGGGCGTTGTAACCTTACCTTTAAAAGTAAATGAGTTTTTACTAAGGGTGGTTTCCGATTCAGGTGCACCTGTTTGACCATTTAAAAGAGAGACCGGAGTTCCGTCGGGATATCCCGTAACAGTGCCATTGATTACAAAACCATCCACGGGTATAATGGGAGCTGGCTTTTTTGTGGCAGCGGTATTGGTAGGTGTTTTTTTTGTGGCAGTGGGTGTTTTCTTTTGGGTTTGAGCCAAGGCAAACGCAGGAATCAGCATTGCAAAAAGGATTATTCTCTTCATAATAAATATTTAGACCGCAATATAATTGGTTTTAAGGAGATGAATCTAAGCCAGTATAGTATTTAAGAATTCTTTAGTAGCTGCTTCGATGTCGGTTTTATTTTCCAATGCCTTGATATAGGCACTACCAATGATGGCGCCATTGGTATATTCGCAGGCCGATTGAAAGGTAGCCTTGTCCTTTATGCCAAAACCAACCAGGATAGGATTCTTTAATTCCATATCCCGTAGCTTTTCAAAATAGGCCG
>JBGSMI010000317.1:0-26488 GCA_041740215.1 Ferruginibacter sp.
ATAAGCGATTTACCATTGTTTATTTCTCCGGTTACAGAGAGCCAGGTTACCGGCAAAGTGGTGCTATTCGTAAATACAAGTGCTATTTCAGAAAAGCTGTTGATTTCAAATTCAAAATAATAATTTCCGCCAGGTCCAAATGGGTTTACCGTTGGAGTAATGATGGTGTAAAGCGATGTGTTGCTGCCTGTATTGAAAGTAACATCCAAATCTACCGGCGAACCTGCACCTGCACTCTTTTTAAGGATGCGCAAATCATTTACGGTAGCAGATGGAAAGCCGTTATTTTTCAAAAAATTCAATAGGCGGTTTATCTCAAATTGATCATAATAAAGCCTTATACGTACCGGATTGGTACCAATGTTTATACTGCCTGGTTCAATGTAAAAATTTCGGTCGGCAAAATACACTACACTTCCATTAATGGTAGTGGATCGGGGCGGGTTTTCTGTGTAAACATTCCTTGCACCCCAGCAAGCGCCGGCAATTTCATTATCCGCTCCAGGATTGATACTATACCACAAGTAGCCATTGTGATCCAAAATATCATACCATCTCTCGCCTTCAATGTTTTTGCAACCCAGGGCACTTGTTGCAGACTCCACATCGCTGGTGGAATATGCCAGGTAACACGAAAGGGCATTGATGTTTAAAAAATAGGTTTGTTCAATACCCGAATTACACAATGATTTCACCGCATAGGTAAATTGATATTCTCCTTCGGCTTGCAGTGCTGGTATGAAAGTTCCGCTATCCTGGTTTACCCAGGTAATGTCCTGATCTACGGACCATGTGCCCCCTGGTGTTTGACCGGTAAAAATATCCCTGAGCCGGAAAATGGATGTTTTTCCTCGGCAGATATTGCGAAGTTCAGGAACCAACACGCCAACGGAAATACTATCGTTAGTTGCCACAAAACGGTGATACACTTCCTGCCAGGTGCAACCTCCATAATTGTTACTGCTAAGCCTGATGGTGTAATTGCCACCCAATAATTTTACACTTGTAGTAGGCGTTGCCAGCGTTACCGGCGTACCTCCAAGGCTTTCGCCTTTAAATATTTCAATTACTCCTCCGGCAGGCAAACTACTAAATTCAAAAAAGGGTTCATTACAGGTGGTGGCGTTGATGGTAATAACGGGTTCGGGCAATATGCCTTCTGGAACAAAAAAATCATTCGCAACCCGATATCTTAATGCTAATTTTTGGCCACAACTGTAGCTTATAAAAATACCATAGCGTTTGTTGCCGGGTAATCCTGAAATAGTGAAAGAAGTATCTGATGTTTCACCGCTACGCACTACATTTCCATATTGCAAGACGCCGTCAACGTTGCCTGTTATTTCTTTTACCTGATAGATATACGGCAGGGGGGGCTCACTATTGATAGTTGGCTGAATACCCACCCGGATAAACCCACCTGCTGTATCGGTATTGTTAGCGCAATTTTGCTTGAAACCCGTTTCGTTTATGTAATACAAGCTACCAACCCTACTTTGTTCTGGGGCTGCAAATGATTCGTTTCCACAGGCATCAATTGCTTTTATCAGGTAGGTTCCCGGAGAAACTGGTACAAATGACCGATTGCTTGTTGGTTTAGAAAAGTTTATTCCATCGTAGCTAATAGCATAATTATAAGGGGCAGTGCCAAAAAAAGCATCTGCGAAAATTTGAAATTGCTGGTCACATGTGTTCATGATCGGGCTTGCCGTTGCGTTCACTGTCAATGAATCAATACAAAAGAGCCGGGTTACCTCTGAACTATTGCCATCTCTTGCAAAAACGGTATGGCAGCCCGATTTGCGGATATTTTCAAAAACATTACTTTTTTGCCAAAGGCCCGGTGTATCGTTGGCCAACTGCAGGCGGTATTCAGCATTGGGCGTGCAGGTGGTGGCTTTCACCGTAATTTTATAATCACAACCCTCCTGCTCAATGATAAATGGATTAAACTGATCAAGACGGGGTTCCCATGCTACAAATTGTTGTACAAGCGGCTCGCTAATTCGGCCACAGGCATCTTTCGTCACAATTTCATAAGTATACCCCGCACGTATATTGGTGATGGTGGCGCCAGGTGTAAAGGCATAAGGATTGCCGGTACTATCAGCCCTTCTGATACCAGACTCAACCGGACTACCATTAAGTGTAACAAATTGGGAACAATAGGAGCCCGATGGTCCAATGGAAACTATGAAGGGCATTCCAATACCTAATCCGGTACTTACCACCGTGTAATTGGAAAGCACTCCAAACGCATCCCTTGCCCGAACAACGTATCGTTTTGCAGTAAAGCCGGTACTTATACCGGCAGGGTAAGAATATTTTATGGAACCCAAAATACTTTCAGGAACATTAAATTGGTTAATGCTGTCGGCTAAAGGCGCTAAGCCGAATGTTATAGGCGACCGATGGGATACATTTTGCCCGCTGGCAACACTACTGAGTTCTATACTTGCGCCACTGCAATTTCTTGCCGTTACGCGGCCAAAAGCTGCAAAACCAAATCCTCCTGATCCTCCTGCTATGGAATCAACATTGCCACAGTAATCAGTAACAGTAAACACATATTCCTGGTTTGGTTCTATATTACTGGTAAAAAATATACCGGTGGTTGAAGTTTTTATATTAAGTATAAAGCCGTTTTTCTTTTTCATGGTGTAGGTAAACGGAGGACGAAATCCACTTAGGCCAAAAGTGCCGGGTACTACTTCTACATAGTTTTGACCTCCTGTAGCCGATGTACCCCAATAAAAAGTAACAATGGGTTTGGGTTTGGTTACCGGATTATTAAATTTCCCCGGGTCAACGATTACGCCATTTGAGATCCGCTCTTCGCTTGTGGTGTTGTTGCGCAAAACAGCCCGATAGTTGGAAGCTATGGTAATATCGCCATTCAGCACTATGTGGTAGTTTGATACACTGTTATGAATGGTGACCCAACTTCCACCTTGAAATCGCTGAAAATCATAACTTATTGCAGACCACCCGAGGTCTCCCTGATAAGCAACCACCGAAGCACCGCCACAACCATGATATACCAGGCACTGTGGGGTTTGCGCATTTGCGGTAAAGAGAGATGCAGACAACAAGAATGTGAAAATGTATTTCATAAATAATATTTTTAAGAAGAACTTCAAAATCAATTACTGCACAAATATTGAGGACTTAAGTTTTTTTACCTATCCCCCGAAGGGTGTATTTTTAATTTAAAAGAATTTTTACATTTTTGATTTCAGAAAAAATATGCTGATAATTTCCCAATTTAGACGTATGGAAAAACTGTTCTTAATTTTTTTGTTGCTGATCGGAATGCCTTCCTTTTTAGGTGCACAACAGCAAAAAACAAATGATCGTCTTAAAGTAATTATTGAAGCCCATCCGAAAGACGATACGGCAAGGGTTAACGCCATTTACGAATATCTAAAAGGGAACAGTACGGGTAATACAACGAGTTTTTTAACCTACATGCACGAAATGCTACGCATCAGCAAAAAAATAAATTACACTTTTGGTATTAATAAAGGGTATTTAACCGGCATTCTGTATTATGGCGACAGGGGAAATTTCACCCAATCATTTTTATATGCAGACACGCTGAAAAGGATTTTAAAGGAAAGTGCTACCGGTATTGTGAGCAACGATATGGGTTTGCTTTACCTGAACACCGGTAATAACTATTTTAAAATGGGCGATTACCATCAAGCGATTGACGATTATACGGAAGCTGTTTATATTTTTGAAAAAATCAACAACAGTATTCAAACAACCAATACATACCTGAATATTGCTGGCTTGTATGAGTTAATAAAGGACAGTGCCAAAACTTCGGAATATACTTTAAAGGCCTACAACAAGGCGCTTGGTATCAACAACGATAATCTTAAAGTTGCAGCTATTATTAGCTATGCAGCCGACTTGCTGACAAATAAAAACAGTGCTGAAGCCTCAAAAAAACTAAAAGAAGTACTGCCTTTACTTGTTAGCATTAACAATCCCTATCAATGGCAAAACTATTATTATTATATGGGTGAAAAAGCGTTCATTACTGGTAAATTTAACAACGCCCTAAAGGAATATAAAACCTCTCTTAACTATGCCATTAATAACGACGATCAATTTCAGATAGCCGGGGTTTTAAAAAGAATATTTGAAAGTGAATTGGCATTACATAATTTAACAGCAGCAAAAGCTTCGCTGGATAGTTTGTTGAGTATGTCAGATAAGTTGGGTATGAAAATGTATAAAAATGAAGCCTACCTTGGCTATGCAGCCTGGTACGAAAAAAAAGGAGATTTTTTTAACGCCAATTATTATTTACAAAAGTCTTTTTTACTGGCTGATACCATCCTATCTGAAAATAGAAAAAACCTGATTGCCGCCACCGAAATAAAGTATCAAATAAAAAATAAAGAAAATGAAATTTCAAGGTTAAATACAGAACAACAATTATCGCAGTTGACTATTCGACAGAAAAATATATTGAATTATATACTGGCTGGCACAGCGCTTTCCATATTGATAATAGCCTTATTAAGTGTAGGTAATTACCGAAAAAATCAGCAAATACAGCAGCAGCAGATAGCAGAGCTTGAAAAAGAAAAGCAGTTGCTAGCTACCGAAGCCGTGTTAAAGGGACAGGAGGAAGAACGTAGCCGGCTTGCCAAAGATTTACACGACGGTTTGGGTGGCATGTTATCTGGCATAAAATACTCCTTTAGCAATATGAAAGACCATTTGATTATGACATCAGAAAACATGCTGGGCTTTGAACGTGGCCTCGACATGCTCGACACTTCCATCAATGAATTAAGAAGGGTGGCTCATAACATGATGCCCGAAACATTGATGAAATTTGGCCTCAATGCAGCATTGAAAGATTTTTGCACGGGCATCAATGGCAGCGGTGTCATAAAGGTATTGTATCAATCTTATGGCATTGATTACCTCGGGCTTGAACAGGCTACAAGCGTTACCATCTACCGTATTATTCAGGAATTATTAAACAACATAATTAAACATGCTGCCGCAACCAAGGCTGCAGTGCAGTTGAATAAAGAAGACAATAAATTATTGATAACGGTGGAAGATGATGGAAAAGGTTTTGATACAGCTTTGCTTAAAGTTTCGAATGGTATTGGTTGGAGCAACATACAAAACAGACTTGACTACCTGAAAGCAAAACTAGATGTGGAAAGTGAAGCTGGTAAAGGAACATCTGTACACATTGAATTAACCTTGTAGTTGAGTAATGGTTAAATTTTTTTTGGAAGAACAATAAACGAGTAATAACTAGTCGTCCCTCAAAAGTATGAAACACACAATCAGCAAAGGTTTTGATCAAAAGGTTTAAACAATTACTTGCCAGAAAATGATAAAATCTTGCAATGATAAAAACGTTTTACTAACCGATAGAGACAATCTGAAACTATTAGATTCATTGAATAATTGGTTACTTTTTTCACCATTAACCGGGTTAGCCGCCTCTTTTTCTCCGGTCACGCCAAAGGCGTGATTGAAAAAATGCGATGCTAATTTTTTTAAAGGGGAAAAAGCAGCGGCGCTCCGGTTACGCAGCCCGCCGGCTGTGGAGGCAAAACCATTGAATTAAAGAGAAGTGGCGAGTAAAGCAAAATTAATTGGAGCATATTGCTTATTTTATTTTCCTTTAAGTATTTAACCCCTTAAATCTTCTTATGTGTTGGCAAGATATTTTTCACTACCCGCTGTAACATAACATGGATAAGGCTTTGGGAGGAAAAATTTAAAACTCAATACTTGCATATTGCCTTTTGCCAATTGCCTATTGCTTATTTGGTTCTGGCTTGTCCAGGTTAGGTATAAGATAAATAGTTCGATACAACTACCAGTTTCACATTTTTCGTAATAATATTGAAAACTGACTTTTTGAGGGTCGACTATCTATATCCATTAACTAAAATAATGGATACATCAATTACCGCTGCACCAACACTTTCACCAGCTTCTTTTCATTTGAGGGAGTGATTATTTCGAGTTGGTAAATACCTGTGCTTATCGGTTGATCAATTGTAATGGCCTGTTGTAGTAATCTGCCGAAATGATTGAAACTTTTCCTCAAAATAAGTTGGCCTTTATTGTCCATCAGCTTAGCCTGGTAAATGCCAGGTTGGGCAAGTTTCATCCTGAGCATGATTGTATTGTTTGTAACCGGGTTAGGGTAAACAGACATCCCTATATTGATTTCAGGAATCATTAAACTGCTGACCATGCTGTAGCTTACTGCCCCTTTGTTATTTACACATTTTATCCTGTAGAAATAAGTACCGGGCAAAGGCTGTACATCCAGCGCTGTAAATGCCTGGGTGCTACCGATTGTTTCAAATGATAAACTGTCCTGCGAACGTTCAATGTAAAATGACACAATGCCCGACATATCAGCAATGCTCCATTGCAACTGCACATCATCATGCTGTAGTTTTGTATTCAGTTTTACAAAATGATTAACTGCTTTTGTAACCAGGCGGAAGCGTTTGCTGCTGAATGAGGCCGTGTCTGCCGTAATAGAAAACGAATAATGGAGCGTATCTATAAAGCTGACGGCCGTTTGCTGCTGCCGAAAAACATCTTCCAAAAACAAGGCATTTCCCGGCTGTGTTGTTGCTGCATCCACAATCAATTGCAGCAGATAATTTTTTTGCCGCATACGGCTGATTTGATAAAATATGGTATCGCCATTTCCAAGCAATGGTCTCTTCTCAATACATAGCGGCTGTCCATTTTTAACTACAGCTATCTGCTCTGCAAAATTGCCCAGTTTTTTTAAATCATTTTTATCCACCTTATTATTATTGCGTTCCTTCATTGAAATAAGCACGCCATCGTTTAGAGAAACACTGCCGTCGTTATTTACAGCGAGTAAATTAGTTTGCAACTGCCTTGCCGGCTTAAAAAAACTGTTGTTGCTTCCGATAGATTTATCATTCTCCTCCATTTGCAATGAGGTAGCTGGCACATTATAATCAATCACAAATGCCGACCCGCTTTGAATATCACCACTGTTATCAATACTGCTTGGCACGCTTCGGTCATATACTGGCTTGCCTGCAGCAATACTGGCTGTTGCATTGTACGCCATGCCCACAAAGCCACCCACGCCATTGTTACCGGTAATAGTTGGATCCCACAAATAAAAAGCATCTGCAAAACCAGCATCTTTATTAATTGAATTGGTAATTATTTCATGAAAATTAACAGCAGATGGATAAGGGTTACCCACCACCCTAAATGAGGAACCGGCATTGTTGAAGGCAACAGACAAAGGCATGTCAATAACTCCGGTATTGATTTTACCTTTTGGCCGCAGCACGGTTGGGGAAGTTAGGGCGCTTGTAGCCTGCGACAACAGTGTTCCCCTGTCTCCCCTTACAAATAGCATGTAGCCCGGCTGGTCTGTGATGTAACCGCTGTTGGCAATACTGCCATCATTAGTAGCGGAAGGAACACCATTCCAGCCGATACCAGTAAGATAGCGTATTGAAGGATTGCTATTAATCCCTTGGTCGTAGCCGTTGGTAGCGGGTAAACCAAAAGTAACATGGGTGCCATATCCCGGCTCCGGATTGGAAATAATATTGATATTACTAACCCTCGGCTTACCATCCTGCCAGGCATCGCTGATTTTTACATTACTGGCAGTGGTAACAGGAGCCGTTAACAGCCTCCATGCCCTGCGTCCGGGGATGTATCTTTCAATCACAAACCTACCATTGGTACCATAAGTGAAACTGCTGGTTGCTGGTGCCACCCTTGCTGTTTTACTGATATTACTTCGCAAAATCAATTCATCGTTTAGGGTAATTGTTCCGGCATTCGGCAACAGGGCATCATACAAGTACAATTTATTTTGAATGCTGGTACTGCTATTGTTTATAGTTAAATTTTTTAGTGCGTTCGTAGCTGTGTCTGTGGTCTGGTCGAAATTTAGCGAACTGGCAGTAGTATTTAAAATGAGTGTTGCATTTGATGAACCGCTCAGTAGCCCGGTACCATTTATACTACCACTGGATAGTTGAAAATTACCCAAACTAAAAATGTGGCTATTATTTAGCTCCAGGATATTATTGACACTACAATCTGAAAGCATAACAATATTGTTATCAACAAAAAGATTATTTGTGTTACCTGTGCCGGAAATATTTTGTACAGTAGTACCATTGAGTGTAAGTATACCATTATTATAAATTTTGCCGTTATTGATAAGATGTTCCTGTAGGGTAAATAGCGTACCCGGCAATACGGAAATGGAATCGCCGGGAGCAATGTACAGTTGGGCACCAACGCCCAGGTAACTAAAGAGCAATAGAGCTAAGAGAAATATATTTTTCATAGCGTTATTTTGCTGGTTTGTTAGTAATTAAAGCATCCATTTTTTCTTCCAATATCTTCAGCCGTTCTTTCACCTGTTTATTTTCTTTGTCAAGTTCTTTAATTCCTTCAAGTAACACAGGCACCAATTTTTCATAGTCAAGTCCCTTGTATCCGTCAGCACTAATTTCTTTCACCATTTCAGGGAAAACCTTTTCTACTTCTTGTGCAATGAGGCCGTACTGTAGCGTACTGTCGAACTGCCATTCAGGATGTGCAGCTCTGTTCATAAAATAGGTAACACCGTGTATCGCAGCTAATTTTAATAATGGATTTTGTATGGTGGTGATAGAGTTTTTGTAGCGCATATCCGACGGTGTGATGGTACCAGTTGCCAGTATGTTACCATTAACCTGCAATTTTTCTTTTGGGTTTGAAGTGCCAATTCCAACATTGCCTGTACCGATTTTCATTACAAAGTCCCAGCCAGTGGTGCTACTGTAAAATCCAACTGCATCATCGCTTTCCATGCCTACGAATGCAGGGGATGCATCGTTGGCAATATTGTTTAGCCAGATACCTGCTGTGCTGAGGTTGTCGCCCCCGCTGCGGATTCGCATGCGGTTACCTACATCCAACCGGAATGCAGGATCGCTGACACCTAGGCCTATATTGCCAGCGTTGTTGTTGTAAAGGTTTGTGCCACTAGCTGTCCAATTACCCGCTGCTGATGGCTGCCAACTGCCGTTACCATCGGCGTCGGATGTGAGGAGGTAACCAGCATTTCCAAACCCATCGTATAATTTGAAATACCTTGTGTCTAGGGAATCATTTACGCTTGTTTTTAAAGCAGTGATGCGGTTAGGCACATTAAGGTTGATAATAGTGCCATTGTTTGCACCCAATAAATCGGTTTCTGTTCTACCATCAACTTGTACATCCGTTTGAGCATGGATATTGCCAGCTACATCCAGCCGGTATTGCGGATCTACAGTACCTATACCTACAGCACCCGTTTTAAGAATAGTAAATGCATTTTGTCTTAAGGAAGAAGTGCCATTGGCTACTTCGAATATCCTGTCTGGCAAACCAACCTGCAACTCATTGTAAGAGCCTGTTACAAAACTACCATCAAACTTAGTCCCCACATTATCGCCAAAACAAAAGGCATTGTTTGCATATGCCGTCACTACTTTGCCAAAGGCAAAACTGTTTTCGCCAAAAGATATAGCATTAACACCACCTGCAAAACTGCCTGTGCCAGTAGCGGCCGATTGGTTACCATATGCAAATGAATAAGGTGAATTTGCAAATGATCTTCCAAGAGCAACTGCATAATCTGCCCTTGCTTCAGAAAGATTGCCTGCAGCAAAAGAATACAAACCCAATGCTTTCGTTCTTAGCCCGGTCGTAAATGATGCATCGCCTGCAGATTCTGTGATATTACCCAACGAAATAGCACCAGCACCTGAGGCCACTGCCTGGTCGCCAATTGCAACTGAAGCATATTTATCTGCTCTTGAAATATGCCCTATTGCAACAGATGCAAAGCCAATAGCCGTACTATTAATACCCATTGCAACACTTCCAGATTCACGGGCAATATTACCAGCTCCCAGTGAAACCGAACTCAATCCAATAGCTTTCGGGTTGTAGCCAGCACCAAATGAATGAAACCCAATACTGTCCTTATTCCAGCAATTGTTACAATTGATATCAAAGTTGCCGGCTACAAACGCTGCTTTTGGTGCATACCACATCATGCGGTTGCCTTCACCAGTGATTGGGGGAGGCGCAGGAGAACTGTAATTTAGTAAATGCGTTCCGGAATACAATACTGCACTATCCACCACATGCAACCTCGCCAAAGGCGCACTGGTACCAATACCTACATTTCCAGTATTACTGTTGTAAATATTATTCCCATTCTTTACCCAGTTGCCATCTTCCCCACCAACTTTTTTCCAAATACTGCCCGTCCAATACATATAGGCGCTGCTGTCCGTATCAAATACCAGTAACCCATTGGCTGTGGCAGTTGGTGCAATGGCAATGCGTTGCAGCGCTGTCATTCTTGGCAGCAACACACCTTTATTGGTGCTGTTGATTTGGAAATACGCATTGGGGTGCGGTGTGGTAATGCCGAGGCCAATCTGTGATACAGCAGATTTAAAAGAAGTAAAAGCAATAATAAATACCAATATCTTTTTCATAAAATAATTTTTGGAGCAATGAATGGATGATACGGGATGATACTGCAAATATTGGCTTCTCCTGTTTTTTTACATATCCCCCGAAGGGTGTATTTTTTTTGTTTACCGAACATTGCATTTTTGTTTATCAAACAATTATTACTTTCATTAGCCAATCTTTTTTAGAGGCATGAAAGATTTTATTTTTTATTGCTGGTGTATATGCTTGCCGTCACAAAGGCGGATGCACAGGAAAAGGCTAAGCAGGACAGCCTTTGGAGCCTGATGCAGCAAAGCAAGGCAGACACCAACAAAGTTTTGCTGCTGCTGCAATACGGTGAGTTGTTTGAAACGGGGGATATTGATACAGCTAAGTTTTATTAAAGACAGCCAAAGGGTACAGCAGGAGGAAATTTTTAAATGTTTTATGTGTATTAGTTAACTAGGGAGAAATTTCCAAAGTTGCTTGCCTGTTTACACACAGTTGACATAAGATAGTGAAGTGCAACTTTGGAAATTAATTAAAATTAAGGGGTGGTGTTTTTAACATTGTCATGCTTACCTTTCGTTGTAGATGCACCAGATTCTTTTGTTGCATGAAGCCCCTGAAAAAGAAATAGCAATAACTGCTAAAAACAAGGTTTGCTTAAATTATTTTTATATAAAGCTATAAACAATTCTAAAATTTTCAAATGTTTTCCTGTGACAGAATCATTACAGTTTGGAATGTTTGTAACACCTAAATCCTTAATCAACTAATTTCAATTGCTATAAAATTTTTTATGAATTCAATTTTTAGTTATAAAAAAAACAGCAGCATTGTTACACTTGTTTTTATGTCTATTGCTTTTCAGGTTACTGCACAGGAAAATCAATATTTAGATAGCCTGTTAAAACTGCTACCCAATGCAAGAGAAGATAGCAATAAAGTGTTGCTGCTGGTGGACATTGGAAACGAATTAGAGATAAGTGACTTTGAAAAAGCGAAGCAGTATTATGTACAGGCCAAACATCTAAGTGAAACAATAAATTATCAAATGGGTATTATAAAATATTATACCAACTACAGTGCCGTACTCAATATGCAAAGCAAATTCGATAGCAGTCTGTTGCTAAATCTACAATCAGTAGAAATTGCCAAAGCCACGGGTCAAAAAGAGCGGCTTGCCAGTTGTCTTAACAATGTAGGCACCTCCTATCATAACCTGGAAGATTATGAAAGGGCTACAGATTATTATCTGAGATCAACAGCTATATTGGAAGAACTACAACGGTACGACAGGCTGGATATTTTGTACAGTAATATTGCCACTATATTTCTTGAGACAAGGATGTATGACAAATCTTATCGCTACAATGAGAAGGCAGTTGCGGCTGCCCTCAAATTGAATAACAATATGCGGTTGGGTACGGCACTGTCTAATTTTGGAGGGCTGCTATCCTCTATAAAAAAATTCGACAGTTCCAAATTGTTGCTACAACAGGCAAAGGAGTATATGGAGGAAAACAAGACTTCCTATGAATATATGAACCTGCTGCTAAACACGTCAAATGTGTATTTGCAAACAGGTGATTATAAAAAACTGGGCGAATTTTCTAAAGAGGCAAAACAATTAGCAGACAAGAGCGGGGACAGCCTGGCTATAGTTACTGCTTTGTATGGCATTGCTAATAGTAAATTTTTTGAAAAAGATTTTTCAGGTACAAAAGCGTTATGCGAGCAGGGGCTTGCCATATCACTAAGAAATGATTATAAAGAGAAGAAGCAAAATTTTTATGAAATGCTAAGTGAACTTGCACTAGCAGACGGCAACCTTGGGGAGTACGACCGATATAACCACTTGAGCATAGAAGCTGCAGATGAAGAAATGAATACTACGCTACAAAAAAACATCCAACTCCTCGATAAAAAATATGAAACAGAAAAAAAGAATAATGAGATTGAACAACTAACCAAAGACAAGAAAATAAAATCATTGTGGAACTATATTCTCGTAGGTAGTATGCTCACCCTGCTACTGTTAAGCCTCCTGAGCTTAAGAAGCTATCTACAAAAAAAGAAACTGCAACAACAACGCATAACCGAACTGGAAAAAGAAAAACAATTACTGGCCACCGAAGCAGTGCTGAAAGGCCAGGAAGAAGAACGCAGCCGCCTTGCCAAAGATTTGCACGACGGATTGGGAGGTATGTTATCTGGCGTAAAATACTCCTTCAGCAGTATGAAAGACAATTTAATAATGACACCTGAAAACATGCAGGGCTTTGAACGTGGGCTTGATATGCTTGACTCATCTATCAGCGAATTGCGACGGGTGGCACACAGCATGATGCCTGAAGCACTGATGAAATTTGGACTCAATGCAGCACTCAGAGATTTTTGTACTGGCATCAATGGCAGCGGTATAATTAAGTTAGTGTATCAATCTTATGGTATTGATGACTTAAAGCTTGAACAGGCCACCAGCGTCACCATCTATCGCATTATACAGGAATTGCTAAACAATGTGATGAAGCATGCTGCAGCCACCAAGGCCGTGGTGCAGGTAAATAAAGAAGACAATAAATTATTGATAACTGTGGAAGATGATGGAAAAGGATTTGATACATTATTGCTTAGTCAATCGAAGGGAATAGGCTGGACTAATATCCAAAACCGGCTTGATTTTCTAAAGGCAAAATTAGACGTGCAGAGCGGTGAAGGCAAGGGCACATCGGTGAATATTGAAATAACTATTGTATAATATAAAATTCCCGTTAAGGGTTTAGGGCATGAGTATAAAAGTATTTATTGTTGATGATCACTATATGGTGATTGAAGGCATCCGCACATTACTGCAGGGAGAAAAAGATATTGAGCTACTTGGGCATGCTTCCAATGCTTCATCCTGTTTGTCGTTTTTGCAGCATAATCAACCCGATGTAGTATTGATGGACATCAGTATGCCCGATGTTTCAGGGGTTGATTTATGCAAAGCGGTGAGGTCATTTTATCCCTCTGTGTTTGTAATTGGCCTTAGTACATTTAACCAGTTTACCTTTATTGATGCCATGATGGAAAATGGTGCCAGCGGCTATTTGCTAAAGAATGCAGATAAGGAAGAAATTATTGAAGCCATTCATACTGTTGCCAAGGGAAAAACATATTTAAGTGATGAAGTAGCATCCACGCTTAAAAATGCAGCACATGAAGATTCACCCGTACTCACCCGAAGAGAAAATGAAATACTCCGGTTAATTGCAGACGGGTTCACCAATCCTGAAATTGCAGAGAAACTTTTTTTGAGTTTAAGTACAGTGGATACGCATCGGAAAAGTCTGATGCGGAAATTGAATATAAAAAACACCGCATTGCTGATTCGGTATGCAATTGAACATAAGTTGATTTGATGGTAATACTCCTGACTACTGCCTACGCCTGCTAAGATGTGCAATGGGTGTCAATTAACGAAAATTGATTAAAAAACCAATCAAGTTTAACGGGATATTTTGCAGTACCATACAACCAGGCGTTAGTAAAGGAAGTTCCTACATTGTAAGGGCCGTGCCTCTCCGTTTGATGATCTAATTGTAAAACAAGTTGCCATTCAATTATACCAGAGAAGTATTGGCTGGTAAATTGGTAAGTCACTTTTTCAAGTGATCTATTTTGACGGGATTTTAGCTTGCCTGATTTGTCAATGACGCTTTCTTTACCTTCTGCATTAATGATTGTTCCTTTACCGCATGTTTCAAAAATGCTTGTTTGCGGAATAATAGTAATTGTATTGCCTTCTATTTTGTACGCGCCGTTTTCTTTACCAAAATAAATATCGGGTAAAAATAAGAAAAGCTCCTGTAATAAAACGATTATGTTCCGTTTGTACTGGAATAGCCGGAAAGCTACCAGCTAGACCGATTGCTTTTCCTGCTTAAATTAGCCATTTTATTTTTCTATTTTATTACATTTTATCTGTTTAAGTACCATCACAAATTTTTAGCACTGCAGCAAATGTCACCCAGATTAAATAAGGGATTTGTAAATAAGCGGAAAGTACTTTTATCTTTTTGAGAAGTGTAACCATATAGATGATTAAAAACTACATCAACAAAAAATCAACTTATGAAAGTGAAAATTTTGTAAAAGGAAAAGAATAAAACACGCCACCAAAAATTAGAAATAACCGAATACCAAAAACTATTATTGCTTTTCACCGATATTGAGTTTTGGGTGCGTTACAAACTAATACCATAGAAACTATTTTGAGAAGATACATTGCGGGTTAAACGGAACCAAACAACCGGCCTGACGGATTGAATGCAGGTTTGCTCAGCGCAGCATACCTTTCGTGTACTTCTTTTGCCGTAAATATTCCTGTAATGAAACCTAAGCCTGTCAGAAGTATTAGTGAAGCAAAAGATTAAATAATTTTGCTTTGTCGATGATTAATATTTTATACTAATTTTATTTCGACTTCTTTTTAAAAGTGTACGTAACACCTACAGAAGCATAATGGAACAAAGTAAAATTGTATACCTCATCGTTTGCTGCTCCTCCTTCAAGAATTCGATACCCAAAACGAAACAGGCATTGATCTGACAATTTATAAGTTCCGGCAAGCTGCACATCTTCGGCCCGACCTTGTGGTGCAGCCAATGCATCGCCCTCGAAGAGGATACCAATTTTATCATTCATTTTCCAATTGAGTCTGAAATTAATGATGGGTACAAAACCTACATTTTTCTTTGAAGCAGCCAATCCCGTGCAATTTAGCGCTATTTCTGCATCTCTTATTTTGGCAGTAAAACCTAAGCCAAATTCAATTTTCGCTTTTTTTACAATATCATACCGATAGGTTATTCTGTAAGAATTAAACTTATAGCTGGCATTCAAAGCGGTATTTGCAGGGAACGTTACCTCTTCAAAATTAATTTGCTTATTTATTGACCCATTTGATTTCACGGTTAAAGGAGCATAAAGAATAGATATGGTGTGTCTGGAATTTATTGTATATCCTGCTCTTATGCGAATAAAACCATTTGGTTCGGGGTTTAGATCATTTTTCAAGGAAAATAAAGTTCCAGCATTACCCGGAATTCGCACATTATTATAACCAGTAAAAACAGCACCAGACTCTATATCAATATTGCCCTGAGCCTTTACGAATGATCTACAACAAAAAAAACTAAGTGCAAATAATGTTGCTGATAAAAGAAATTTACTTTTCATTGTTGATAAAATTAATTGACAGTATTTCGATTTTTATATTCATCTACGATTTACAACTTTACTTAGAAAGAGAATTTAAAAAACCGGCTACATATTTATTGAACTCATCGGGTTGTTCAAGATTAGAAACATGACCGGCATTATCCAGTATTTTTAAACTGGCACCTTCAATATGCTCCTGCATAAATTCAGATTGTACAAGTGGTGTTACTTTATCTTCTTTACCACAAATAATAAGTGTTGGAATGCGGATGGAATCTAGGCTGGAACAGGTTTCGGAACGCTCTGCCAAAGCAGTTAAACCTGCGATAATTATCTCCCTGGAATTTGCAAACACAGTATTTTTCAGGCGCTCCACCAATTCAGTTTTATTGTTTAATGAATCAGGATGAAAAATACTTTTAATAAATTTTTCATTAAACTCAGTTGCACCATCAAGCTTAATTTGCTCTATTGTTTTGTATCGATTTTCTTTTACTTCAGCATTATCGGCGATGCATTGTGTATCACATAAAATTAACGCTTCAAAGCGTTCGGGAAATCTTTTAATGGCATCTAAAGCAATATATCCACCCATTGAGAGACCGCAAAGAATTGCCTTTTCAATATTTAACTTATCCATAAACAACAATAAATCTTCACTGAATAAATCAATAGTTAGCGCTGTGTTTTCATTCGTTGATTTACCAAACCCACGGATGTCGTATGCTATCGCCCTATTTGAAGATTTTAACGCATCAAGTTGTCCCTTCCACATCGACTTATCAAATGGAAAACCATGAAGAAAGATCAGCGGTATACTTCCTTGGCCGACATCATTATATGAAATCGTAAGCTCATTAATTTTCGTCTGTAAATTTTGATAAGAATTGTTTAATTCCATTGTTATAATTTCAGTTATTGGTAAATTTTCAACTTTATTTGTCTGCATATTTTTAGCATGATGCTCCTCATACTCTTCCAGTATTGCTACAAGTGAATCATAATAGGATGTAAGGTTTTTAGCTGTTATTTCCGGATTTTCCTGATATGGAATAGTTATAGGCATTTCATTTAAATATTCCAACAACTCAGGACGGTTTGCTCTGATTTTATTGGTTATTACCAGTATCATTTCGTTCAACTCTAATGTTGTTTTCATTTTAGTTATTTAAAATAGTATCGTTATCAATATCTTGTCTTTATGTGGAAAGACCAGGAGGTTTAAATTGTTTAACACCGAGTTGTTTATTCACAGAACTTCAGAAAAACAAATTTTTCAATCTGCATCTAAATCTTGCCATAAAGTGAAATATACTATTTTATTTCACTGCCATCTTGAGGATAGTTCTACATGCTTCGGCGCATATCCTGCACGCTTCAGCACATTTTTTACAATGGTCCATGTGGATGTGTTTCTCACACTCTTCTGCACAAGCATCGCAAATTTCAGCACACTCCTCGTATAGCGCACCAATCCATTTGTTGCCCGAGCTCAACATATTGGCGGCAGCAAAGCAGATAATTGCACTCTCATGGTTTAGTTGAATGCACCGTATGCGCTGCGTTACTTCCGGGGAATGCAAACATTCGTAGGCGCAGTGATTACACGCTACAGCGCAGGCGAGGCAGGCGTTTATACATGTGTTAAAATCCTTGTATTCCATTTTATAAAATTTAAAATTTAAAATAATTATAATTTCATGAAGAAAGGCTTGTTAAAAAAGGATCTGATGATTCGCTGATGCAAATCAATTTTTTATTTACAAAATCATCAATACCCAATCCAGATAGCTCTCTTCCATAGTCTGAATGTTTAGTACGCCAAAAGGCAATTCGACTTGCATTCGAGGTGGTTTGTTTGATGAAAACGTTAACCCCTGGCTATCTTCCAAATCAACAGTCATCACTGCTCCCTTGAAACTTCGTATGTCAACATTTTAGAAAGCTTTTCTTTATTTTAAGATTTCAATCAATTATCCACTTTTCATTGTATTTCGGTAATAGTTTCATCCGTAGGTGCAAAAACTGTGCATGGCCCGTTGCCTGCAAAGTTGCTTTCAACCCTGTAGCCTTTACAGCGACAGCAAATGTTTACAATCTGGTGCGGCAACTGCTACAACGTCTTCGGTTCTAGTCATTTTTTTTCCTTTCTTTGGTTTCTTCCATAGCGAATGAATTTTGCTGCTCAAAGATTTGCTGAAGTAAACTGCTGCTATTTTTGCATGCTATTGTTTAAGTTATACCAAACAACAATAAAAAAGGATTAAGGGTTAATTCTTCTTATCACAAACTTTAGTACATAATATTTGATTAAGGAACGAACGATGTTTTACCGGTTATGGCTGACAGCATTTTTAAATTGACTTGATAACTTCTTCCTGCTTTTCTAATTTATTGTAAAAGTCCTGATCAGGAAATCATGCTGCCTGTTATCTACAAAATGTAGTTTCCTTCGGTTGGCCTAAACATGTAAATTTAAGTGTACAACTTTAGTAGCTATCGCAATGAACAGAAATACATTTTATAGTTTTTTTTCGTCTCCTTTTTGATGGCTTTGGTGGTTTCATCTTCTTTATATGTTAAATTTTATATTTTGTTTTTATTGATGAATCGCATTGATTACTCACAAATTTCTTTTTCAATAAATGAGCTAGGGTCGTGATAACTCATGTAATTTATTTTTTGAATTAATTTTATTTCTCCATTTGCTCCATGCTCCCGTACTCCATAATACTAAAACAATTAACAGTGGCTGGATTGGCAACCTTATCCAGCGAAGCAAATCGGAGTTTAAACCAAAGGCATCCTTGTGATTGATTAACTGAGCAATATTACCGGGAAAAACTGCAATGAAAAACAACGCAACTATCCAACCAACCGTAGTTTGCTGTTTTGATAAAAAAAGCAAGGAAGCTCCTAAAAGTATTTCAATAATTCCTGATAATAGCACAACCAGTTCCGGCTGCATAGGCAACCATTCAGGAACTTGTGCTAAGAAGGCGGTACGCTGAAAGCTAAGATGACTTATTCCTGCGAGAAGAAGAAAGCATCCGAGCAGTATGCGAACTGCTGTTTGACTTTTTGTTGATGGCATTGCGCTTTTATTTCAGTTTCATTAATACTCCGCTGCTTAAATGCTGCTATGAATAGCCAGTGCTTCAATAAATTTTTTTAAAAATTCCTTTGTCTTTTCATCAGTTAAATTGCCTGCTTCGTCAAACTTTTTATTTACGGATGTGATCACTACTTCGGGAACGTTCATCGTCATTGCATTTACGGCCACTAATATTTGCCGCAGGTGATATTGAGCCCTCACCCCTCCGAGCAAACTCGGGCTTGCACTAATGATACCAACCGCTTTTTTGTCAAAAGGTTTTGCCGGGTGTTTCGAAAGAAAATCAATTACATTCTTAAGCGCTCCCGGAATTGAAAAATTATATTCCGGTGTAATTATAATGAGTGCGTCGGCAGTTTTGATGGCGGAACTTATTTTTTCAACCGATTCAGGTAAAAACTTTTCATGCAAATCAAAATTATACATCGGCACATCTGCAATATTGACTTGCTCAATGGCAATATGTTCAGGGGCGAATTTTTGCACCGTTTTTAACACCATTGTGTTATAGGATTGTTTTCTTAAACTCCCGGAAATGGCTGCAAACTGGTAGTTATCTTTCATTGTATTTTTTTATTAAATTATTGTGCCGACATTCCGCCATCAATTAGCTGTGTGGTGCCTGTTATATATTGGCTATCATCACTTGCAAGAAATACAACCAATCTGGCGATTTCAATCGGTTCAGCATAGCGTCCAAAGGGTATTGTGTTCTCTAAATGTTTTTTTACTTCTTCAGCATGTCCTGCCACTTCACCTTCTTCAATTGATCTCATCATCCTGTTATTGACTGGCCCGGGATGAACAGAATTTACCCTGATTTTTCGTGGAGCAACTTCAATAGTTGTAGCCCGCATAATGCCTGCAACCGCATGTTTACTAATAATGTAAGCACTTAAATTGTGAGAACCTAAAATGCCCGACAGGGATGAAGTCATGATGATACTTCCGCCATCTTTCATTTGGGGTATCGCATATTTATTGCCCAACCATGCTCCCTTTACATTGATAGAAATCACTTCATCAAATATTTCCTCAGGGTAATTTATAATAGGTTTTACTGCACCTTCTATACCAGCGTTATTGAAAAAGATATCAATTTTTCCTAATAATTTTACTGTTTCATTTACATAAGTTTCCACTTCCTTTGCTTTTGAAACATCGGCAACACAATAGCTTACGTGCTTACTATTTAGTTCCTCTGCCACTTTTTTTAGTTCGTCTTCATTACGGTCAACCAACATTACTTTGGCACCTTCTTCTAAAAATAGTTTAGCAGTAATTTTTCCAATACTACCAGCAGCACCTGTGATGACTGCAACTTTATTTTCTAATTTTTTCATATTCCGGTTTATAGTTAATCGATTTTAAAATTTAATGGTTGCATGCGTACCATCTTTCTTCAAGCGTGTAAATCATCCTTTAAAGATGGAACAATGCAAAGGGTTATGTTGTTGTCGTTTTTAAAGTTGCCTGGCCATAAATCATTCTATAGTTATTGTTTTCGGCAATAACGAGAAGGTTTACTTTTCTACTTTGTTATTTTAGCCAATTTTGTCAGAAGCTACTTTCATGAAATACCACATTGCGCCACCATCATCAATTTTATGTATACTCATTTGGCTCCCTTACACATCTTAATTATTCAGCTCTTTTGTATGGGCATACAGACATATAAATATTTACCCATTTCTATTGGCTCTTTAGTATTATGATTCTTTTACCGTTACAAATAATTTATTTGAGGTTCAACTTCCATTTTAATTCCGATACAGTAAAGTTGACGGTTAAAAAAGGGGGATTGTTACATGTTTTTGAAAGCGAGTTGCAACATTCACACATTGTTGGGAGATTATTGCTCAATAGAGATCAATACTTCTACATAGCAGGTGGTGATGGGCGTATTTAAAATTGTCGCGGCTCGGTACAGGGTTGCCAACCTTTTTTAAGTGGTTTTTATTGGAATAGAACCTGAACAAGGTTGGCAACCCATCCGGCAATTTTAAATGCACTCGTGGCGATCTACTTGTTTCCTGTTTCACCTTTGGTATCGCCAGCGTGCGGATTGTTTCCCAACAGGCGCAGGACAAACACCATCAGGCGCAGGATCCGATAGCTATCGGATGAGGCGGAACGATGTGTGTAGGTTTCCTGTGCCGGTGTTGCTAAAGAAACAAGATTTGTAAAGCCATTAGTTAAAAAAGCGGTTTTTTTTTTATGGGATCGTTTTAAAAATGCTTTTGAGTTCGGTGTCGGAGACAGTACTTTTTTCACCCTTGTCATAAATGGCTGGTTACGCGTCATTAGAATTTGTATCAAAGACAGGTTTTTTGCTGAATGTTTGTTAGCAACCTATCGATGTTTATTTAATGACGAAGGGCTCGAAGCTTTGCGTGTAGCATCCGGAGGAGTGTGATAGATTTGGCTTTTTGATAAAATTTTTGCTTATCGTAACCATATAGAGGGATAAGGAAATTTCAATTCATTAAAAAAAACTGCGGAAGTTGCTATAAACAGCCAATGGAAAAATACTTGATGTTTAAAATCGAAAAATATGGTATCTGATGAGAACCAATAACAGTGAGGGTGCTGTATATACACTTCGATGATACCCACTTTAGAAATACAAAAAAGTAGAATAAATTTTACTGCTATAATAAACAAGAAAGCAAAATGGCTTTCCGGACAAATAAGAAAAAAGACAAAATTCGTGGAGTGTCAGAAAGTAGAAACAGCAGCTATTTACCAAGAAATTTATCTTTCATGCTGTCAGTAAAATTTTGCCAGTAATTTTTACCAATCGGTATTTTGTCATCTATATTTTTAAAGTGCAGATAGTGATTTTCAATAAACGAAATTTTAGAGAATGCAACGATATAGGATCGATGGATACGAATAAATTGATTTTCAGGCAAAAATCCTTCTATTTCACTCATGGTTGAATATACCAATATCTGCATATTTCCATTGTGGAAAGCCACATAATTGTTTTTAGCTTCAACATAATAGAGATCTACAAAGTCGATTTTAATAATTCTCCCCTTGTGTTCCGTCTTAACAAACATATAATCGTCAGTTAACTGGTTTGTTTCCTTAATAGCTATGTCCAGTGTTTTTATCCGACTAACCGCTTTAACAAATCTACTAAACGAAAATGGCTTCAAAAGATAATCTACAGCATTAAACTCATAGCTCGCTAGAGCAAATTCCGAAAAAGCGGTACAGAATATTACCTGAACAGAGGTTCCTAATATATTCATCACATCCAGACCATTCATTTCATCCATATGTATGTCAAGGAAAACGAGCTCCGCTTTAGTTTGTTGCACGATACTAATTCCTTCTAACGGGTTGGTAGCTGTACCAACCAATTCTAAATTTGGCAATTGGCAGATGTACTTTTTAAGGACGTTGATTGCTGCCTGCTCATCATCAATGATAACACATTTGATCATTTTATTTATTTTGTAATTGTTAATTCTGAGGTGTAAAAATTTTCATCGTCAGTTGCTTTCAAAATGTATTTATTCTTGAATGTTGCATCCAGTCTTTTACTCAAATTTGTGATGCCAATGTTGTGTGATGATAAATGAACATTATTTTCCTTTTTTTTATTTCGGCAGCAGAAATAGACCTCATCAGGATTTAGCTCTACTCTTATCGACAAAGGATTGTCATTATCTTTTACATCGCCGTATTTAAAGGCATTTTCCACAATCGTAATAAAAGAAAGTGGAGGAACTTTGTGTCCATTCAATTCACCGGTTATCTCGTAGGTAATCATCCTATTGCTAAAACGTAAATTATGGATATCAAGCAATGTTTGCAGGTGGTCTAATTCCCGCTCAACTGAAACTTTACCACCTTCATGTTCGAGACTTTCCATTGAGTAACGCATAATACGCGACAACTTTAAAATATTATCGGCAAGTTCTGAGGAATACTCTAATGCCTGTGAAAAAAGCAAATTAAGGGTATTGTGTAAAAAATGGGGATTAATCTGAGCTCTTAGAAATGCATATTCAAGCAGTAACTTTTCCTGTTGGGCCTTCATCTCCTCCTGCTTTAAAACTGCGTTTTCTAATTCTCTTTCGGTTTTTTGTTGAAGTAACATACTCTTTTGCATTTGTAATATTCTTAACCTTCTACTTTTTACGAAAGACTCACGGATATAGAAGTACAGCAATGCAAAGGAAAAATATCTTACATAACCTAGCACAATTCCTTGCAGGAAAGGCTTGAAATCTGTAGAGGTATATACGACGATTCCTATAAAGGGAAGTAAGAGGTAGATATAAACGTATCCGATAGTTGACATTATTATAAATACCAAAAAAAATGAAGAAATGCTCCATGCAACGCCTTTTTTTTTGTATAAATCAAGGCAGTAGACACTTATATAAAAAGTAAAGCAAAACGGCAGGAGATACAAAAGGACATTTACAATTGTAGCATTTGGTTTAGTAAGCACATTGGTTATAAAAATAAATGTGCCATAAAGAAACCATGCAATGATATGCAGTAATATGGTGCCTGTTTTATGGCTTCGTATGTTACGGGAAAAACTCATTTTTAAACAATTTAAACCAGCGTTTGATTCGCCTATTCGCTGTACTAACCGAATAATAGGGCGTGCTGCTAAATCTTTTTGAAGATACGCAGTTCGCAGTTGTTTTCTTTAAAATAAAAAAGATAGCCTGTTGATGGTGTTTTTTGCAAAAAGCAAAACAAAGTTGAAAACGACCAGTACAACGTTGCTAAATAATAAACGTAATTCTACATAGGGCAAAGGCTCTTTCACGTAATTTATTTGTTTATTGGTTGCCCGCCTTCGAAATTTGCAGTGTAGACTAATTGAGTTGTTGCGAAAAGGTGGATATCATACAAAACCCCATGCAGTCTCACCTGGCTTACAAACCAGGCCCGTTTTAACGATAGATAAATACAATGTAAAGCCTTTAAAACTGAGTCTGATCAATATGGTATTTTCAAAAGCAGTAATTAAAATTGGTTGGTAATAAAAGCATATTTCAATGAATTAGCCCCTATAACTACAGTAAATGTTCCGTACCCTATTTTTTCTGTATGCGTGTTTCAATTTGCAGCTATCAAATGAGCCGCATAGGATGATAGCCGTATTGCTCCTTTAACCAGCCAACTATACCGGCACACCTTAAATACAGTTGTCGTTAACCCCGGTGTTGTTTTTACAATCAATGCAGGGTTTAAGTTGGATGTATTGCATTGATCAGAAACATAGCCCAGAAGAAACCAATTGAATTTACCTCTATATTTACAGCAAATGATCCGCACCCTGATTTTTTCCGTATTTCTCTTTCAATTTGTAGCTATAAAATTGGCTGCACAAGATAGCCCCGCTGTTCTTTCACAAAACAATGCCGCTAACTTTTATAGTATCAGGGTAAATAACAACTACCAGTCTGCCCTGGCCACCCGCTTCCACCATTGGGAAGTCATTAAGCTGCCATCCGCCGCTATTACAAAGGCAATTGCTGAAAATAATTTCGAACTTAAAATCGGTTTACAAATCAACGCTGTAACCGGTTTTAATTTATACCTGCAACCATCGCAGATAATTGCCGAAAATTATGTGCTGACCACTCAAACCCCGCAAGGAAAAATTACCAGCCAACCCAGGCTTAATTATTTTTATAAAGGAACAGTACAAAATACAACAGGCAGCGATGTACGCCTTTGCATAAAAGAAGGTTTTATTTATGGGTATATCAGAAAAAGCGGCAAGGAATTCTTTATAGAGACGCTGAACCGATACAGTAAAAATGCATTGAAGGACGAATTTGTCTTCTACGAATCAACCGATGTAATAGCTACTACGATGAGTTGTGGTTTTAACGATGCACAGGCTGCGGCCAAAAATGTTTTAAATAAGCCAACACAAAACCTGCGGCCATTATCTCCGGATAGCAGTGGAAACCCGATTTGTAAAAAGGTGAAGTTTCTGATTGCATCAGATTACTCCATGTACAAATCTTTTAACAACGACATCGATGCACTTGAAACATTTTTAATAGCTAACCTGAATATGGCGGAAGGATTGTTCAATACCCTAAATCTGGATTCAACAAAGGCGGGTGATGTAGGGGTTGATTTATTGAAATTTGAAGTAACGCAGGTGCATACTTCCATTTGTGATAGCTGTGATTTTATGGGAAACTCGGATCAATTCACAGATATAAATGTCGCGTTTGCAAGGTGGATTGAAGCAAATACTGGAGATGACAAATATTCGGTCATTAATCAATTTTGGAGTACAAGAGAATTGCGAGGAGGATTTAATGGCTATTTGGGATGGGCTTTTGGAGGATTCAGCTCAAGGTGCAGCAATGTGACCGGGAATCTGATTAAGTATTTTACACAAGCTCCAATCACATTAAGGTTACAAGTTGCCCATGAGGCAGGTCACTCACTTAATTGTCCGCATGACAATGAGGTAAGTGTTTCCGTTAAAACTTTTATTATGAACACAGACGGTACCTATTCTCCTACCGGAAGGTTTTCAAGACTTTCAGATTTCGGGGGGATAAACTATAGTTCACAACAAAGGATGGCAAAGACAGCCCTTGAATCACCTTGTATTGAAGATTGCCTCGCACCGGCCTGTGATTCCATTACAGGGTTAAAAGTAAAGTATTATAATTCCTCCGACAGCATGAATATTTCATGGAAGGGTAGTGGCAACTATTTGGTAAAATATAAAGTAAAAGATTCCATCAATTTTGACTCGGTCAATCAGTTTTCCGTTACAGGAAATGAGCTGGTATTGAAAAAAATATCTCCATGCTCTCAGTACATCATTCAGGTGCAAAAAATATGCAGCCGGGGCAAATTAGGCAGAATTGCAAGCGTGACTTATGCCAGTTCATATTTTGGATTATCAGCCAAGCCTGTAAATATTCGGAGTGACCGCTATGACTTAAACCTGTATTTGACTTGTGACAATTGTAAACGAAAAGAAATCGTAGTCAATATAGACCATCATCCTTATTTCTTTAGTATAAATGCTTTTCCGACAACTGTTACTATACCCAATTTGTTTGCGGATGGGGCAAGGCATCGACTAGAATATAGTGGTGATACGGTAAATGGTGGCTGTCAGTTATTAAAGTTTTACAAGGCTCCTTATTATCGGCAAAATAGCATCAGTATAATCAACGAGAATTTTGATAGTTGTCATTTACCTGCATTATGGAAAGACAGTTTAATAAGAATGGCTCCAACAAATACCGCTGCATGGAAATGGGGAATAGGTAAACTATTGGGCAATTTGACTACATCAGGTGAAGCCTTTATGTACCCTGGAAATTTTGACAGTAGCTGCATGCTTTTTAACTATGAAGGTGCTGGAAGTGAATCTTTGTCTTTGCCAATTACAGATATATCCGCATATAAAGATGTTAATCTCAGTTTTGATTACCAATTTTATTTGTATAAATCAGTGCGGTATAAAAATGAACTTAACGCATTCTTTAAAGTGCAAATCTTTGATGGGGTTAACTGGCAAGATGTATTAGAGCGCCATAAACTGGATGTCTTCATACCCAGGCATAGAAATCTAATTTGGGATACCATTCCACCAAGAGTATTTATACCGCTGGATAGATT
>JBGSMI010000319.1:0-9108 GCA_041740215.1 Ferruginibacter sp.
GAGGGTCGATTCGATATGAAATTTTAAACAATCAAAAACTACAAACATGAAAAAAATACTTTTATACTGCATCGCAGCACTAACAATGCTTTTACCAAAAAATGCCAAAAGCCAGGATAGCAGCACCATACAAGGCTTGCTGCAATACATAATGCAACCCTTAGACAAGAATCAAATTGGAAATGGTTACTTAGAGTAGTATGGCTTCCTTGCTATATCAATGGCGACCTATAATGGCGTGTTAAGTGCCAACAACAGGTTTGAATTGAATAGCTGGAGACTAATGTATTTTCAATTATTTACAAGTTGGTGCCGTTCCACCGCCAATCCTATGACACCGATAAGTGCTGTAAATAATACCATCAAAATAAATACTTCACCTACCCTGCCTACAGCAATCCCAATACTAATTGGGCAATACAACAACGTAAAGTCAAATGCCTTTAACAGTGGCCTGCTTAGGTTGTACCGTAATTATAAAGCTGCCGTTTTGTGATGGAAAATTATCAACGCAGATTAATACAAGATCCATTTGATCATTCAAAAAAAAGTCCATATCAACACCATTGAAAATTATTTTTATATAAAAAACTATACTGCCCTGTGCTGTAAAATACAACGGCAAAAATCTGGCAAGTTGGGTTACTTTACCTTACAATTCGAAATAGCCATTTTATCTGTCTGTAAAGTGTATTTAACAACACAATTGCTTAATGATTATGAAACGTTTTTGTTTGCTCTTTTTCTTGAATCTACTATCATTTAGCAGCATTGTAACAGCGCAAAATCCCATTTCCCCCGAAGGGATATTTATTGCAGACCCTGCAGGGCATGTATGGAAAGATGGCAACATGTATGTTTACGGTTCCCTTGATAAATCTGCAGCAGGCTATTGTTCGGATGAATACTTTATGCTGTCAACCTCCAACCTTTCTCAATGGAATTTACATAAAAATGTATTTGCTTCAACAGGCAGTAACGACGAGGTTTTATACAACAACAATGTACTATATGCGCCTGATTGTATCTATAAAAACAATCAATACTTTCTATATTATTGCCAGCCGGATAAAGCAGCGCAAGGTATAGCAGTGAGCAATTCTCCCACCGGGCCTTTTGTAAATGGCACGCCCATCAATTTACATGGACACAACGAAATTGACCCTGGTATTTTTATTGAAGATGATGGAACCGCTTATTATGTGTGGGGACAATTTCAATTGAAGATGGCAAAGCTCGATGCGTCAATGAAGAAAATGGACTCAACAACCATTATTGAAAATGTAATCACCGAAAAAAATCATTATTTCCACGAAGGAGCTTTCATGACCAAACAAAACGGAATCTATTATTTAATTTATTCTCACATGGGCCGCAAAGACAAACCAACCTGTATAGCCTATGCAAGTAGCAAAAAAGCCACCGGGCCTTACAAATATGGAGGCGTAATTATCGACAATGAAGGCTGCGATCCTGCAAACTGGAACAATCATGGTTCCATCGTAGCATTTAAAAAGCAATGGTATGTATTGTACCACCGCACCACTAACGGCTCCAACTCTATGCGAAAGGCATGTATCGAACCGATCTATTTTAATAAAGATGGAAGTATCAACGAAGTAGAAATGACCTCGCAGGGTGCTGGCAAACCGCTCAATGCTTGTGATACGATTGAAGCCCGGATGGCTTGTTTACTGCAAGGAAATGCCAAGGTTATTTTACTACCCAATCAACAGGAAATAATGGGAGAAATACTCCCCGGCGACAAAATTGCATTTAAGTACATCGACTTTGGAAACGGGGCAGACAGCATCTCGGTAAAAGTAAAAGCAGCAGTTACAGAAGGCGGCTTTAATATCCAGTTAGATAAACCATGGGGACCCCATCTTGGCTATGTGCATATCCCTGCCTCCACGGATAGTACTAACTGGAAAACTGTGGGTGGAAGTTTCAAAAAAATAACCGGCATACATGCAGTGTGGTTTAGCTTTTACGGTAATAAAGCAAGCCCACCCGTTCTGGCCATTGACCATATGATTTTTCACAGCAGCAATCAATAATTGATGCCTCCAATCAATAACATATCAAACGTATAAACAACCATGAAACGAAGATACTTTTTAACCCGTTCTGCTATTGGCATAGCCACCGGAGCAATGATTCCCGCAACTGTAGCCGCATCCGAAAAACCAGCAACAGGTGAAGCAACTGCATTCATTTCACCCGCAGTTGTTGAAAATAAACTACCTCCTGTAAACAACGACCCATCAGCAGCAATGCAGGAAGTAATGCAGTATAGCGATCTACCCCGCAGCGGCGTAGTATTGGGTGGCATAGGTGCCGGTGGTGCCGAAATACGCAAAGATGGCATCTGGTATAATTGGAGTGCTTTTAACAATAACCCAAAAGGCTCCGGTACTTTTTTGCTGGGAACTGATTCCTTACACAAAGATGGCGAAGTGCGTTCGGTGTACCTGCACGAACCTGGTGAAATACTCAACTTTAAAGTGCGCTACCAGGTGGGTGACGATGAACCACGGATGAAAATATTCCAAATCAACAATTGCTATTTTTCAAATAATATCGCCATGCCATTGTATGAATTTCCCTGGCTTAGCGGCGTTGATACCATTACCTACAAAGCCCGTTTCCCTTTTGCATGGCTGCAATTCAGCGATGCCGATATGCCCTTTGATGTTGCGATGGAAACCTGGAGCCCCTTTATACCCGGCGACATTAAAAACTCCGCTCTCCCATTGTTATTTTTTAAGTTTACCGTGCAATCAAAATCGGATAAGCCAATAGCTATAACCCTGGAAGCCACCCTGCGCAACATGGCAGCTTATGATACAGCCGATAAATTTTATACCAGCAAAATAGTTCCCATCAAAGGACATACTGCTTATGAAGTTGGAGCAGGAAGACTTGCTGCCACCGAATCATCTTTTGGCAGTATGGGCATGGCATCGCTTCATCCGGATACTACTTACCATTTAGGCTGGAGCCACCGGCACACCTACCATGAAAAATTTTTACGCAATCCTCAATTGCCAAACATAGATAGTACTGAAGCCCGTAATCATGGAAAGAATAAGAACGGCGAAAAAACCGGTGAACCTAAATGCTTTAATGCATTGGCGGTGTACAATAGCCTGCAACCCAATGCCAGCTTCACTACCGAATTTATTATGGGCTGGCATTTTCCCAATAACTATGATGATAGAAAGGAAGGAGTGATTGGACACTACTATGATAATTTCTTTACCAACTCAACCGAAGTTCTGCGGTATGCCATTGATAACAAGGCCATGTTGTATGATAAAACAAAAGCCTTTTACGATCATTTTTATGCCAGCACTGTGCCTGTTTTTGTGCTGGATCAGGTAAACGCCCAGTTAACTACTTTTATAACCAGCAGCATTTTATCCAAAACAAAAGACTTTGGTATTTTAGAAGGCATTACCCCACATCAAAGTTGGGGCCCGGTTGGTACTACCGATGTAAATATGTATGGTGGTGTAATGGTGACATCCCTGTTTCCCGAATTGCAGAAATCCACGATGCGTATCCATAAAAAACTACAGCACGAAGGCGGCGAAATACGCCATAGTTTTGAGAAAGGGATGAGCAAATATTTACCCGCTGTAGCAGGCGTTTCTGAAAGGCTCGATTTGCCTGCGCAATATGTAGTGATGGTAATGCGTGACTTTTTTTGGACGAACGATAAGGCTTACCTGCAGGAGTTCTGGCCCTCTATAAAAAAAGCCATTGCCTATGTTTTAAACCACCGTGATTTAAATGGCGATCAGCAGCCAGACATGACGGGCATTATGTGCAGCTACGATAATTTTGCCATGTACGGCATGGCCTCCTACATACAGGGTCAATGGTTGTGTGCCATGGCAAGCGCTATGGAAGGCGCCAAAGTAATGGGTGATGCGGCTTCGGAAAAACTATACAAACAAGTATTTGAAAAAGGCCGCAAACTGGCCAACGAAAAACTGTGGAATGGGCAGTACTTCCGGTTGTACAACAGCGACCTTAAAACCCTTACCACCAAGGATGGGGCCGGTAAGGAAATTATAAAGGACATGGCTGGCAAGGATGAAGGTTGCTTAACCGATCAGGTGATTGGGCAATGGGCCGCACATTGGTCGGGGCTTGGTTATATTTTTGAAAAAGAACATACCCATACCGCCATGGATAATATTCTAAAAATGAGTTACAAACCCAACTTTGGTTTGCGCAACTGTAGCTGGCCCGGCGACAAATACTGGCACCCCATTGCCGACGATGTATGGGTAGACCAGGCCAATACCTGCTGGAGTGGTGTTGAATTGAGTTTTGCTTCTTTTTTATTGTATGAAGGTAAATACGAAGAAGCCCTGCAGGTGATAAAAACAGTGGATACCCGATATCGCAAAGCAGGCCGATATTTCGATCACCAGGAGTTTGGTGGACATTATTTCAGGGCCATGGGCGCCTGGAGTATTATCAACGGATTGGCAGGGTTAAGCATCAACCAGGGCGCTTATACTATTGCGCCAAAAGTACCCGGCAACGACTATAAACTCTTTGTGGCTTTTCCCGGAGCAACAGTGCATGTAGAACGCAGCGGCAACAACGTTATCATTAAAGTACTTACTGGCGTATGGAGTCTAAACCTTCTGTCCATAGCACTTTCAGGAGCTACCAGTTCTACACGTACAGCAATGGTAAATGGTAAAACATACGCGGCGGCTATTGATAAACAAGGGCAGTTTAGTTTTAATTTCAACAAGGAAGTGCAGGTGAAGGAAGGTAATATTATCAGGATCAATTAAATAAAATATAAGAGGCATTTAAAACCAATATATACTATGAAAACAATAATGACAGCAATCGGCATAATTAGTATTTTTTGCTTTGCCCAATGCAAAAAGAATAAACCCGATAGTAATGGCTTGCCGGCGGCTACTCAAGAAGGGAAAAATACTTTGGGGTTTTTATTGAATGGGCAACTATGGAAACCGCAAGGCTTTAGAAGAACAGGTCATTTAAGCATTGACTTTGATCCGAATTTTAATCAGGGAGGATTTAATATAGTTGCATATAATTTTGTTCCAGCTATATCTGAATAATTTATTATTGGAATAAAAGATAGTTTAAATTCAATTACCGCACCTGCAAATTTTTCTCTTACGAACAGTAGCTTATTGGGGATTGCATATGCAAACAGCAACTGTTCTTTTTTCTCAAATGAGGCTTCAAAATCAGTATCAGGAAATCTTATTTTAACCAAGCTTAACAGAACAGTTCGTATTATTTCCAGAACACTTACTGCAACATTGAATAAGACTGGATGTGCCGAAATAAAAATTACTGATGGACGGTTCGATATAAAATTTTAACAAATAAAAACTCATTTATGAAAAAATTATCTAAAATAATATTAGGGCTAATTTTGTTTACTACTTGCATTCAATTAAATGCACAAGTTGATACTAGCACCACACAAAAATTGTTGCAATACATCATGCAGCCTTTAGACAAGAACCAGATACCAACTGGATATTTGGAGGAATATGGTTGCCCAATTTTGCCATCTGCAACCTTTAACGGCATTCTTACCGACCGCAATAGGATTGATATGAACCTCTGGCGTACATTATATCTTCAATTGCAAACAGGATGGACAAAAACAACAGAAAATAAAACTCTATTTATAACATTAAAACTTGTATCATGAAAAAATTAATCACCGCCGTTTTAATTCTTACGGTATTCTGTTTTGCAGAATGTAAAAAGAATAAACCTGATAGTAATGGATTACCTGCTGCTACACAGGAGGGCAAAAACACATTAGGATTTTTACTAAACGGGCAACCATGGAAGCCACAAGGAACAAGAGTTACTGGAAATTTAAGTATTGATTATGATGCTGGATTTAATCAAGGTATTTTTAGTATAGTTGCATACAACTTTAACACACAAATATCAGAGCAATTTATTATTGGAGTAAGAGATAGCTTGAATTTCATTAATGCTCCAATAACATTAAGCTTAAACAGATTAAGCCTTTATTCAGTTTCATATAATACTCCTTGTGATTACTTTAATCAACTTAACGATGTGACAAGTACGGGCAGTATGACTATTACAAAACTTGACAGAACAAATCGTATCATTTCAGGAACATTTTCAGCTACACTAACAAAAGCAAGTTGTACTGAAATAAAAATTACTGATGGTCGTTTCGACATGAAATTTTAATCAACTTTAAAAAAATAAAAATGAACAACCTAATCAAAATATGCTTATGTTTTGCTATGCTAAAGTATTGCACAAAAGCAACTGCACAAATAGACACAAGCACTACTCAAAAATTATTGCAGTACATATTTCAGCCTATTGATAAAAACCAAATTCCTACGGGCTTTTTAGAAGAATACGGATGTCCCATGCTGCCACCAGCTACCTTTAATGGAACACTTACTGATAGCAATAGGATTGATATGAACCTTTGGCGTACATTATATCTTCAATTGCAAACAGGATGGACAAAAACAACAGAAAATAAAACTCTATTTATAACATTAAAACTTGTATCATGAAAAAATTAACTACCGCCGTTTTAATTCTTACGGTATTTTGTTTTGCAGAATGTAAAAAAAATAAACCTGATAAAAATGGATTACCTGCTGCTACACAGGAGGGCAAAAACACATTAGGATTTTTATTGAATGGGGAATCATGGAAACCTGAAGGCTTTAGTGGGGTTGGTAACCTCAGTATTGATTATGACCAAGGATTTAACAATGGAATTTTAGGTATTGTTGCTTATAGAACAATATCATCCTCAGACAAAACACAATTTATCTTAGGAATAATAGATAGCTTAAATTTTAGAAATGCGCCCTTTACATTAATAGTGAAGAAAAAATCCATCGCAGCTTTAAGCTTTTCAACAAGAAATTATTGTGATATTCTTCATGTTGATACTACCATTTATCAAACAGGTAGTATAACTATTTCTAAACTTGATAGGGTAAACAAAATAGTTTCTGGCACATTTGAAGGTATTTTATTTAAACAAATGTGTGGTGATACAATTAAAATTACAAACGGACGCTTTGACATGAAATTTTAAACCACAAAAAATAATAAAATGAAAAAACTAATCAAAATATTGTTGTTATTTATTGTATTAATAACATCTATAAAATCAAATGCACAAGTTGACACAAGCACAACTCAGAAATTACTTCAATACATTTTTCAGCCTATTGACAAAAACCAAATACCAACTGGGTTTTTAGAAGAATATGGCTGCCCAATAATACCGGCATCAACTTTTAATGGCATCCTCACAGACAGCAATAAGATTGATATGAACCTTTGGCGTACATTATATCTTCAATTACAAACTGGATGGACAAGAACAACAACAAATCCTTTACCTGTTCTTAACTCTGTAAACACCATTATTAAACAAAACAGCATCATTACATCTCCAATACCAATTCCGTTAATAATCGGTCAATATAATACTGTTAAGAGCAATGCCTTTACAAGTAATTTGCTTGCATACAATAGCAGCACTAAACGAATAAGCGACGTAGCAGGTAGAACACAAAGCCCTTATGATACTAAAAATTTATTTGCTGCCTGCCCAAATAAAAAGCAAACATTTACTGGTACTGATTCATTTGTAATAAAAACCAGCATGATTTGGAACAATACGGGTAAAACGATTACCCAGCTTCAAATTGATTTTGCTAATGGACAAGGTTTTCAAACAATTACTTTAGGTACGCCAATTGGTATAACATATACAGATACTGGATATAAAAAATGGATTGTAAAAGCGGTATTAAGCGATAATTCTATTTTGCAATGTTATAATGAGTCACTAGCGTTGCGTTATAAATCAAACAAATTCAATTGGTTATGATTTTGTTCTTTGAAATATTGTAATTGAGTCTGCTGAAACAGTTGATTTATGGGCATTTTTTCAAAAATAGAGATGCTCAAAATTTGTAAAATTTCGTAGAGGCTTTGTTGAAGCATAAATTTCTTTTTAGCGATGGCTATAAGAACATATACTGCCACAGCAATCCATACCTGCGTTTTTACTGCATTTTCACTCTGCCCCCAAAACGATTTTATTTTCAAGTGTTGTTTTATCCATTTAAAAAACAATTCAATTTTCCAACGGTGTTTATACAATTGGGCTATTTGTGCCGCATCAAGTATTAAATTATTAGTAAGAAAAATTAAATCTTTTCCCATGTCTTCGTCCCTGAATTTTATAATCCTCAATTTTTCGGGATAACTTTTTGCTGCATAATAATTGTTCAATAAAATTATTTGGTCGTAAATTATTCCTTTGGTTTTGTCTTTTGGTTTGGAATAAAGGCGACGATAATTCATGTTGTCTTTGGTTCTTGTAACAAAAAATGCTCCGCAGCTATTGATTCTGTAAAGTCGCTTGTAGTCTACATATCCTCTATCCATGATATAAAAGCTATTGGTTTCAAAATTGATTATATCAAGCACATTTACATCATGCACATTGGCATTGGTAAAGAGGATAAATTCAGGAATAGCGGTCTTTAAATCAACTTGTGTATGCAACTTTATTCCTGCTTTGGTGCTGCGAAAATTAGCCCAATAAAAAGTGGATAAACATAGATCTATGGTTGTTGCATCAATAGCAAACACATTGCTTTTTAGGGACACTTCCAAGTCGTCGTCATTGATATAAAGTTGTTTTGCTTCTTTGATTAGATGCATCGCAAGGTCTTCGTAAATTTGAAATGAGCGATTCTCATTTGCCCTTGTGATAGAACTAACCGCAACAACTTCACCAATACCGAGATGATACATCTTGTTAGCATTAGCCTTTAAACAAATAACGGTATCGGTTATACTTTCCCGATGAGTAAGTTGCCCAAATGCCATGCATAAAAACTGTTTCCAGCAGCTAAATTCCCTAACCTTATAATCACCAAAGTGCCTATTAACAATGGTTTGAAAGGAGGTAGATGATATAAGATTCATGATTTGCGAAAAAACATATTTCCCTGAATTCATAACTAAATGATTTTCAGTAATTTACATTTTTTT
>JBGSMI010000342.1:0-2741 GCA_041740215.1 Ferruginibacter sp.
GTGTACTAAATGCAATCAGAAATAAAATTGTATTAAGAGCAGTTGCGGTTGTGAGTAAGCAAAAAGCTTATGTGGATAACACGAAAATAGCAGCGTAAAAATATAGCGAAAAGTATTTGGTGAAGTCATAACAATCCTGCGCCTGTGGGAAGATTCCGGATGTCAGCGTGGCGGGCTTACACAGCTATTACGATCAAGCAAATTATAATAATTCTCGCAGCGAACCACGCTACCTAAGATCAATGTTGATAATATGCCGTAAGAAATGTTGATGGTGCCCGTTTTATCGTTGCATTGTGATTTGCGTATACGAAATCTTTAAAAATCCAGACATATTACTTCTGGAAGAAATAAATAATGCTGTTGATTGAAAAAAAATGAGGTGGGAATCTTAAAAAAATTAATCTTTTTTTTCCGGGTCAACCATTCCATCAGGATTAGCCATTTTTTTCTCAATCAATGGTTTTGCCGTAAGTTTTCTTGCAACTATTTCAATCGTTAACCCTTGTACAAGAATGCTGAAGATAACGCACATATACGTTGCAATCATCAGCAGTTCTTTAGTGCCACCAGGTGGTAATGAAAGTACCAAAGCAAGCGATAGCCCGCCACGCAATCCGCCCCATACAATTAGCTTCGCTTCTTTATTATTAATATTTGTAAATTTTGGCAAAAGCAAATTGGGCAGATAAACAACGATGATTCTTGAAAGTAACACGATAAATATAGACAAAAAGCCAATAAGAAGATACGTTGTTGTGAATTCGATTACTACCAACACAAACGCTATACTGATAAACAATATGGCATTTAAAATCACGTCCAGCAGTTCCCAGAATTTATGAACGTACTCCTGGGTATGGTCGCTCATAGCAGAACTTGTTTTATAATTACCAATAAACAAACCCATAATAACCATTGCCAATGCGCCAGACAAATGAAAGTGAGCACACAAGGCATAGCCAGACATTACAAAGGCGATGGTAAGCAGTACTTCTGTTTCGTAATTATCAATCGACTTTAGTAATAGGTACAAGATTAAGCCCAATAAAAGACCGAAGAAGCCTCCACCCAGTGCCTCCTGAACAAACAAGGCGCCAAAATGTGAAAAATTGATATCATCGCTTCCTAATTTCAATGTCTCCAGCAAAGCGATGAACACGACCACACCAATACCGTCGTTGAATAAAGATTCGCCCACGATCGTAGATTCTATCTTCTTAGAAACGTTTGCTTTGGTTAATATTCCCAGCACGGCAATAGGATCAGTTGGAGAAATAAGTGCACCAAATATCAAGCAATACAAAAAGCTGATTGGAAAATTAAACAGGTTGCACAAACCATACATCAATCCGGCAATGATGACTGTAGATAACAACACCCCTCCGACTGCAAAAAGAGAAATGGGTCGTATTTGTTTTTTAATATCAGACCACCGGATGTGCAGCGAACCTGCAAACAATAAAAATCCAAGCATCACTTCCAGAATTATTCTACTGATATCTGTATGTTCAATAACATCTTTAATTTCTGCATAATGTTGCAGGTCCCAACTTTTACTGCTTAATACCACCAATGAAAGAATGGTTGACAAAAAAAACAGTCCAATTACAAAAGGCATTTTTATAAACCGGTGATTGATGTAAGCAAATGCGGCCGACAGCATCATCAATATTACCAGAAGAATGTAACTGTTCATTGTGTTGTTTAAATAAATGAATTTTGGTAAAGATAAAATAAAGGAATCTTTAGAACGGAGTAAAGGAGGATAAATACTTGCATTTGATTTACCATCGGTAAATAAATGATCGGTTCCATTCAATTTTAGAAACGTTGATTCTTATCTTGAACGAAATTGAAACTGCGATGAATGTTTGAACAATTGGCTGAAAGAGTCATTTTCACCGGTGAGGTTTTCACGACCCAAGTGAGTCTTTTAAAAAAATACATGGAATTCAATAGTGTAAAAGCATGCTTATTTTTGAGTCGCCTCCGAAGTTCTCCAAAAAAGATAACTTTTTTTACAGCAAACATACGATATTGCCGTTTTGCAAGCGCTTTGTTTTGAATTTGTAATTTGTTCGTAGAAAACCCATTTGAACGGCATACATAATTTCTCAAATTATGGCAAGTCCAAAGGTTTGGCAACTTCAAGACCGTTACTACCACCCATGCCCTGGGCGATGTTCAAGCATATGACTGATGATGAATTGAAAGCTATTTTTATATATTTAAAAACAACCAGGCCTATTACAAATGTAGTTCCACCGCCAGCTCCACCTGTTTCTGCGCCACGTGTCTAGATGAAATATAGTGTGAATAAGTTGCCTATTGCGTTTTAATACAAATTGATTGCCAGCACTCAATTTACCCTTTTGATTATTTAAAACAGTTTTAGCCGAAAATCACTAGCATTCTAATGTTTAATAGCTAATTTGAATGAAACCCTTTTTTTGTACGCTATTTGAAGCAATTAAAATTTTAAACGATTTGAGAAAGATTTCACTTTTTAGACTCTCTGAAAGTATTGATTTTACTAAGTTTTTAAAAGCATTTTGAAAACGTTAGGACACTAGTGGCCGAAAAAGAATACTAAAGCCCGCAGGATTGTTATGACTTCACCAAATACTTTTCGCTATATTTTTACGCTGCTATTTTCGTGTTATCCACATAAGCTTTTTGCTTACTCACAACCGCAACTGCTCTTAATACAATTTTATTTCTGATTGCATTTAGTACAC
>JBGSMI010000344.1:0-17955 GCA_041740215.1 Ferruginibacter sp.
CTGCAGATCTTCCCTTTTCAAAAAAACATTGCACTGGTACTGCCTGCTCAAATTGTGATTGAGCATCAGTGGTGTGCGGGTGATGATGCCTTTGAGGCGGGTGGCGGCGGCGAAGAAATCGAGACTGCCCCCAGCCCCTAAAGGGGAGTTATTTGGAAAGTATGTTAATTCCCCGTCACTCAAAGGAGAGGTCTGCGAAGTGTATGCGATGCCCCTGTCCCCTAAAAGGGAGGTCTTCGTACCGTATGCTAAACCCCCATCCCCTAAAGGGGAGGTCTTCGTACCGTATGTTATTTCTTCAGTAGTGCTCAATTCGTTGTTTAAAATTTTCATAAAAGAGGCTGACTTAACCTCTGCTATTTCGTGAACTCTTCGTATAACTCCCCTTTAGGAGATGGGGGTTTACGCCACCGTACTTATCGTCTTCATTTCAGTCATCGCCTGTCTCAATTCGCCACCAATCAATTCTATCGGATGAAAACGAATCACTTCATTGATTACGATGATTGTTTTATTATCCACACCATTGTCCTTACCGGTATTGTAATTTTTACCGATGATATTGGTGTCTACCTTTTTCATAAAATCAGCTAACAAAGGCTTACAGGCATGATCAAAAAGGTAACAGCCGTATTCGGCTGTATCAGAAATAACCCGGTTCATTTCAAATAATTTTTTTCTTGCGATTGTGTTTGCAATCAACGGTGTTTCGTGCAAAGACTCGTAGTACGCAGACTCTTCTTTAATGCCTGATTCAACCATAGTTTCAAACGCCAGTTCAACACCTGCCCGTACAAAAGCCACCATCAATAAACCATTGTCAAAATATTCCTGCTCAGCAATTTTCACATCGCCGGCCGGTGTTTTCTCGAATGCCGTTTCGCCGGTTGATGCACGCCATGTCAATAAATTTTTATCATTGTTCGCCCAATCTTCCATCATTGTTTTAGAAAACTCGCCGCTCATGATATCGTCCTGATGCTTTTGAAACAACGGACGCATGATATCTTTTAGTTCTTCTGATAACTGAAACGCTTTAATTTTTGCAGGATTGGAGAGTCTGTCCATCATAGCAGTGATGCCTCCTTGCTTCAATGCTTCAGTAACTACTTCCCAACCATATTGAACCAGTTTAGATGCATAACCAGCATCAATTCCTTTCTCAATCATTTTATCAAAACTCAAAATAGAACCGGTCTGCAATAAACCACAAAGGATTGTTTGCTCGCCCATTAAATCCGATTTTACTTCTGCAACAAAAGAAGACTTCAATACACCAGCTCTATGTCCACCTGTTCCTACACAATATGCTTTAGCATATTTGAGTCCTTTTCCTTCAGGATCATTTTCAGGATGCACTGCAATTAAAGTGGGCACCCCAAAACCTCTTACGTATTCCGCTCTCACTTCAGAGCCCGGACATTTTGGAGCTACCATAATGACGGTAATATCTTTACGAATCTGCATACCCTCTTCTACAATATTAAAGCCATGAGAATAAGAAAGTGTAGCACCTTGTTTAATCAAGGGCATAATGGCAGTGATTACCGCAGTATGTTGTTTATCCGGTGTAAGGTTAATCACCAAATCAGCAGAAGGAATCAACTCTTCGTAGGTTCCAACTTTAAAATTATTTTCCGTGGCACTTTTCCACGATTGTCTTTTTTCATCAATTGCCTCCTGACGCAATGTATAAGTAATATCCAAACCAGCATCTCTAAGATTCAAGCCCTGGTTTAACCCTTGTGCGCCGCAACCTACAATTACGATCTTCTTTCCCTTCAGCTCACTCACTCCATCCGCAAATTCACTTTTATCCATAAAATCACAAACACCCAATTGGTTTAGTTTTTCTCTTAGCGACAATGTGTTAAAATAATTAGCCATGTTTTTTGTTGTTTGCCCCCGTTCCCGCTAGCTAGCGGGGAGTTATTCGGAGAGTTAATCCTTTCCGGAGGAGTTAATAATGATTGATTGTTTATTTTAAAAATTTTTTTTTCAGCAATTGTATTTCATGGGATCATGGTTGTGTCACTCACTTGTACCGCATACCAATATGGAACTTTTTCCAATTCGAAAATCAATTAGCTTTTTAATAATCCTTTCTCCTCTACAAGGAAAGATGACGCCTATTCCAAATGATGACCGACCTAAGTTCCCCCTTCGGGGGACAGGGGGCTTTTACATACTAAACACCTCTTCCTGCTTATTCAAAAACTCATTCTCAATCACCTCTTCGCTTGGAGCAAACTGTTCAAACTCTTTTAGCTTTTCATGAAAGCCCCTGCTTTTTTTGATAATGGCAATTCTTGCACTGCGTACAAATTCAATCAGTCCGTAGGGTTCCAAAGCTTTTACCAGCTTATCTGTTTCCTCCCTATGACCAGTTGTTTCAAATACAGTAAAATCTTTGGCTATGGCAACCGCCCTGGCACCGCATTCCCGCAACAATCTTTCTACTTTTACCTTTTCTGCTATCTCTTCAGTAGATACTTTGTACAGGGCCATTTCCTGCCATACCAGTTCATCTTCAGTGTTGTAATATACTTTCAATACTTCAACCTGCTTTTCAATTTGTCTGCACACCTTTCTTACCACATCTTCCGTTTCATCAATTAAGATGGTGAAGCGATGAATGCCATCAATCTCTGACGGTGAAGTATTCATGCTATCAATATTTATTTTTCTTCTTACAAAAATGATGGCGATACGATTAAGTAAACCAATCTGATTTTCTGTATAAACGGTTATGGTGAATTCCTTTTTCATACTATGCTGTTGCGGTGTTAACCAAGTGATCAAAATTTATATAGTAGCAAAACTTTTAATAATATTGTGCCATTGCTATCTGTTTATAATTCGCTTTAATGCCATCGAATAACCAAGATGCAAACCTTCGTGCATTGTGAGGTATTTTACTGCATCTTCTATTTCATTCAACACTACTCCAAAACTTGTTGTATAGGTATCAAACTTATCAAAGATACCTGCTTCAATATCTGCAATCAATTCATCCATCAAAGCGACAGCCTGGTTTTTCAAAAAAGCAAGTTCTCCTGCATCAATAAATGAAACGGGTTTTGTTCCTTTTGAATATTTTGCCACATAGGCTGCATCTATTTTGAACGGTTGGTTGGCCAGTTTATAACAAAGTATTTGCTGGCTTACAATCACATGCCCAAAGTTCCAAATAATATTGTTATTGAATCCTTCCGGTATTTCATTCAGCTTTTCAATAGACAAATCTTCCACCAGATTTATAAATAATCTTCGGCTTTGCTGAATGGTTTCTATCGCCGTGTTTGTTTCGAATATCATTGCAATGTTTTAACGATTTTAACTCAATCTGATTTCAGCAACGCTACAACCCTGCGGCACCATTGGAAACACATTGTTTTCTTTTCCAACCATTACTTCCAGCAAATAAGCGCCCTTATGATTTAACATTGCAGATAAGGCTGCTTTAACCTGATCTCTTTGTGAAATACTTTGCCCTTCTATTTTATAGGCCTTTGCAACCATCACATAATCGGGACTGGCAATGTCTACAAAAGAATAACGCTTATCATTAAAAAGCTGCTGCCATTGACGCACCATTCCTAAAAACTGGTTATTTAAAATCAGGATCTTTACATCTACTTCACATTGCATGATAGTACCCAATTCCTGGATGGTCATTTGCACACCGCCATCTCCAATGATGGCGATAACCGTCCGGTGTGGAGCACCAAATTTTGCTCCAATGGCAGCAGGTAAAGCAAAGCCCATGGTACCGGCACCACCCGAGGTAATATTACTTTTACTCTGGTTAAATTTAGCATACCGGGAAGCAACCATCTGGTGCTGACCAACATCTGTAACGATGATCGCATCTCCATTTGTCAGTTCGTTCAACACTTTAATTACCTCACCCATCGTCAATGTATCGCCGGTTGGATTCAGCTCATCATTGATTACAACCTCAATTTCTTTTTGTGTAAACTCATTGAATTTTGCAATCCATTCGGTGTGTTGCTTTTTGTCAATCAGTTTAGTTAACAATGGCAATGTTTCTTTACAATCGCCCCAAACAGGCACGGTTGCTTTTACATTTTTATCTATCTCAGCAGGATCAATATCGAGGTGTACTACTTTAGCCTGACGAGCGTATTTATCCAATCTTCCGGTAACACGATCATCGAAACGCATTCCAACAGCAATCAAGACATCGCATTCATTCGTCAACACATTGGGACCATAGTTACCATGCATTCCCAACATTCCTACATTTTGCGGATGGTCCGTTGGTAAGGCACTTAGTCCCAATAAAGTCCATGCTGCAGGTAAACCACCTTTTTCAATAAAGGCTTTAAACTCGGCTTCTGCCTTACCCAATATCACACCCTGTCCAAAAATAACAAATGGTTTTTTCGCTTCGTTGATCAGTTCGGCGGCCGCTACAATGTATTCATTGCGAACGATTGGCTTTGGCCGGTAACTGCGAACGAACGTACATTTTGTATAACCCTTGTATTCGAACTTTTGTATTTGCGCATTTTTTGTAATGTCAATCAAAACCGGTCCTGGCCTGCCACTGCCCGCAATATGAAATGCTTTAGCCAACACCGATGGTATTTCTGTGGCATCAGTTACCTGATAATTCCATTTGGTTACCGGTGTGGTAATATTGATCACATCCACTTCCTGAAAAGCATCCGTTCCTAACAGGTGTGCGAAAACCTGTCCGGTAATACAAACCAATGGCGTACTGTCAATCATCGCATCAGCCAAACCAGTTACCAGGTTAGTAGCACCGGGCCCACTGGTGGCAAACACTACGCCTACCTTACCAGAACTTCTTGCATAACCTTGGCCAGCGTGTATTCCACCCTGCTCGTGACGAACCAAAATATGTTTTAACCGATCGTGATAATCGTACAATGCATCATAGATCGGCATAATGGCACCACCCGGATATCCAAAAATGGTGTCCACTCCTTCTGCAACAAAAGCGTCCAACACAGCCTGTGAGCCAGTAATTTCAACCCCCTCCGCCTCCACCGGGGCGGAGGACTTAGATACAGACACTGCTATATTGAGGTCCGCTTTTTTTTCGATGATGTCTACTATTTCCATTGTATGTTATTTTAAAAAAATATTCTGTTTACTAATATGGATTTTGAAAAGAGGCAATTATCATTAAACTCCTTCTTACCCTCCTTTAGGGGATGGGGGTTACTCATCCGTTACACAACCTTCGCTGGCATCCTTCACATACTTTGCGTATTTAAATAAAATACCTTTGGTTACATTTAATGGACGTTGTTTCCAGTTTGCCCTGCGCCTGGCTATTTCTTCCTCCGATACTTTTAACGTCATCTTTTTTGTAGCCACATTCAATTCAATGATATCATCATCCTGAACCAATCCGATTAAACCGCCAACAAATGCTTCTGGTGTAATATGCCCAACTACAAAACCATGGGTACCGCCACTAAATCTACCATCTGTAATTAAGGCAACACTTTTACCTAAACCTGCTCCAATAATGGCAGAAGTTGGCTTTAGCATTTCGGGCATACCCGGTGCACCTTTTGGCCCTACATGGGTGATTACCACTACATCTCCGGATTTTATTTTTCCGCTGTTGATGCCATTGATCAATTCAGTTTCACCATCAAAAACTCTGGCTGGTCCTTCAAACAACTCCCCTTCTTTACCGGAAATTTTCGCCACACTTCCACGCTCAGCTAAATTGCCGTATAGGATTTGAAGGTGTCCTGTAACTTTAACCGGGCGTTCAACAGGTAGGATCACCTTTTGTGTATCAAAATCCAATTCCGGAACATCCGCTAAATTCTCTGCAACAGTTTTACCCGTTACGGTCAGGCAATCGCCATGCAAAAAACCTTGCGCTAACAGATATTTCATCACTGCCGGCACGCCGCCAATTTTGTGAAGATCTTCCATTAAATATTTACCACTTGGCTTAAGGTCACCCAATACCGGAACTTTATCACTAATCATTTGAAAATCTTCCAGTTTGAAAACTACATCAACGCTCTTGGCTATGGCGATCATGTGCAACACCGCATTGGTGCTTCCGCCCAAAGCCATGATGATAGTAACCGCATTTTCAAATGCCTTTCCCGTCATAATATCAGCGGGCTTTATATCCATTTCCATCAGGTGACGGATAGCCTTGCCAGCGTTTAAACATTCTGCTTTTTTTGCATCACTTAAAGCCGGATTACTGGAAGAATAAGGAAGGCTCATACCCAATGCTTCGATAGCACTGCTCATGGTATTGGCCGTGTACATTCCGCCACAGGCACCTGCTCCGGGGCAACTGTGTTTTACAATACCTAAGAAATCATCCTCTGCTAAATTACCGGCCATCTTTTGTCCGAGTGCTTCAAAGGCAGACACAATATTCAAATCCTGTCCTTTATAATGACCCGCTGCAATAGAACCACCATACACCATAATTGCCGGACGATTTAACCTGCCCATTGCAATCAATGAGCCCGGCATATTTTTATCGCAACCAGGCACTGTTATCAATGCATCGTAGTGTTGCGCACCACAAACTGTTTCGATTGAATCTGCAATAACATCCCTGCTCACCAATGAATAACGCATACCAGGCGTTCCATTACTCATACCATCACTTACACCAATGGTATGAAAGGTAAGCCCAACCAAATCAACGTCCCAAACGCCCTTCTTAATAATTTGCGCCAGTTCATTTAAGTGCATGTTACAGGTATTGCCGTCGTATCCCATACTTACTACACCAACCTGTGCTTTTTTAAGATCTTCTTCAGTTAATCCAATGCCATAAAACATGGCTTGTGCTGCAGGTTGTGTAATATCCTGCGTGATCGTTCTGCTGTACTTGTTTAAACCCCCATCCCCTAAAGGGGAGTTATACTGAGTCTCTGTATTTTTCGTTGTGTCCATTATATTGTTCTATCTATTTTAAATTATTTTGTTAGTTCAATTCCGCTACCAAATTATTGAGGCTATTCTTTAGCCCCTCCTTCGGAGGGGTTGGGGAGGCCGTCTTTTGCTTATATGTATCCTGAATTATTTTACCCAGGCTATCATTCCAATTCTTTTTAAATGGCACATCATCGATACTTTCCCAACCAATAACTTCTGCTGCAGTACCACAGAAAAAAGCGGCATCTGCATCTTTCAATTCTTCCGGATCAATTAACTTTTCTTCTACCGGTATTTCCAGTTCATGGCAAATTTCAATCACTGTTGCCCTGGTAATGCCGGGCAAAATATTACCTGTCGCTGGTGTAAATAATTTGCCATCCTTTTCATAAAAAACATTTGCACCCGGCCCCTCTGCTACATGGCCATTCATATCATTCAGCAATGCTTCATCAAAACCTTTTGCTTTGGCTTCCTGACTGGCTAAAATGGAGTTCACATAATGCCCTGCTGCTTTGGCTTCAATCTTAAATCCCTTTGGGTTGGGTCTTTCAAAGGATGAGGTCATGACCCGTAATAATTTTTCTCCTAAAAAAGGTTGCATTTCCCATGCCTGTATCAGGATAAAGGATTCTGTATTTTGAGCGAAACTCATATTGGCCGGCGCAAAAACAACCGGACGGATATACGCATCCTGTAGGTTATTCTGTCTGAGTACTTCATAAGTAGCTGCTTCCAGTTCTTCCACTGTCCAATGATAAGGAAGATTATAAGCTGTAGCAGAATTTCGCAGGCGCTCATAATGCGCAACAGGTTTAAAAATTTTTGTCTCACCGTTCTCCGTTTTGTAAGAACGAATGCCTTCAAACACACTGTAGCCATAATGCAAAGACTGGCTGTACAAATCCATCTTTGCATCGGTAGCTTTTACAAATGCTCCGTTTAAATAAAGAACCGTTTTTTCGTTATAATAAGTAGCCATAATAAGAAGGTTGATGGTTGATGGTTGTTGGTTAATGGTTGGCAGTTACTAAAAACGCAACTAAACTTCCATCACATATTCATCATTTTTTCATTTACGTATTAATAATTAAAATCGAGATCGAATTGCCAATGCCAATTTAACAATACTTCTGCTTTTTGTTTTCGGCATTAAGCTTTCGGTTTTTTAGCGGCATAAAAAAACCCGACTCGTTTTGGAGTCGGGTCTTTTTTATGATTAGTTGTAATGCTAAATAAGATATCCTCCTCCGTGTGTTACAGGTATAATAATGACTAAGACCACAACAATGAATGCTGTGAAATTTTTTACGCCATTATTCAATTTGCCTTTCAACATATAAAAGAGTTGTATTGCAAATGTACCTTCGAACGTTTAAAAAACAAAGAACTATTTTAAATGGTAAAAGGTTGATGGTTTAGGGTAAAAGGTTTGTAGCATGCTAACGGGAATGCTTTATAAACCTTAAATAAAACCTTTCTAACTAACCCGATGTTATTTCCTTCTGCCTTAAGCTTTACGCCTTATGCCTTATGCCTTATGCCTTCCGCCTTAAGCTTTCTTAAATTATCGTTGACTTTCTCAAGTCTATATTCTCCTGGTGAATATCTCCGCTTATTCTTCCGCTTATATAATCACAAACCAATTCTCCAACCGTTGATGTAAAATAAAAATTGATTGGATCGATGTCTTTTGTTACAAATAAATGAGCGATTGTCCATGCCACTGCTTCTCTTACCAAAATTGCTTCCTGCTTTAAATTAAAATAATCAAGCATCATGGCTGCTGACAAAACAGAGGCGATCGGATTGGCTATATCCTTTCCGGTTGCCTTTGAATAAGAACCATGAATGGGTTCAAACATCGCATTTGAATTACCTATTGATGCGGAAGGCAACAATCCCAACGAACCACTGATCACACTTGCTTCGTCACTTAAAATATCGCCAAATAAATTATCGGTTAATATAATGTCAAACTGCTTTGGATTCAATATTATTTGCATGGCTGCATTGTCAGCCATCAAAAATTCAAGCTTAACATCGGGGTATTGGCCCGCCATTTCCTGCAATACTTTTCTCCACAGCCGTGATGTTTCCAGCACATTGGCCTTATCTACCAAAGTCAGTTTCTTTTTACGATGTTGTGCTGCCTGAAACGCAAGGTGTGCTATGCGTTCAACCTCTTCCTTTGTATAAACACACCCATCGGATGCCCATGTTTGATCCTCATTGGTTTGCTTTTCGCCATAATAAATACCTCCGGTTAATTCCCGATAGATGATAAAATCTACCTGCTCCAGGTATTTGCTTTTTAAGGGTGATAAATGATGTAAAGATTGATAGGCCTTTACCGGACGAATATTCGCAAATAGTTGCAATGATTTTCTTAACTTAAGTAAACCTTGTTCAGGCCTTATTTTGGCAGTTGGGTCATTGTCATATTTTGGGTGTCCAATGGCGCCAAACAAAATTGCATCACTTTTTAAGCAAACTTCAATGGTTTCATCCGGCAAAGGATTGCCAGTCCGGTCAATGGCAACTGCTCCCATCAGGCAGTAATCATAATGAAATACATGGCCGAATTTTTCCGCAACCGTATCCAATACATTAATGGATTGCTGTGTTACTTCAGGCCCGATGCCATCACCTAATATTACTGCGATGTTTTTTAACATGTAATTTTTTATGCGATTATTTAAATAGGGAGATGAATTTACTTTCACTATTTTGTTTCAAATGACCTTAAATCAGCCGCCGGTCTGACCTGCAGTACCGACAGCTTCGCAACCATCAACCATCAACCATCAACCATCAACCATCAACCATCAACCATCAACCATCAACCATCAACCATCAACCATCAACCATCAACCATCAACCATCAACCATCAACCTGACAACTATGCTAAAACTACTTTACTATAGGTTTTCGCCATTGCATTTAAATCATCTTCCATTACTTCCTTCTTGCTATCTGCAACCAGCAAAAATTCCTGATAAAGCGCATCAATATCATTTCTATCAAAAGAATAGCCTAATTTATGAAAACGGTGAGCCAACGCACTTCTTCCGCTTCTTGCAGTCAACACAATTTTCGACGCTTCTGCTCCAACTTCAACAGGATCAATGATTTCATAAGTCAAGGCTTCTTTCAGAAATCCATCCTGGTGAATACCCGAAGAATGAGAGAAAGCATTAGAACCAACAATTGCCTTATTGCATTGTACAGGCATACGCATGGTTTCCGCCACCAACAAACTCATTGGGTTCAATAATTTGGTATTGATACTGGTATGAAAATTCATCTCTTTGTGTTGCTTGATGATCATCACTACTTCTTCCAGCGAAGTATTACCAGCCCGTTCACCAATTCCGTTGATGGTACATTCTATTTGTCTTGCACCACCAATGATACCTGCGATCGAATTAGCGGTTGCCAGTCCAAGATCATTGTGACAATGACAGGAAATGATGGCTTTATCAATATTGGGAACATTATTTATAAGGTATGCAATCTTTTCGCCGTACTGGTGAGGTAAGCAATAGCCAGTTGTGTCGGGGATATTAACCACAGTGGCACCTGCCTTGATAACAGCTTCTATAACCTGTGCCAGATAGCTATTGTCCGTTCTGCCGGCATCTTCTGCATAAAATTCTACATCATCTACAAAATTTCTTGCCCACTTTACGCATTGTATGGCTCTTTCCAAAATATCTTCCCTGGTAGAATTAAATTTTGCTTTAATATGAAGATCAGATGTTCCGATTCCGGTATGAATTCTTGGACGCTTCGCATATTTTAACGCCTCACCGGCTACTTCAATATCTTTTTTAACGGCCCTTGTTAATCCGCATACACTGGCATTGGTAATGATTTTTGATATTTCATTTACTGAGCTAAAGTCGCCTGGCGATGAAATTGGGAATCCAGCTTCAATGATATCTACACCTAATTCTTCTAACTTTAAAGCCAGTTCAACTTTTTCGTTGGTGTTTAGCTTACAGCCAGGGACCTGCTCTCCGTCGCGGAGTGTAGTGTCGAAAATGTGTATCTTGTTATCTGCCATAGAAATTGTACATTTAGAAAAATCAGGGTAATTAAATTTGTGATCTTAATATTTTGATTACGCTGAGTTACGAATGTAGCAGCATAATACTGCATCAGGTTATCAAATTATTACCAACATTACGTTATATAAACCATCTATTTTTGCCTGAAACACATATCCAGTGAGGAATTTAAAGAAATCAAATTACGATGCCCAACAGGAGTACAGACCCCTTATTTCAGCTTATTAAGTCACTTGAGAAGAGCGAAAAGCGCAATTTCAAGTTGTATGCTACCCGCAACTCGTCTTCGGACGAACTAAAAAGCGTGCAATTATTTGATGCGCTGGATAAGATGGAAACTTACGACGAAGCCGTTTTGCTAAAGAAAAATGAGGGTATTAAAAAGCAGCAATTAAGTAATCTAAAGGCTCATTTATACAAACAAATTTTGAGTAGCCTGCGTCTAATCAATATTGAGAGCATCGATATTGCTTTACACGAGCAGATGGATTATGCCCGTATTTTATACAATAAAGGATTGTATCACCAAAGTCTAAAAGTTTTGGACCGGCTAAAAGAGCAAGCCAAAATTCATAACCAGTTTACCTACCTGCAGCAAGTGCTCTTTTTTGAAAAGAAAATTGAAACACTCTTTATAACCAGAAGTATGCAGGATAGGGCAGAACATTTGAGCCATGAGTCGGATGAGGTAAGTTATAGCCTGGCGCTGGTTTCACAACTCTCTAACTTATCCTTGCAGCTTTATAGCTGGTATATTAAAAACGGCCATAGCCGCAACGAGGAAGAAACGCAGGAAGTGCAGGAATTCTTTACCAGCAGGTTGGGAAACAAAACTGCCGCTTGTACCAGCTTTTACCAGCGGTTGTATCTGTACCAAAGCTATTGCTGGAACGCTTTTATTCGCCAGGATTTTTTACAATATTACCGCTACACTCAAAAATGGGTAAACCTTTTTCAGGAAGAGCCCTTCATGCTGGAGATTGAAACCGGTCATTACATCAAAGGAATGCACAACCTCATGGGTTCCCATTTTGACCTGGGCAACCATAAAAAGCTGGCAGATACGCTGGCTTTATTTGACAAATTCTGCGAGAGCGATCTGGTTAAGAACAATGTTAATAATAGGATACTATGTTTTGTTTACAGCACCATTTCGCAATTCAACAAACATTTTTTGGAAGGCAGTTTTACAGAAGGACTGGCATTGATCCCGGGTATTGAAGAAAAAATTAAAGAGTACGAGATATACCTTGATCGCCATCGTATCCTTGTTTTCTACTACAAAATTGCCTGCCTGTATTTCGGCAGCGGCAATTACGAAAAAGCCATTGACTACCTAAATAAAATCATCAACTGGAAGGTAGACCTGCGAACCGATTTGCAATGCTATAGCCGCCTCCTTCATCTGATTGCCCATTACGAGCTGGGCAATGAAGAAATCCTGGATCATTTGATAAAGTCGGTGTATCGCTTTATGGCCAAGATGCACAACCTGAGTGTGGTAGAAGAAGAAATATTTAAATTCATCCGCACCAGTTTTCATGTATCGGTAAGAGATATTAAACCCGAACTGCAAAAACTACTGGTAAAATTAAAAGCGCTGCAAAACAACCGTTTTGAAACAAGGGCTTTTATCTACCTCGACATTATTTCCTGGCTTGAAAGTAAGCTGGAGAATATCCCGGTGCAGGATGTACTCAAGCGAAAGTTTGCGGGAAAGGTGAAACGCTATTCGGAACTGCCTTCAACATTGGACAAAAATGAACCAACCCCGAAAGAATTATTAAACGCTGACCTGGACATATAGAAAAATAGTCAGATTTTTTCCGAAAGGTAAAAGGGAGCTGATAAATTTATTTGATCATTACTAACACAAAAAAAGAATAGCATCCTATGCAAACCATTCAATCCATCGAAATATATAAATCCCCTATTCAATTAAAAGAGCCCTTCAAAATTTCACTGGGGATATTAACCCACGCCGAAAATGTGATTGTAAAAATCAACACCAGTAATGGATTGACCGGGTATGGAGAATGCAGTCCGTTTATGACCATCAACGGTGAAAGTATGGATACCTGTTTTATAGTAGGGCAATATTTAGCGCAGATTTTGAAAGGCAAAAACCCGCTGGATATTAAAGCCTGCACCGGCTTTATGGACAGCGTAATTTATGCCAACAACAGTATTAAAAGTGCCTTTGACATTGCATTGTATGATATCGCTGCCCAGAATGCCAGCCTGCCTTTGTATGCATTTTTAGGTGGAAGCAAAACGAAAGAAATCATTACCGATTATACTGTAAGTATCGATTATCCACAAAAGATGGCGGATGACGCGGTGAAAATAAAAGCCAATGGTTTTCAGGTGATCAAGGTTAAACTGGGACATCATGAAAAAGATGTGGAAAGAATAAGAATGATTAGAGAAGCGGTGGGAATGGAAATACCATTGAGAATTGATGCCAATCAGGGTTGGGATGTTGCCACCGCTATCAACATACTTCATGAACTGGCGCCCTACAATATTCAGCATTGCGAAGAGCCCATACCACGATGGAATTTTATGGAACTCGCCAATATAAGAAAGCAAAGTCCCATAAAAATTATGGCCGATGAATCTTGCTGCGACCATCATGATGCAAGGCGTTTGATTGACCTAAAGTCTTGCGATTCGGTGAATGTAAAATTGGGCAAATCGTCTGGTATTTTTATAGCCTTAAAAATCATAAAAATTGCAGAAGACAACGATATCAACATACAGTTAGGCGGCTTCTTAGAATCCAGACTTGCATTTACCGCAGCGGCACATTTAGCATTGGCAAGCGACTCCATTGTTTTTTTCGACTTTGATACGCCCTTGATGTTTATTGAAGACCCGGTTGCAGGAGGTATTATCTATGGTGATAAAGGAATAATCAGCGTGCCTGATACTCCGGGTTTGGGGGCTCGGATTAATGAGGAATATTTGAAGGGATTGTTGAGGGTGGTAATTTAGAGCCAGAAGCCCCCAGCCCCTAAAGGGCAATATCATTTAGTCAAGACTGAAGACCTGCCCTTTAGTGGCAATATGCGGGTAGCACGAGTATTTATCATTTTGAATTTTCGTTCCGTTAGGAATGTTATGTGGATTTAGTTTGATAAAATATTGCGTTCCTACGGAACGCTTGTTCAATTGATTTGAATTTGCCACCCACATATTGTTCCGATGGTACAAAGAATGCCTAACTAAATGACATTGCCCTAAAGGGGAGTTCTACGAACAGAAAGCCCTTTCTCTAAAAGTAAAAAAAGGTTTGCACAAAAACATGCTCTTCAAATAACTCCCCTTTACGGGACGGGGGCATTAAAATCATACAGCGTAGCCGTAAAAACACCTCTCTCTCGTTTTTTAAAAATCGCCTTCCAGTTGCCGTTGTATTTGATCAATGAGGGCACCAGGTACGCTCCTGCGAGAGTCATCTTTACTTCCATTTGCACTTTAAAATCGTAAACGGCGGCATTGTAGCTTAACGAATAATTCCGGGCAACTACTTCATAGGTTTTATCATTGAACCAGGTGATCATTTCATCTACCACCACTTTATTTTCCATGCCTGGTTTCACTTTTTGGGTAAAAATGTAGCAACTGGTTTTGTTGTAATCGTCCATATCAATACTCATGTCATACACATCAGCCATATTATCATCGTAAATAGCGGTTTTACCTGACATAAAAGGCAAGCCTGTAATTCTCCTGCCGGGGTTAAAAAACAACATCTTCAATTGCTCTTTGTGTTTCTCAATTCCGCTTTTTCCTGTGGTAGTCAATTCTCTTCCGGCAACAATATTGTCTTCGCCACAAATGGAACCGGTAGTAAAAAAAAGGGACGCATACATTTGGGAAGTGTAATAATTGTATTGATGATTATTGCCGAAATAATCACCTGAACTTCGTTCTTCCATTGTTTCCATTCTTCGGCAATTATTGTCGACTATTTGTTTGGTTTTACTAAAACAGGATGCCTGCATGGCGCCGTCTTTTTGCAATATTCTTACATCATTGATAGCCGTATAGCCCAGTAGGCGAAGATTTAGGAATGCTTTGTAAAAACTGGTATCATCCTTTATCCGATTGATAAAATCGGGCACATTTAATTTATTGTTGACGACAACTTCGCTAAGGGTAATGGTTTTCTTACCCACAGTTAGCAATGAATCGGTAACAATCTGTGCAGACATTTGGGCGCAGAACGTGATACATGTAAAAAAAGGTACGATCTTTTGAATCATACCTGCAAATTATTACAATTAATTTAGATGCTGTTAAATGCCTGAAGGACTGAAACTGTTTTAAATTGTAAATGCCCAAATACATGGGCACCACTTTCTAAAATCACTGCATTCATTGCCCTTTAGGCATTACCTTTATGCCATCTTATTTCGGAAACACCATCCTGTAATCCACGTTCACTTTTCCTCTGCTGATATCAGATAGCTTCCTTTTTAAAAGCGTCCGTTTTAACGGTTTGATATAGTCGATAAAAAGCTTTCCTTCTATATGGTCATACTCGTGCAACAATACACGGGCAGTGATGCCATTGAATGTTTTTGTTTGGGGCTGAAAATTTTCATCCACATAATTAAGTGTAACTCTTTCACCTCTATAAACATCTTCTCTTATTTTGGGAATACTAAGACAACCTTCGTTGTAAGACCATTCCGTTCCTTCAATTTTTTCAATATGTGCATTGATAAAGGTTCCTTTAAAACCAGGACCATCGGGGTACAAATCTTCTTCATCATCTTCCAGATTATCAAAAATTTGTGTACTATCTACCATAAACATCCTGATTTCTTTATTGATCTGAGGTGCGGCCAAGCCAACGCCGTTACTGTTATACATCGTTTCCCACATATCGGCAATCAGCTTTTCCAGCCCGGCATAATCCGGAGTAATGTCATTACAAACTTTTCTTAAAACGGGTGAACCGTAGGCTACTATTGGTAAAATCATAAATGCTCAATGGGAAATAAATTATTTCCTTTTCTTTAATTTTTAAATGATGAAGCAAAGGTGGTAATCAGGGAATGCCTTACTGGTTTTGCTTTTCGAACGGCGAATTTACAAAATTCTCAGGGATTGCTTTGAAGATACTCCTGTAATATGATGGTAGCCGCTATAATATCTACACTTCCCTTCACCTGGCGGTCTTTTTTTTTCATGCCCATTTGCAGCATGGCATCCTTAGCCATCTTAGAAGTGTAGCGTTCATCCACGGTTTTAATGGGTATTGCCGGAAAGTGTTTTTGCAGACTCTTAATCGCAGCTTTTACCAATGGCGTGCCATGGGTATCCGTTTCATCCCAGTTTACGGGCATACCAATGATGATCAGCTCAACCTGTTCAGCGGCAAAATATTTTTTCAAATACGGAATTAAATCTTTTGAATGAATGGTTTCCAAGCCGGTTGCAATAATTTGCAAGGGATCGGTTACTGCCAGTCCGGTTCTTTTTCCGCCGTAATCGATTGCTAATATCCTGGCCATAAATAGTTGATGGTTGATAGTTGATGGTTGGTATTGTTTCCGTAGGAACAGGCCGCGGCCTGTTCCTACCCTACATCCTAAAAATATCCAGCAATACAAAAACCGCAAATACTACCGATGCTATGCCATTGGCCGTCATGAAGGCGATGTTTACTTTTGACAGATCGTTGGGTTTTACGATAGAATGCTGATAGATTAACATCCCGATAAATACCGCAATGCCAATCCAGTACAGCCAGCCAAAATTACCATACACACCGGCTGATACCACACAGATGGCAGACAACAGGTGCAGAAATGTTGATATTTGTAAAGCCTTTTCTTTACCTACTGCTGCAGGTATTGAATGCAGGTTTTGCGATTTGTCAAATGCTTCATCCTGCAGGGCATAAATGATATCGAAGCCGCTGACCCAAAATAAAACGGTGAACGAAAAAAGTACCGGTAATACATCAAAATGCCCGGTAACAGCAAGGTAGGCTCCGATCGGTGCAAGACTTAACCCAACGCCCAATACCAAATGACAAAGCGCTGTAAACCGTTTGGTATAGCTATAAAATAACACCACAAATAAGGCAACGGGTGATAAATAAAAACAGATACGATTTATGAAAAATGTTGCAATAATAAAGAGAAAACAATTAATGATTACAAAACGCAAAGCACTTTCTTTAGAGATAATACCAGCCGGGATTTCCCGAATGGCTGTACGTGGATTCATTGCATCGAAGTGCCTGTCGAGGTAGCGATTAAACGCCATGGCTGCGCTGCGGGCGAAGATCATGCATAGAATGACTAAGAAAAAAATCACCATATATCTGAGAAGAATATCATTATCACTATGACCTTCCACTTTTTTTTGAAACTGATATAAGGTGAAATTTTCTACATACACATCTCTTGAGTATATCAATCCGAGAAAAAAACCAATAATTGCAAAAGGCATTGCAAAAATGGTATGGCTAAATTTCACTAAACTTAAATATTTCTTTAAACTACTCATGAATCGATTTCAGTTTTAAATTACAAAAACAGCTAACCCGTTGTTGTTACCATATAATGTGGTTAAAGCTGCCAAAAGATATTCAGTACAAGAGTGCGACGCCAATGAAGCTACATCGAAGTACTGATGCCTGGTAAAAAAATCAAAAAGATCAAACGCAAAAAACACTGGCTCATAAATACCGCTGCATTTAATTCCCCCTTCAGGGGGCTAGGGGGTTCTCCCCCTTACCAACTCCCACAATACAACACCGGCCGCCGTGGCAATGTTTAAAGAATGTTTTATTCCAAACTGCGGTATTTCAATACAGCCTTCGCTTTGGCGGATGGTTTCCTGCTCCACGCCGGTTACTTCATTGCCAAAAATGACGGCTATTTTATCGTTCGGCGAAAACTCAAACGCATTCAGCATGGTGCTGCCTTCAGC
>JBGSMI010000375.1:0-25500 GCA_041740215.1 Ferruginibacter sp.
ACTTGTTTTACAATGCTCTGCAGAAAAAAATGCCGTTTTATTTTTACACCACAAATACGCATTAAGTCAAATTTAAATTGTCGCTAAGGTTTAGCCACAAAGCCCGGTCTTATCGGGGTTTCAATGCAGCTAATTGTTACCCGTTGCCACCGGCAGATCGTATTTACTTTTGCTGTACATTCTTTTTTATGCACTCGTTTGCACAAATAAATACCCTGCTCAATCGCAAACCCATGGGCATTGATGCTACCTTTATCCTCGTTAACGGTCATCATTTTGCCAGTTGGTAGGTAAGCACCAGCCTGGTTTTTTTGCAGGCCTTTTTAAAAAAGTATAATAGAAAATGTTTGCTATTTCAAGTCAGCACCAAACGATTCATACAGGCACCGATGCACCGGGCAATATTCAATCAGCATTTAGTTATTCATAAAAAAAATAAACATGTCACTATCGTTATTTGATTTAACAGGAAAAACAGCATTGGTAACAGGCGCCACACACGGCCTGGGAATGTCGATGGCAACGGGTCTTGCAAAAGCAGGCGCACAAATCGTAATCAACGACCTGATCCAGGAACGTTTGGATAATGCAATCGCCGCTTATGCTGTTGATGGCATCACTGCGAAAGGTTATCTATTTGATGTAACCGATGAAGCAGCCGTAATGAAACACATTGAATTAATTGAATCAGAAGTTGGGCCGATTGATATTTTGGTTAACAATGCGGGTATCATCAAGCGTACACCGGTATTGGAGATGGAACTGGCAGATTGGGAACTGGTGTTGAAAGTGGATCTTACCGGTCCATTTATCATGTCGAAGCATGTTGGCAAATCGATGGTGAAGCGTGGTAATGGTAAAATTATCAACATGTGTAGCATGATGAGTGAAGTAGGACGGGAAACAGTAAGCGCATACGCTGCAGCGAAAGGTGGTTTGAAAATGCTGACGAAGAACCTGGCAACCGAATGGGCCAAACACAATATACAAGTAAACGGCATTGGGCCGGGGTATTTTGCTACCAGTCAAACAGCACCGATTCGGGTAGATGGTCATCCATTTAACGAATTTATCATCCGTCGTACACCGGCAGAGCGCTGGGGAAATGCAGATGATTTGCAGGGGGCGGTTATCTTCCTTTCATCGAAAGCTTCTGATTTTGTAAACGGACATATCCTGTATGTTGATGGTGGAATATTGGCATCGTTGGGCAAGGCGGCGAATGAGTAGTGGCTGGATGGTGGATACTGGATACTGGATACTGGATGCTGGATGCTGGATGCTGGATGCTGGATGCTGGATGCTGGGTGCTGGATGCTGGATGCTGGGTGCTTGATGCTGGATACTGGATGCTGGATGGTGGATACTTGATGGTGGATACTGGATACTTGATGGAGGATACTGGATACTGGATGCTGGGTGCTGGGTGCTTGATGCTGGATGCCGGAGACTTGATACTGGATACTTGATGCTGGTCCCGATGGCTATCGGGACTTGATACTTGATGCTGGTCCCGATGGCTATGGGGTTTGGATCAATTGAATTTTAAAACAATTACTAATACCATGGAAATACGATTTCAAAATAGTCCGAAGGAAACTGCGGCTATGAATACAGATGAACTTAGGGCTAATTTTATTTGCGAAACATTGATGCAGGATGATGCAATCAATTTAGTTTATTCGCACTACGACCGAATGATCATTGGTGGTGCTAAGCCGGTGAATACCACCCTTGTGTTAGAAAATGAAGAAGAATTAAAGTCAGCTTATTTTTTGGAAAGAAGAGAAATGGGCGTGATCAATATTGGCGGTGCAGGCAAGGTATTGGCAGCGGGCGCTACTTATGAGCTGGACAAACTGGATTGTGTTTACCTAGGTAAAGAAACACAAGACGTAAGTTTTCAATCGGTAGATGCGGCCAATCCGGCTTTGTTTTACTTGTTGTCTGCTCCGGCGCATCATGTATATCCAACCGTGAAAATGAGCAAGGCTGAATCCTCGCCGGTTGCCATTGGTTCGGTTGAAACCTCCAACCAGCGCACTATCTACAAATACATTCACCTGGATGGAATAAAAAGTTGCCAACTGGTAATGGGCCTAACCGTTTTGGAAAGCGGTAGTGTTTGGAATTCTGTTCCACCGCACACGCATACCCGCCGGATGGAAGTGTATTATTATTTTGATGTTCCTGCACAGCATACCATATTTCATTTTTTGGGCGAACCGCAGCAAACACGACATGTGGTATTAACCAATCACCAGGCGGTGATCTCTGCTCCATGGAGTGTGCATTTTGGATCGGGTACTTCCAACTATGGATTTATTTGGGGAATGGCCGGGGAGAACCAATCGTTTCCGGATATGGATCCTGCACCGGTTTATACGTTGAAATAAATTGGTGTCCCGATAGCTATCGGGAGGTGAATTGTCAATCAATGTCGTTTACTTAGCGCATTATTTTTCACGCAAAGTCGCAAAGAAATAAAATAAGTCGTGAAGAAAAAGCAAAATCAACTTTGCATCTTTTCTCTCTTTGCGTGATTTTTTTCTTAAGTAAACTATATTGAATTGTGAATCGTCAATGTTGATGAATGGTGAATTATGAATGGTCGATTATTCTTCATTTTTAACTCATGGGAAGCTGGTTACGAACCGAACCATCGTTTTATAATATAGCACTACACTTTTTTATAATAACAGGCCAGGCTTATTTGCCGGGCTTTTTTTATCGCTACCTGTACGCCGTTCCTTCCGAATGAAACATCCTTATTTTTTAACCGACGAATCCCGGATGATCAATTCCGTTGGCAAAATCCTTTTTTCAAAACTGGTCTTGGGCTTTTTGCTTTCAATTAATTGAATCAATAATTCGGCGGCTGTTTTGCCCATTTCAAATGCCGGCTGGCAAATGGTAGTAAGCGAGGGATTGAACAATTCCGGTGAACTGAAATTACAAAAGCCTGCAATGGCCATTTCTTCGGGAATGCGTATTTTCTTTTTGTGTAGGTAGGCAAATGCCCCGATGGTAATGCGGTCGGAGGCGGTAAACAAAGCATCGGGTGGCTCTTTTAAATCGAGTAAGGTTTGTACGGATGATTCTATTTCTTCAATGAGCATGCCACCATGCTGGCAATACCGTAGGTAATTTTCCCTGGCTGGAATTCCAAACTCTGCCAGCGCTTTAAAATAACCTTCATTTCTTTCATGGGTGATGGACATATCTTCTGCACTGGTGATTTGTGCTATGTTTCTAAAGCCACTTTCCAGCAGGTGTTTGGTAAGATGGTAGGCGCTGCCAATATTGTCTGCCACCACCTGGTGGGTATCAATGCAATCGCTCACCCGGTCAAAGAAAACAATGGGCACACCATTGGCATGAATTTGCTGTAGCTTGCTCATATCCTTTGTTTCGGTAGATAAGGATACAATCAATCCATCTACCGACCGCCAGATCAAATGTTCCAGATTTTTGGCTTCTCTTTCTGCCGATTCATGACTTTGGGTAATGATAATATGATAACCGCTGTTGTAAGCAATGGACTCGATACCATTGATTACTTCTGCAAAAAAATTATTGGGAACCGAGCATAACAACAAGCCAATGCTTTTGCTTTTATTGTTCTTCAGGCTTTGCGCCACCAGGTTGGGGTGGTAGTTGTGTTCTTCAGCATAAGCTTTTACAATCCGTTTGGTTTTTTCACTGATCTGGTAACTGTCTCGCAGTGCTCTTGAAACAGTAGACGAAGAAAAATTTAATGCCTTTGCAATATCTGTTATCGTAATCGGATCACTTTTCATTTGATGGCATTCCTTTCTTTTAGATGGTTTGGAATGGATAAAATTAAGCTTTTCAGGGAGAAATTGTGATGGCTGTTCCGGGCGTTGAATATTCAACATTCAATGTCGTTGATAGAGTTTGGCAAATGCCTCAACAACCGCCGACGGGGCTTATAGCTGCCGTCGGGGTTCATCCAACCCCGTCAGCGGTTGCAAACCCTGACGGCGGTTGTATTTAAGTTGACGACATCGATTGAAAATTGAATGTCGTTTAGTTGAGCATTCTGTGTTGTGTTAGAAACAATATGTTGGTAGAAGATATAGTTAGATTGGTGTTGCGTTTCGTTAGGAATGTTATATGCAAATCCAGATAACGTTCCTAACGGAATGTAAATCAATAATGATCTGTGCTGTGGCTACCCACATAATGCCCCGAAGAAGCAAGTAGGCTACGTTAACTAAATGAGATTGATTTAACGTCCCATTTAAGTCTGGAATTACCTCGTAGCAATCAGGATGGCAGAAAAGTAATAGTAGCCTCCCCATTCCCCATAATTACCTTGCTGGCAAGATGTACAAACAGTCCATGCTCCACAATGCCCACTATATTATTTAATTCCATAGCAAGGGCGGCCGGATTTTTAATCAATCCAACATTGGCATCAATGATGTAGTTGCCGTCATCCGTAATAAAGGGCTTGCCTGCAATCACTCTTACGGTTCCGCTGCCATCGAGTTTTTTAATTTGCTTCAACACATAATTGCAGGCTATCGGAAGCACAGCGATGGGTAATTTAAATTTGCCCAATTCTGTTACCTGTTTAGAGGAGTCTGCTATGATGATCGTTTCTTTGGACAGTGATGCAACAATTTTTTCTCTTAATAATGCGCCACCGCCACCTTTTATGAGCACCAGGTCGTTGGTAAATTCATCCGTGCCGTCAATGGTTATGTCAATGGAAACAACGGAGTCGATATCAATCAGCGGAATGTTTAATGTCGTTGCCAGCTCGGCCGTTTTAATGGAGGTGGCTACTGCTTGAATTTGCAACCCGTTTTTTACCAGTGCTCCAATTTCTGTAATGGCATACTTCGCTGTTGAACCGGTTCCAAGTCCAACGATCTGGTGGTTGCTAATTAATTTGACCGCTTCTTTTGCCGCCAGTTGTTTTTCGGTGTCTAAATCTTTTATCATTGGTTCTGCGTTGAATGTTTTGTGGTCGTCTATGCAACTTTTAAAGATGCTTTCCAATAAAGTTAAGGATTACGTGAAACGTTCGCAACCATTGGCTATAAGCGGCCTCGAATAAAAAGTGCTAGAAAATTTCAATATGATCCGTTAAGAAATCAAGGCTGTTTGAGCCGGGCATAAGCTTTAAACCATTGAACTGCCGGCGGCGTCCCGAAAGCTTTCGGGATCCTTGATCCGATAGCCATCGGATTTAGGATCATGTTGAAATTTTCAGCCTTTTTATTCGCAGCCTTGATTTTTTTTGTTTAACCCTGAGCGAAGTCGAAGGGTTTTATCAAGAAAAAAAAGAAAATAGAGTCTAACCTATTCTCAGTTAAGGTTTGCGAATGTTATTCCTAATCCTAAAAGTTAATGCGAAATTAAGCAAGCTATTTTCATTGCCGGTTACAATTACCGATTCTATAGCGTTGAATTCAGCAATGTTGGCAACCAATCGGAAATGGCAAATAGGTATGGCATTGTTTTATGAGTAGCTATCAAGGCAACCAGGGCCAATATTACAAGTATCCCCCAAATATTATCGATTACCTGCCAAAGCTGTCTACTGCAACGATTGATCTTTATAAAATCTTTATGTGCTGCTTTAAATCTTTATATTTTATTTATATCATTAGATTTAATTTTACATTTCTCATTTGAGTTGACACACTGAAAAAATTATTTCCAAAAAGCAATATAAAATTCAATCAATACTTCGTAAGCGTATTGGTTGTGCTGTTTGTTTCGGGCAGTTGTTATTGGTGGAATGATGTGCTCAACTATAAGGTGGTTGCTTTCCTGTTGCTGGTTGCATTGTCGTTTTTATCGCTTTTTTTAAATATTCTACCCGTAATCGTCGCGGCATTGGTAAGCGCCTTTATCTGGAACTTTTTCTTTATTCCACCTCGCTTTACTTTCCACGTAAACTCGGCGGAAGATTTCTTTTTACTGATCGGGTATTTTGTGATTGCAGTGGTGCATTCTGCACTGGCCTATCGAATTAAGCAAAAGGAGAAACGAGTACAGGATGAAGAACAACAGGTAAATATGCTGAAGCTTTACGATACGTTGCTCAACTCTTTGTCGCACGAATTGCGCACACCCATTGCAACCATCATTGGTGCTACAGATAACTTATTGATGCCGGGCGATAAACTGCACGAAGAAGACAAACGAAGTTTGTTGCTGGAAGTATCGGTTGCATCACTTCGGCTTAACCAGCAGGTTGAAAATCTCTTGAACATGTCAAGGTTAGCGTCTGGTTTTATACAGGTTAAATTGGATTGGTGCGATGTAAATGAATTGATTTATGCAACATTGAAGCACGTGGAAGAGAATTTAAAAAAGCATACCATTCAAGTCAGCGTTGATGAAAATCTTCCGCTCTTCAAACTGGATAGTGGTCTGATGGAACAAGTTCTTTTCAACCTCATCTTTAATGCCATTCACTATACGCGGGAACATTCGCAGATCATTATCCATGCCGACTGTATGGATGGAAATTGTGTAATAACTGTAGAAGACAATGGCAAGGGATTTCCTCCGGAAGAAATTGAAAAAGTATTTGATAAATTTTATCGCTTAAGGTATTCTAAAACAGGTGGTACCGGACTCGGATTATCTATTGCAAAAGGCTTTGTAGAAGCACATCATGGTACCATACATTTACAGAATAAAATAACAGGTGGTGCGAAATTTACCATCAAAATACCAACAGAAACGTCTTATCTAAATGAGATAAAAAATGAATAATATGAACATACTGGTGATTGATGACGAGGGCCAGATTCGTAAATTACTACACATCATTTTGCAATCAAACGGCTACGAGGTAGCGGAAGCTGTTACTGCAAAGGATGGCTTAATTGCTGCAGCGACTAATCCGCCCGATCTTATCTTACTGGATCTTGGGTTACCGGATGAAACCGGACATGTGGTATTGAAAAAACTGCGGGAATGGTACACTGGTTCTATCGTAATAATCTCGGTGCAAAGCAATGAAAGCGATATAGTGAATGCACTCGACAATGGTGCCAACGATTATATCGTAAAACCATTCCGTACCGGCGAGTTATTGGCAAGAGTCAGGTCTGCATTGCGTTTTAGCAATGTGCAAGATGATGAACCTGTTTTTCAGTTCAATAATTTGTACGTCGATCTAGCTGCAAGACTGGTAAAAAAAGCAGACGAAATTATAAAGCTTACCGCTACCGAATTCTCTTTGCTCGCCTTATTTGTAAAAAATGAAGGAAAGGTATTGACACACCACTATCTACTCAATGAGGTATGGGGATCGGGCTACACCAATCAAACACAATACCTGCGTGTTTACATAGCGCAATTAAGAAAAAAAATTGAAGAAGATTCCAATCGGCCGGTTCATATTATTACAGAGTCGGGTGTGGGGTATCGCTTTATCATGATGGAATAACTGGCCGCCTTCATTCTCCCAATTTTTACCGATTAGAAAAAATAAAAAAATTAGCAGTGAATACATTGAATCTACATTCCAATAAAGTTACAGCAGCCGGTTTACTGATAGCACTCGGCATCATTTATGGTGACATCGGCACTTCGCCTTTATACGTTTTAAATGCGATTATTAAGGAGAAAGAAGTAACCGAACAATTGATACTGGGTGCATTGTCTTGCGTAATCTGGACACTCACACTGCAAACCACAGTTAAATATGTAATGCTTACCCTGCAGGCAGATAACCGGGGTGAAGGCGGGATATTTTCGCTTTTTGCCCTGGTAAGAAGAAGACGCAGGTGGCTGGTATTTCCGGCAATGATTGGTGGTGCAGCGTTGCTGGCAGATGGCATGATTACCCCGCCCATTTCCGTTACTTCTGCCATAGAAGGATTGAGAAATATTGAGGCGCTGCAAAATATTACTGATAAAAGTATCGTCTATATTGTACTGGGCATCATTTCAGTTTTGTTCTTTGTGCAGCAATTTGGTACTGCATCTATTGGTAAATTTTTCGGTCCGGTTATGATGACCTGGTTTTGTATGCTGGCTCTTTTAGGCTGCCTCCATATCCTGGATGATTTCGCCATTTTTAAAGCGTTCAATCCCTGGTATGCAGTCAATCTGCTCGTGAGTTATCCGCAGGGTTTTTGGATCCTGGGTGCCGTTTTTCTTTGTACTACCGGTGCCGAAGCATTGTACTCCGACCTGGGCCATTGTGGTAAAAACAATATTCGGACTTCCTGGATTTTTGTAAAGCTTGCGCTGATCTTAAATTATTTAGGACAGGGTGCTTATCTGCTGGCTCACTTCAACGGGAAAAAAATTACTGCAGATATGATTGTAAAAGGTTTCAATCCCTTCTATGCCATCATGCCCGGCTGGTTTGTGATCGTTGGAATTATTATTGCAACTACTGCTGCCATCATAGCAAGCCAGGCCCTCATCAGCGGTTCTTTCACGCTCATCAGCGAAGCCATCCGCCTCAATCTTTGGCCAAAGATGAAGATCAAATATCCATCGGAAGCAAAGGGGCAATTGTTTGTGCCGGGTATCAACGCATTGCTTTACGTTGGCTGTTGCAGCATTGTGCTTTATTTTCAAAAGGCTACCAATATGGAAGCGGCCTATGGCCTCGCAATTACATTATGCATGATTGCCACCACAATACTTTTTGCCAATTTTCTTGTGTTACACCGCAACGCTGCTGTGTACATTTACCTTTATCTGGCGGTTTATTTAACTATTGAAATATCCTTTCTTATAGCCAATTTGGAAAAGTTTCCTCACGGAGGATTTGTAACCTTGTTTGTAGGTGGTGCATTATTTGTGGTGATGTTCGTTTGGTTTAGGGCACGTAAGATAAAAAACCGGTATGTTGAATTTGTAAGACTTGATAATTATCTCGGTCATTTGAGTGAACTAAGTGATGATGTTTCCATTCCAAAATATGCTACGCACCTGGTTTACCTTACCAGTGCAGATATACCCAAAGAAATTGAGCATAAAATCACGTATTCTATTTTAAATCAACAGCCCAAAAGAGCCGATATTTATTGGTTCATTCATGTAGATACATTGAATGATCCTTACACCAGCGAATACTCGGTGAATCACATCATTCCCAATAATATTATCAGGGTCGATTTCCGGCTTGGTTTTAGGGTAGCTCCGCGGTTGAACCTGATGTTTAGAAAAGTAGTAGAAGAGTTGGTGGCCAACAAAGAAGTTAACATTACCAGTCGCTACGAAAGCCAGCAGAAGAATAACATCATCGGCGATTTTCAATTTGTGGTAATCGAAAAATTTCTAAGCCAGGATAATGAATTACCCATTGTAGAAAAAGTTATTATGAAATTGTATTTCTGGTTAAAGGAAATCAGTTTATCAGAGGAACGTAGTTTTGGTTTGGAAAGCAATAATGTAACCGTAGAAAAATTTCCGATGATCGTATCGCAGGCGCCAAAATTGGCTGTGAAACGGATTTATTTGGAACAATAAGCAGGTTGGTGGATGGTGATCCGACAGCTATCGGATTGTGAATGGAGCCCCGATGGATATTAAAGATTATTTAGCTGCAATTTGTTCTGCTCATTGTTGCCATTCAATGGCTATCCTTTACCAAATGGAACCACCTGCCAAGCATGTTTCAAAAATTGGTATCCAAAAAAGCCCTGTAGTGGCGCAATAACATAGCATAGGGTGAAGCCCTATGAAACTTCATTGAATCCTATCGTTTGTTTCCGCGTTTGGCCAACGTGGATTGTAATCCAATGCCCCAGCGGAATTTTCCTCAACAGGAGTTATCAAAAAAAATATTTATTATTGCCAAACTTGAAATCGAAATCGATCAAGCCTAACTTTAATATCATATGAATAAAATTTTAATTCTTTTTGCTCATCCCGCTTTTGAACAGTCAAAAGTACATCGGGTGTTGATGGGGGAGATTGAGCAATTGAAAGGTGTTACTATCCATGATTTATATGAGCAATATCCTGATTTTGATATTGATGTGGCAAGAGAAAAGGCACTGCTTTTAGATCATGACATCATTATTTGGCAGCATCCCTTGTTTTGGTACAGTAGTCCGGCCCTGTTAAAACAGTGGCAGGATCTTGTATTGGAACATGGGTGGGCCTATGGCACGCAAGGCCATGCGCTGGATGGAAAAAGGATCTTCAACGTCATTTCTTCCGGTGGAGATATAGGCGCCTACCAGGTTAATAGTTTTCATGGTTCCACCATACAGCAATTTTTGTTGCCTTTTGAAAAAACTGCTACGCTTTGCAGGATGTTATATTTGCCGCCGTTCTGGGTATCCGGAACCCACCTGTTAACGACTGTAGAGATACAGCAGTTCTCCCAACAATATAAATTGCTGTTAACAAAAATTCGCGACGATCAATTCACCAATCAGCAGTTGCTATCTGCTTCAATATTGAACGACTTAGTGACCACATCTTAAATTAATTAAATTTATATGGATCAACATTCATTTCTGTTTCAGGCCATTATTTTCCTCTCTGCGGCGGTGATTTTTGTGCCCATTGCAAAAAAGCTGGGTCTTGGTTCTGTACTCGGTTATCTGCTGGCGGGCGTTATTATCGGTCCGTTTGTGTTTGGCCTTATTGGTGAGGATAGTGAAGATATTATGCATTTTGCGGAATATGGTGTTGTGCTCATGCTTTTTTTAATTGGACTGGAACTGGAGCCCGAAATGCTTTGGAAATTAAGAAAATCCATTCTTGGTTTAGGAGCTTTACAATTGTTGCTAACCACTCTTTTTATTACTGCATTGGCAAGGATATTTGGATTTGGATGGGAACATTCGGTTGTTTTAGGAATGATCCTTTCTTTATCATCCACTGCAATTGTATTGCAAATACTCGCCGAAAAGGGCTTAATGAAAGAACCTTCCGGGAAAAGCGCTTTTGCTGTATTGCTTTTTCAGGATATCGCGGTGATTCCTATACTGGCAATATTGCCTCTATTTAATACCATTAGCAATCCCGAAAGTGCAGGGGTTGCAGCCGAAAGTACTAATTGGATGCATGGAATGGCCGGTTGGTTAAGAGGGTTGATTGTGTTAGGGTCCATCGCATCGATCATTGTGGTTGGCAGACTTGTAATACGCCCGGTATTGCGCATCGTTGCAAAAACTAATATGCGTGAAATTTTTACCGCAGTATCCCTTTTGATAGTTATTGCGATAGCCGCACTGATGATACAGGTTGGCCTTAGCCCTGCGCTGGGTGCATTTTTGGCGGGAGTAGTATTGGCCAATAGCGAGTATCGGCATGAGCTGGAAAGTGACATCGAACCATTTAAAGGGTTGCTGCTGGGATTGTTTTTTATATCTGTTGGCGCTTCCATCAATTTTCATTTTATTGCCGAACAGGTATGGGCAGTGGTGGCTTGGGTTTTTTTGCTGGTTATCATCAAAACACTGGTATTGTTGGTGCTTGGTAAGGTGTTTAAAATTGAACCCAGGCAAAATTTTATTTTTGCTTTTAGTCTTAGCCAGGTGGGCGAATTTGCTTTTGTATTGTTGTCCTTTACACTACAGCAAAAAATATTACCCGAGGATACTGTAAATTTAATGATTGCCATTGTAGCCATTAGTATGGCTATTACGCCCATTGTTATGTTGCTGAACGAACGATTTATTTTACCTCGCTTTGATAATGTTATTTTACCAACAAGAGAAGCCGATTTAATTGAGGAAAAGAACAAGGTAATCATTGCCGGATTTGGTCATTTTGGTAGCACAGTAGGTCGTTTTTTAAGAGCCAATAAAGTAAATGCCACTTATCTTGATATTGATGCTGATAGGGTGGATGTCTTGAGAAGAATGGGCCTCAATGTGTTTTATGGCGATGCATCCAGAGAAGATTTATTGAAGGCCGCAGGCGCAAAGGAGGCCAGCATTATTGTGATTGCCATAGATGATGCTGCCAAAAGACTCGAGATGGTAGCAACCATCAAAAAACATTTTCCGCATTTGCACATGCTGGTGCGATCCCGTAACCGCTACGATGCCTATGACCAGATGAATGCAGGACTGCTCCATATCTACAGGGAAACATTAGACACTAGTATTAAGGTAGGTGTAGATGCTATGACCATTTTAGGATTTAGAAAATATACGGTCCATCGCATGGCTAAAACTTTTATAAAACAGGATGAGTCAAACCTGAAACAATTATCTTCCATCCGTGACCGGGAGGAGTACATAACCGAAGTGAAAAAATACATCGAAGAATTGGAGGTGGTCATGCAGAGGGATAGCCAGTATGGAAGTGACTCGCTAACTGGTTGGAATGCAGCAAATTTAGATGAAGATTTACCACATTGATGAAATCGTCACAATTCACTACTGGTCTGCCCTTTAGTGCCAACCAGCAGCACATCCAGGTCGATCACATACAGGTCGGCCCGGCTTAACCACAATTCAATCTATAATACCGTCAATCGCTTTATACTCACTACTGGTCTGATCTTCGCTACCGACCAGCAGTGCATGCCCTCAGTCCTCACAACTGGGCTGACCTTGTGTACCGACCAGCCAACTCCCATCAAGTACGCATATAATCTGCTGGTTCATTCTCATGACTTAGGAACAAACTTTGCGTTGGATAAGCAAAGGATATTTTTTTGTTTTCGAAGGCTCTGAATATTTCAAAATTAATGGCTTGTTGCCGGTCCATAAATATAACATAATCTGCACTTAGTATGTAATAGACAACTTCGAAGTTTAGGCTAAAATCACCAAAACCCGAAAAATGGGCCCTGTCAAAAAGAACCTCTTCTTTACCGGTAATTATTTTTTTTACCATGGCAGGTATGGATTCCAATATTTCAGGCGAGGTTTGGTAAGTAACCCCGAGGTTTACAACCACCCGTCTTTTTTCCATGCGTTTGTAATTGTTTAGCCTGGAATCAGTCAGGTCTTTGTTGGAACAAACCAGTTGTTCACCGGACAGGGTTCTAAGACGGGTGGTTTTGATACCAATGTTTTCTACAACCCCCATATCTTCACCTACAATGATAAAATCACCAATTTCAAAAGGCCTGTCAAAAAGAATAACAAAATAGCTGAAGACGTCACCCAATATAGTTTGAGCGGCCAGTGCAATCGCAATTCCACCAATACCCAATCCAGCGATGATCGTCGAGATATTGTAGCCCATATTATCCAACAGAAATACAATTCCGAACATCCAGATGATGGCTTTTACTATTACGAGTATTCCTTTTACACGCTTTTGTTTGGTCTCCGAATCCTCCCTTGTTTTTAAAAAACTAAGGATAATATATTGAAATGCGGCAGTCAGTATTTTAAGGATAAAAAATGTGGAAACCAGTAAAATAATAGTGCCTAAAATGCCGGTAGCTTTTGAAGAAAGTTCAAGCCAATGAATTCCTCCATAAATGGCCATGAAATATAGATAGGGAATCAGCGATTTTTCCACCATTGACACCACAAAGTCATCAAAGGAATTGCTTGTTTTTGCTGACCATTTTTTTAGCAGTTCCAATACAAATGATTTAGTCAATCGCAGAAGAGTAAGTCCGCCTGAGATTATTCCGGCCGCAATCAGCCAGTTGATAAGGGAGTTGCCAAAATATGCAGTGTTCCAAAATGTGTTCATACAATTTATTTTTTAGAAATAAAGCCGCAGCAGCAATGCCGGGTTTAGGTTTCCGGTAGTTCTCGCTTTGTTATGGTCTTGCTTTCGCTTTGTTGATTTGGTTGAAAGCTAAAAGAATACCCTGCGTCCTCAATTATTCAAATGGTGTGGCCGTAAGTATACAGCATTTTAGGTTGGGCATATCTGTAATATGCGTTCCTAAAAATCTGCTGATGGCTGTTTCCTCAAACGGATTTACGAGTACAATGTCAGCCTCTATATCCCGGGCATATTTTAAAATGTTTTTCGCTGCATTGTTGCCAAAAGCTACTTTATGATTTACAGGATAGTGCAATACCTGCGATAAACTGCGATAGGTATCAATAAACACTTCCGACTCAATGGGGTCGGGGTTTTTACTGAACATGGTTACCAGATGTACCGTAGGTTTTTGATTGCGGGTAAGTGCTGAAAGCAACGCCATTTTCCTCCCTGGTAAAAAAGATCGCAGCGGCATCACGATTGTTTTAAGTTTCGAAAGGAGCGTACCTGGTGCTACATTCAAAATGGCACATTTTGTTTCGCTGGCAATCAAACTGCAATTAAGTGCATTCGAAAAGAATGGCCAGCTATGCCCTTTCCGTTTGCTAATTACAACCAAATCTGGCTGTATTAGTTTTGCCCGATCAATAATTGCCTGCTGCACCGTTTTCCCTTTTTCAATATAGATTTGCACTTCAAGGGATGGATTGACTTGTACTAGCTTTTTTTTTAAGCTATACATCTGTTCTCTTATACTGAAATCCTTAATATTATTATTAGCCGAGCGCATTACAAAGGCACCGTTTAAATCATACGCAAATACGGTACAGGTATTCAACTCTACATGTAGCAGATGAATGATTGTATTTTTTGTATCCGAAACAGCAACTGCGTTACTGATGGCAGTATCCGTGTTAACGGTAAAATCAACCGGAATCAATATGTTTTTAAAGTATGGCAGCAAAATAAACGTAGTATTTCAATGATTAAGAAAACTTCCTGCAAAACTACCAGCCATCAATTAATCGTTGGTTAAAATAAGATTAGAATCTCATTAGAAACGGCGTACATTCCGTCTGCATTAGCTAATTTTGATCCAATAAAACACAACATTTATTCAATGGAAGAAAGAAAGATTTTAATTATAGAAGATGAAAAAAAAATAGCAGATACGTTGAAATATGGTTTGTCTGAACATGGTTATTATGTAGAGGTGGCCTATGATGGCAATATTGGTCAACGCATATTTTTAGCCCATGCGTTCGACCTTGTTATTCTTGACATCAATATGCCTGGTATGAACGGCTTTGAGCTATGTAAATTTATACGTCAGCAAAATAACAATATCCCCATCATTATGCTCACAGCCATGGGTAGGCTGGAGGATAAGGTGGAAGGCTACGATTCCGGCGCAGATGATTATATGGTGAAGCCATTTGAATTTAAAGAGCTGCTATTAAAAATACGGGTGATGTTAAAACATGTGCTGCAACAGCATTTGCCCGTGGGAACCAGGCTGGTAGCTGCTGACCTTGAAATGAACCTTGATACGATGGAAGTAGAAAGAGGCGGAAATAAAATCAATCTTACCGCAAAGGAATTTCAGTTGCTGGAGTATTTGCTACGCAATAAAAACCGGGTAGTGTCCAGAGCAGACATTGCTATCAACGTTTGGGATACCGACTTCGATAGCAATACCAATGTAATTGACGTATACATTAGTTATCTTAGAAATAAAATTGATAAAGGCCACGATGGTAAACTGATACAAACGCAGGTAGGTACCGGATACATTTTAAAAGAAAGCGCCAACTAATGCCGGTAAAAGTTAGAATAACATTGTTTTTTACCATGATTGTATTTTTGATACTTACAATCGTATGTCTCTCTATTTATTATATCACCTACAACAACCGGGAGAAAAATTTTAGGACCCGGCTTACCAACCGTGCCGTAACGACCGCCAGACTGCTAACCCAGGCAGACGTTTTTAATAAAGAGCTGGTGCAAAAAATTGATGCAGCTACTTCTGTTGCCATGATGGATAAGACCATCCAGGCTTATGATTACTCGGGTAAGAAGATTTACCTGTACGCAGATAATACCGCAGATACGATAGCAATTAGTAAAAAGATATTGGAGGAGGCGATGGATAAAAACTATGTCTATTTTAAAGTAAAACAAAAGGATGCCGTTGCTTTCAATTATAACAATGGAGCCAGGCCAATTATTGTGATTGCGGCTGCCTTTGATCCAGAGGGCAAAAATAACCTGTTGCAGCTTCGCAACATTTTGTTACTATGCTTTTTTTGTGGCATCCTGATTACAGTTGCGGGAGGCTACTTTTTTTCAAAAAGACTGTTATTACCGATAAAAAAAATTGCTGATGAAGTTAATGAGATCGGCGCACAGAATTTAACAAAGCGAATCAAGTCGATTGAGCAAAATGATGAATGGAATTACCTGGCTCATACCATCAATGTATTATTAAACAGGCTGGAAGAAAGTTTCGATACTCAGGGAAGATTTATTGCCAATGCATCCCACGAATTGTCTACACCGCTTACATCCGTATTTAGCCAGTTGGAAGTCTCCCTTCAAAAAGACAGGGCAGCAAGTGAATACCGGCAAGTAATGCGATCTGTTTTGGAAGATGTACATCATTTAAATAAGCTTACACAAACGCTGCTGCAGTTTGCCAAAGCATCGGGTACCTCAGGCGGAATCGAGATCAACCTCGTTAGGATTGATGAGATACTGTTGCGTATGCCGGGCGATATAGCCAAATTAGATAAGGATTATCATGTTGCAATCCTGTTTGATGATTTGCCTGCGGAAGAAGAGAAATTGTTGGTGTTTGGCAATGAAGGCTTATTATTTATTGCGATTAAAAATATTGTCATCAATGCCTGTAAATATTCAGAAAACCAATTGGCTACCTGTGTGCTTTCTGTGCAGCACGATGATATCTATATCGCCATAAAGGACACAGGAAAAGGCATCCCGGAGGCATCGCTGCCACATATTTTTCAGCCATTTTACAGGGCCGACGAAAGTAGAAAGGAAGTTGGTTTTGGTCTTGGCTTGCCATTAGCAGATCATATTGTAAAATTACATAAGGGTACAATTAGCGTGAAGTCGGTACCCGACGAAGGAACCTGCTTTACAATTGTATTTCCAGTGGCATTGAAGAATCTTCACCAGTAGAAACAGCAAACGATCATCCATCACCCATCAACCGTCACCCGTTCCCAAACCTTTTCTAACCGTATTCTAATCTTCCTCTAATTTTTTGTTAACGCTTTCGGCCGACCTTGCGGTCCATGGCAAAAAGTATTACAGTGATTGGTGGCGGAAGTTGGGCTACGGCCTTGGTGAAAATCTTTTCGGAGTGCGAAATGGAAGTTACCTGGCTTGTAAGGGATAAGCTACAGGCCAGCCAGATTATGCAAACGGGCAATAACCCAAAATACCTGAGTTTTGCCACGCTTAACATTAAGCACATCAATGCAGTCACAGATATGGAGCTGGCAATTTCACCATCTGAAATTATTGTATTTGCAGTTCCATCGGCGTACTTAACACAAGTGGTTGCCACGATTGAACCAGAATGGTTACTAGACAAGCAACTTGTAGTTTCTATTAAAGGGTTTGTAAAAGGTACAGGTCTTATTCCCGGCCGGTTTTTACAAAATTCATTTCCGGCAAATAATTCAGTAATGGTATTAGGTGGCCCTTGCCATGCGGAAGAAATTGCAATGGAGCGAAATACATTTATAACAATTGCTGCCAGGCAACTTGATGAGGCAATAAAAATAAGCGATCAAATTCATTTAAAATACATCCGTTCGATTGTTAATGATGATCCGGAGGGTGTTGAATATGTTGCCATACTTAAAAATATTATAGGCATTGCAACTGGTATTGCCAGCGGACTCAATTATGGTGAAAATTTTCAGGCGGTGCTTACATCCAATGCCATGCGGGAAATCAATAATTTTTTGGCGGAAGTTTGTCCACGTCAACGCGACTTATTTGATTCTGCATATTACGGCGATTTGCTGGTGACGGCTTATTCGGAATATAGCAGGAACAGAACGCTGGGTAAACTAGTTGGGCGGGGCATCAAAGTGTCCAATGCGCTGAACGTGATGGAGATGGTTGCTGAGGGCTATAATACTTCGAATGAATTGGCGCCAATCCTAAAAAACCTGCGGACAGCGTTGCCTGTCATCAATAGCATTTACCGCATATTGCATCAACATGCAAGCCCTTTTCATGAATTTAAACTGATAGAAAAACATTTACGATAAACAGTCGGCGGTGAGTTAGAGGAAAAATCCAGTTCACTTAACCGGTTCACACCAATAAAATTTTTAAATATGATATTAGCAACAGACCTGGATGGTACCTTTTTAGGCGGAAAGAGTTTACACAAACAACAACTCTACCGTTTAATTAGAAAGGATCAATCCATTCGCTTGATTTTTGTAACTGGCCGGGGACTTGAAACCGTCATTCCGTTACTAAACGATCCCATTATTCCCAATCCTGATTTTATAATTTGTGATGTGGGTGCCACAATTGTAAATGGCCACACACTTGAGTCCATCGAACCCTTGCAGAATGACATAGAAAAACACTGGCCCGGCAGAATTAAAGTATTAGAAAGCCTTGCCGATATACCGGGTTTGCAATACCAGGAAGTGCCACAACAACGCCGCTGTTCTTTTTACACCGACAATGTGAACCTGATTGAAACAGTTCGAAAGAGAGTAGCAGAAATTGACTGCGAAGTAATTTATTCAGCAGGTAAATTTCTGGATGTATTACCCAAAGGTGTTAATAAAGGAAGCACGCTTACCAGCCTGATAAATTATTTAAAGGCCGATGCAGAGTCTGTATTGGTAGCTGGTGACACGTTAAACGATCTTTCTATGTATCATTGCGGTTACAAAGGTGTAGCTGTAGGAAAGTCGGAAGAAAAATTGGTGGAAATGGTTACAGATATCCCCAATATCTACATCGCAACAGATGCTGGCGCAGGCGGTATCATCGAAGCTATTAAGAGTTTTGATCGGCTCTCTCATTACGCGGAAAACATACGGGAAGAAATTAAACGATTAGAAAGTACTACATCGCCACAGCTTGTTTTAATGTACCATCGTTTTCCTTACGAAGTAAAAACAATTAATGGTGTAGATGAACGGGTAGCACCCAAAAGCCCGAATGGTATTTTACCCACTTTGCAAAACTTTTTTAGCAATGGTCGCAGTGGTGTCTGGATTGCCTGGGAAGATGTGAAGACAAGTGGAGAATTGTTGCGAAATGTGTATATCGACAAGGAGAAATATCCCAATCTGATGGCCAGCCGAATCGGTTTAACAAAAGGCGAAGTGGACATCTTTTATAAATCATTTGCCAAAGAAGCATTCTGGCCAATTATTTTTTCATTCACCAACAAAGCAAAATTCAATCACCATCACTGGGATCATTACGTAAACATTAATCGCTTATTTGCCAGCAAAGCGGCAGAGCAGGCAGATTATGGCGCCATTATTTGGATACATGATTATAACCTTTGGCTTGTACCTGGCATATTGCGGGAATTGCGACCCGATCTAAAAATTGGATTTTTTCACCATACCGCTTTTCCCGCTGCCAATACTTTCAATATTTTGCCGTGGCGGAGAGAAATTATCAGTAGCCTGTTACAATGCGATTATATTGGATTTCACATACCACGTTATGTTGAAAATTTTATGGATGTGGTAAAAAGTTTGTTCCCTGTTGAAGTGCTGGAGGAAACCAATGCAGCTCCCCGGTTTCTCACCTATAGCACTGCACTTGGCGTACAGAAAATGAGTACCAGTATAAAAGTAAATAATCGGATAGTAGCATTAGGCGCTAATCCGGTAGGCATTCAGGTGGATCTTATTAGCAAAATATTAGGGCTGGATGACACGCTGCTTAAGATTAAAGCCATGAAACGGCAAACGTCCGGAAAGAAAGTAGTGCTGAGTGTGGAACGTTTGGATTATGTAAAAGGTCCCCTTGAAAAAGTGCTGGCGTTTGAACAATTTTTGGAAGATTACCCCGAGTTTCATAGTAAAATTGAGTTGGTACAAATATGCACGCCTCCTGCGCAGGGGATGAAAATTTACGATAAAATTCAGCATGATGTAGAACATGCCGTTGGCCGTATCAATGGCAAATATTCCAATATGGATTGGATACCAATCCGGCTTATTTTAAGGTCTTTTCCATTCAACGAAATCATCACTTATTATGCAGTAGCCGACGTTGCCTGGATAACACCATTGCGGGATGGACTTAACCTGGTGGCCAAAGAGTACGTGGCTGTGCAGGGACAGATGGAAGACTCAACTGGTGTACTAATTCTGTCTGAATTTGCAGGAGCGGCCGTGGAATTACACTATGCCATTTTAACCAATCCATACGATTGCCAATCGCTAAAAGATGGGCTTTTGCAGGCACTTACACTAAGCGACAGTGATAAGCAAATGCGGATGCAACGGTTGTACGAACAAGTAGTACATTACAACATTGATTTCTGGGCCAATGATTTCTTACAGAATCTATATCCTCAAAATACCGAAACGCCGCCGCCGGTTGAAAATCCAGTTGTACAAAAACAAATAATAATTCGTAAAAGCATGGGCCAGTTAGCGGGCTCAGTTTAATTTAATCTTAAAAGATACAATGGTTGCTTGCTTATGGGAGTTGTCTAATTTTAGAGAACTCCCTTTTTTATGTGCAAGAATCGAGTACAGCGTAACATTACGCAAAATATGAATTGAAGGATTTTGTAACGTTGGCGAGCTGTTAATACTGCTGGTTTACTTGTTCAGATACTTTCTTACTGCTGTAGCCGAAGATCCAATAACGGATATAGTTTTCAAGAGTTTTTCCGGTGTTATACAAAGATGATTGCACCACCAGATGAGCTCGCCAAAATCGTTGCTATTGATTTGAGTAAGATCTTTTGGTAATTTGATATCTAAATTGGTGTTCATTGTTGATATTGATTTGGTGGATATAGTTGTTCTAGATTTCTGTTGGCTTTGAAATGCTACAGAGATCGATTAACCAATAAATGTATTCCTGAATAAAATTGCTCTTAGAAAAGCTTTGGTTTTAAATAAAATTGAATAACATTTATAATTAAAAAGCTACCATGGAGGGGAAGAACCAACGATGATAAATCGCACTATTTTATTTTGGAATGAGGTCCCGGTCTCATTCGAACGATCCAAACTATCGTAAGTTGTTTTATAAGTCTGCGTAGTAGAATACATATTATGGCTTATTAAAATGAACACAGCATTGCCTAACCTAAAAATAAATGAATGTGCCATCGCACAGTCATTTTGCTTTTTAAGGAAAACCATTGTTTTCGTTTTCTACCTTTAAAAGAGTAGGAAAGCAAAGTGTTATCGTCAAAATCGTTAAATACTTCAATTCTACTGATAATTTATGTTTAAAATTACATACAGGAAAAAAATACCAACCCTATTAAAGAGTTGGCATTTTAACCTAATAAACCAAACCTAAACAAAAACTCAAAAACCAAAATTTGAAGCTTTTTATTGTGTTCCTTTTCCCTGTTCAATCCACTTTGTCAAAATATCTTTATTCTTTTTTGCATCGGCATTCTCCGGATCCAGTTCAAGTAATTTTTCAAAGTACCCAACGGAAGCCGTATAATTTTTTGTAACGTTGGCTTCATATCCACCGAGGTATTCATACGCTGTTAACAGAATGGCTTTGTTTTTCACCGTGTCTGCCGAAGCTATTTCAATCAGTTTTATAAATCGGGGTACGGCAATTCCTTCTGTCATGGAGGTGTCGGCAAGTGCTGTGCTTCTGGCCCGCCACAAATAGCCGTGTATATGATCTGGATATTTTTCTTCATAAATACCAAATACACTGTCTGCTTTTAAATATTCTTTATCTGAATACAATGCCATTCCCCATTTATAAATATCCAGATTTGTGGGATTGGGTTTGGTGAGATAAATCTGTTCTCTCCACTGGGCTTCCCTTTCACGGTTACCTACTTCCTTTTGCAAATCAGCAAGGCTCACCATATAATTTAGTTTTTCGACGCTGTCTTTTTCCATTGCAAATGCTTTTCTGTACCAACCAATCGCTTCCGTTTTGTCGGAGCCTACATTCTCCAGCAATGCAGCCTTCAACGCATAATCTTTTGCTACAAATTCGGTGGTGTCCTGATGTTCAAAATAGGTATTGATATCCTTTAAGGCAGTTGAAGAATCGCCATTGGCCGCATAGCTATAGGCCATAAGTTTGTACAATCTAGGCTGCACATTGGGACCAGCTCTTTGAATGATTTCATCGGCTTCTTCGATAGCTGCCGTGTATTTTTTTGAAACATACAACAAATCTGCTTTAAGATAATCGTGCTGCGGGTCAGGATCGCTGTGACTGATATAGGCATCAAGATATTTTTGGGCCTGGTTTACGTCAATGAAAAAATAGTGAGCGTAAAGTTCATACAATGCAGGCGCAAACTTGCTGTCTACAGCAACGGCCTCATTAAAATATTGCAAATAAATTTCAGGGTTGTTTTGCGTTTTGTAAATTTTACCCTGATTATAAATGGCTTCTGCATACTGATTGTCGGCTTCCAACGCTTTTTTGTAGCTAACAACAGCATTAGAGCCATCTACCAATTTGCGATAAGCATCGCCCATTGCGATATAAATGGCCGGATTTTTTTTATCCCTTTTTGCAGCCTGCTCCAGTAACTCCAATGCCCATTTGATGTCACCGTTTTTGCTATCAATATTTGCCCTTGCAATAGCCCATAAGGCCAATGCGTTTTTATTTTTAGTAGTGGATAATACTTCATCCATCAAGGTACGTGCTTCGGTAGTTTTGCCGGTATCCATCAATACATGTGCCCAGCCAACATAAACCAGCGGCGATTCTTTTTTAGAAAAAGGAACACTTAAAAAACTTTTTGCTTTTCCATCTAACAATGCATAGGCGGAATCAGTTTTTTGTTGTTTTAAATAAATTTCTGACAACCAATACAGTGCATCGGGTGAGTTGGCATCTTTTTCAATTACCGAATGCAGCGTTGTTTTCGCAGATTCATATCGCTCATAGTATAACTGTTTAGTTGCCTCCTCAATAGACTGTGCCTTTGAGAATAACCATGTAAAAAGCATTGTTGTTAAAATAAAAACCTTGTTCATATACGATCGCTTTTTTTGTTTGAAATTTTGAACGTTGAGCAGTACTTGTAAAAAATGTCACTTCACTGCTAAAAAAAGCACAGCGCAATTCTTTTACGATACAATATTAAAACCCGGTTATTAGTAGCTCATTAGAGCAGTATTAGAATTTGATTAAAATGGTAAGGTAAAATGGCGATTAAGCAGTCGTTGGTTGTAAATTTGCAGGGTGCCCCGGGATTGAATCACTTAAAATCAGTTTATGTCGTTACGCCAGTTTATTACCGCAAGAAAGTTTTTACGCTCTCTGTCGCATATTACTAACCATGTACAAAAAAATGCCGTTTTAAAATGGAAGGAGATGGCGAAGATTTTCGGTTTACATGACAATGTTTTTGCCAATTCCCGTCATATTAAAATGAATCAACCAGTTACCGCCATTCTAATTGGCGCTGGTCACCGGGGATCCATTTATGCAGATTATGCTGTGCAAAATCCGGATGAACTGAAAATAGTTGCCATTGCAGAACCTGACCGCGGAAGAAGACGAAAAGCCAAGTTGAATCATGGCTTAAGTATCGATCAGTGTTTCGAAGACTGGAAAGCTGTTTTCACAAAAGAAAAATTTGCAGATGCAGTAATTATTTCTACCCCCGACAATTTGCACACGCAGCCATGCCTTGCTGCTTTAGCAATGGGCTATGATATCTTATTGGAGAAACCCATTGCACCAACTGAACAAGAGTGCAGGTTAATATTGAAAAAGGCGAAAGAAAGCGGACGAATTGTAGCCGTGTGTCATGTGTTGCGCTATGCGCCATATTTCAGGCAGCTAAAGGAAGTACTTGATGCAGGACTGATTGGTAAAGTCATCAGTATCCAACACATGGAGCCGATCGAACAGGTTCACATGAGCCATTCCTACGTAAGGGGTAAATGGAAAAATAGTACGCTGGCAACACCGATTGTGTTGGCGAAATCCTGTCACGATACGGATATTATCCGCTGGTTGGTAGATAGTCAGGCGCATGATGTTCACTGTTTTGGCAACCTAAGCTGGTTTACTAATGCGAATGCACCGGAGGGTAGCACCGAAAGATGTACTGACGGGTGTGCAGTAGAAGGCTCTTGTCCATATTCGGCTCTTCAGATTTATTTGCGGGATAAAAAGCGGTTGTATGTATTTGATTTGCCAGCGGATAAATCAAAATGGGATAAGTTGATTCTTGAAAATTTAAAAACTACAGATTATGGTCGCTGTGTATATAGGATGGACAACGACCAACCCGATCATCTAACCGTGAATATGCTTTTTGAAAATGGTGTTACGGCCGCCTTCTCTATGGAAGCGCATGTTTCTTACCAGGGCAGGATAACCCGTATCATGGGGTCTAAAGGAGACATTGTAGGCGATATGGAAACCTTTGTAATGACGGATTTTAAAACAAGAAAAAAAGTATCCTGGAAGATGGTAACCGATGAGCACGGAGGGGGAGATCATAGTTTGGTAAGGGATTGGGTGCAGGCCATTGCGCAGCAGGATGCAACACTACTTAGCTCTACTATAGATGTATCCATCGAAAGCCATTTAATGGCATTTGCTGCAGAAAGAAGCCGCCTTAACAGAACCATTGAAGAAGTGAAAACAGGGGCAGTACCTACAACAGTTTAAGGCGTTTGCAACGTGGTAGCCAGATCATAGCCGGTCGGCACCGCAGGTCAGACGGGCTTACAGTTTAAATGCCGGTCGGTACCCCAGGTCAGACCGGCTTCACTTGTATAAAAGAGATGTCCTATCCCGGCACGCCGCTGCTGTGTCTCCCGACCAAAAGCCGAAGCTAAGCTTGAAAAAGTTGTTTGCATATTACCTAATAGCTTGTTAGAAATGGGCCTTGTTTTTAGATTCATAAACTTCGGTTGTTGGTCAGAGACACAACAACTGCGTTCTGAATAGCAATCATTTTTTTTTGACCGTTGATAATGATTGGAAGTTTAAAAAAAGACGAATCAGTAATGATGGTTTCAAAAGAGATGACCTATCCCGGCACGCCGCTGTTGCGTCTCCCGACCAACAGCAGAAGCAGACCTTCTAAAAGTTGTTTGAAGACAACGCAACAACTTACCTGAAATGGGCCTCGCTTTTAGATTCATAAACTTCGGTTGTTGGTCAGAGACACAACAACGGCGTTCTGAATAGCAATCATTTTTTTTGACCGTTGATAATGATTGGAAGTTTAAAAAAAAGACGAATCAGTAATGATGGTTTCAAAAGAGATGACCTATCCCGGAATGCCGCTGTTGCGTCTCCCGACCAACAGCCGAAGCACACCTTCTAAAAGTTGTTTGAAGACACCGTAACCACTTACCTGAAACGGGCCTTGTTTTTAGATTTATAAACTTCGGTTGTTGGTCAGAGACACAACAACGGCGTTCTGAATAGCTATCATTTTTTTTGACCGTTGATACTGATTGGAAGTTTAAAAAAAGTGTAAATCTGTGTGATGGTTTCAAAAGAGAGCAGCTATCCCGGCACGCCGCTGTTGTGTCTCCCGACCAACAGCCGAAGCACACCTTCTAAAAGTTGTTTGAAGACACCGTAACCACTTACCTGAAACGGGCC
>JBGSMI010000050.1:0-29052 GCA_041740215.1 Ferruginibacter sp.
AAAGTGTGTTGATCTGGTCAAAAAACACCGTTTTAATTTTTCGTGAACGTAAATCACAAATGCTGTCCGCTAAAGTAAGGTGAATTGCTTTTTTCATAAGACAAAAATACAATACAATATACTGATATACAAATAGTTGAATTAATATTTTGTGCCAATTTATGCCCTTTTCAATGGAATTTACCGTGCAACGGTCTTCATATTCAAGAAAAACCAAACATCCGACTTTGGCAACATTTATCAACTCTAGATTAACCTAGAGCCATTTTAAAAATTTAACATGGGTTTGTAATTTGAATTATTACATCATATAAAATATCGTTTTATCATAATTTCAAAGTATTTAAACCATAAAAATCAATTTTTATTTTTCAGAATAAAATTTAAATCCCATAAAATTAGAGAAAATCTTAATTTTAGTTTTTGTATATCCGTTTTCATACCTAAGCTCCAGTAATTGCTGCAACAACCACTCTATCGAATAGTTGTTCGCCAAAATATCTTCGATTTAGCTTGTACACAAACTCATTTAGATAGGATTGAAGGTACTTACCTTTGATTTTGTGGTAGTTGCCCAATAAATTCCGCTTGGCATTACTGATAAATATATGTACCCAGCGCAGTGTCCCCTCTGTTGGCTCCTTGGTGGATTTTTCAGTTATGTGCATTTCTATGTAATCTGCGATATCTATGTATGAAGTGCTCTTATCTGTAAAGACTATGGATTTTTCGTCGAAAGATGCTTTAACATGCTGGTTTACTTCGTCGCCCCGGTGCGTTTCAAGCACTTTGGCCTTGAAATATCTTACATGATTGGACTTTTTGCCCGTTTCCAAGTCTTCCAAGGGGGTGCTCTCTGCACTTACCAGCACGTTCTGCTTTCCGGCCGCTCCACGTCCACGCTTTCCTTGGCCTTGTTCCACTTCGGTAGAAGCAACGGTGAAATAGCCCTCATCCATTTCGATCATGCCTTCCAGGGTGTACCGGGCATCCCTGTTCCCCATGGCCTTTCGAAGCTTATGCACCATGGCCCATACAGGCTCATAGCGCTTTAAGCCCAATTGGCGCTGCATTTCTTTAGCAGAAAAGCCTTTTTTAGTGGCGCTCATCAAAAACATCGCCCGGTACCAAACAAGAAACGAAAGATTGGAACTCTCCAGAATGGTGCCACTACGCAATGAAGTTCTGAAACCACATGCCTTGCACTCATAACACTCTTTGTCCTTCTTCCAATAATGGGCTGTGTTGGAGCACTTTTTACAGGCAACACCCTGTTTGTCCCTTTCTGATTTAAAATGTGAACGACAGGCCTGTTCGTTGCCAAAATGTGCCGTAAACGTGAAAAGGTTCATATAAACTACAAAATTGATTCCCACACAAATATAATAAATTAGGTGTAATTACGGATATTCAACTTTTAGTTAAAACAAAACAAATTTGAAATCTTTTGAGCTAAAATTATTGAATTTCAAATGAAGCTTTTTTACTGAATATTCCTGTAACTATTTAAATGATGAATATAAACTTTTTGAGGTCGGTATTTAGCCACATATTATTTCTCTATGGGTAATATTATCTGTCTCTACCATCCTTTTGATTAAATTATCAAATATTGTGTCCTTGCTTTGAGACCGGTTAATCCGGTAGCAAAACCCATCAAAATACCTGTTGATGTTTTTTTCGCTTACCCAGGAATAAGTTGTCCTTATCCAAGATTTGACTTGGTGGACCATCACATGCAAGGCTTTAAAGTTAGCTCCTTTATCACTTAATATTTGCGTCAAATCATAATTATTGGCGATCGGATTGTAGCCTTTCCACTTGTCAGTAGTGATTTTTGCCTCTTTATCAATGTGCCTATCAAACATTTTCCGCAATGATTTCGCTGAATAATCCGGGATTTGAAAGGTGTAAAAACGCTTCACTTTTCCCCTATCTGTCAGTTCCACAGCACATACGGCTTTTTTCTTTGAACTACTGTGACTTCTGCCTGGCTTGCCTTCTTGGTAGCCGCCAACAACATATTCATCTACATTCACAATGCCTTTCATTGGGAAATCCCCGCTCGATTTCATGGCCTCACGGACTTTTTGCATGAACATTCTTGCGGTCTTCTCCTGGACCCCGAAGCGGACTGCCATTTGGGATGCAGAAAGGCTTTTTGTGGTCGTGGCCATTTCAAAGCACATGAAAAACGCCTTTTTTAATGTATCACTCTGGGGGAAAATCCCTCGCCTTTAGGCGACGACTTTAGTTTAATATATTTGTGGTATGCAAAATTATCGAAAGACATCGCATACGACATACGATTGTAAGTACCACATAGTATGGATAACCAAATATAGGAAAAAAGTATTGGGAGGAGTTGTGGGTTTACGGGTTCGTGAGCTTCTTCGGGAAATATGCAAAACCAATGAAGTTGAGATATTGAAAGGGCATGTCTCTAAAGACCATGTGCACCTTTTTGTTTCCGTTCCCCCACATTTGTCAGTATCGAAGTTGGTGCAGTACCTAAAAGGGAAGAGTTCGTACAAGTTGATGCAAGAAAACAAGCATGTATCGCGTCTATTTTGGGGTCGTCACCTGTGGGGCAGGGGATATTTTGTGGCTACTTCGGGAAACATCACTGATGAAGTGATTATGGAGTATATCAAAAATCAGGACAATAACGAGAAGGAAGATGGAGAATTCACCGTAGTTGAGTAACTTCAGTCGCCTTTAGGCGAATCAAAACCTATCGGTCTTTAGCCGATAGTAGTTTAGTCCAAATTTCACTTTATGGAACAAGGTATTTGCCGTGGCAGATTCTGTATCGCTACAAATATTGCAAGTTCTCGCAAAATCTTTGCGTATTTGGCACTTTGTGTGGTTACATTTTCTACAAATATATTGCTCTGACCATTTAATGCTTGAGAGATATTCTCTGCAATCTTGGTCGGTTTTAAAGCGTTCGGCAAACTCTATGAGGTTTTGACCTTTGAAAATTTCCATTTTTCCTATGTTTTATAGGACTTTAAACATATGAAATTAAATACTGACCTCAAAAACTTTTTAATACATCCTTTCATTTAAAATGCTGGAATATAGTTTCAAATAAGTCTTTGCAATATCGTTCCATAGGAATTTCGAAAAGTCAATAGTTTCCGTCTCAAATTGAGGATAATTATTAATTAAAGTTTCCATCCCAACCATAATAGAATTAATTGATTTGGGATTGGCAGACACACCAACTTTTTCCTTGAAAGTGCCATCGATTCCTTGATTTTCAGTATATAAAATAGGCAGTCCTTGTGTTAAGGCCTCTACATATACTAATCCGAAGGTTTCTCCAATAGACACCATTGCAAAAATATCATTGCTTAGATATATTTTTTGTAATTCTATTTTGTCGTATATAGGACCATGAAAATGAATTTTTTCTGGATTATTTAATGCAAGATCTTTTATTTTTTCTTCTTCAGCGCCGCCTTTTCCCACTAGATTTAGTGTTAAATTTTCATATTTCTCGGAAAGAATAAGAAAAGCTTTTACCAAACGCAGAACGTTTTTGTTGTAACTGAAATTTCCAATATAAAGGAATTTCTTTGGTTTTGCTTTTTTTCGATTTGTAACTACATTATTAAGCCAATAGGAATCTAATCCATTGGGGATAATAATTTGTTTTTTGGTAATAAATGGTTTCGAAAGTTTAAATCCACTTCGTACAAAATTATTTTTTAATGAGTCGCTTATAAAAATAACATGTTTAGCATTTAATAAAATCTCTTTGCCTAAGGGTAAAAGATCAAATCTGTATTTCAAAAAGACATTGATGTCGGTACCTCTTACAGCGATAATGTAAGGAATTTTATATTCTTTGAAAATTTTTAGAGCCAAAGCACCATCACTAAACAAAGTGGTTGCATGAACAATATCAAAACTCTTTACATCCACCTTTGATTGAAGGTCTTCATAAAGAAAATTAATCTTCCTAGTAAAAAAAACTCTATGTAATGGATGCAGAACTTTTGAAGTTATTACCTCACCAATAGAGTCAGGGTTGAGTTTATTAATGCTGTCGACCGAATGTTTTCTAAGAGGATGATATATAACTTGATTAATTTCTAATTCCTTCAAGCTTTTGTATAAATTTTCATGTACTTTACTCCCTAAAAGGTCGTTACATATATGTAGACAGTTCATTTTAATTATAAATATTAATGTTAGTTAAGTGTTAGCTTTTTCTTTTTTTACTAACTGATGTTACGCAGCGATTTTGTTAATATTGATGTTTGGTGTTGATAACTGATTTAGTTGTTTCCAAGCCGCTTTGGTTGCTGCAAGCCATATTTCGCTTTTCATTGCATAATGGTTTTTACTGTTTCTAATTTTTAATCTTTCAAGTTTCATATAAGCAATCATAGATGCTACAAAATGGGCTTGCTGTGTATGTATGGTCTTTGTTGGTGCTTTTGCAAAAGCGGTATTGTTTTTTATGGAGCGGAAAAACTCCTCTACTTTCCATCGTTTTTGATAGATTGTAGTAAGGCTTTGATAATCTAAGTTCAAATTACTCGAAGCCAGATAAAGCGTACCAGTACTACCATCTCCGTTTTTGAAGACCTGTTTAGCTATCAATATAGGATTGCTATATTGTTTTAGATAAACTGACATAGTACGCCCTTCCAGCGTTAAAGATTCAATACTTTGATAAATGCCCTGTGCTTTATCTTTTTCACTTAATGCTACAACTCGGTTTGATTTAAGGGCCATTATAAAATCTGAATTGCAGTCTTGTGCTATACAGCTCATATTCTCTGATGAAGAAAACCAACTGTCCGCTAAAACATATTTGAAATCTATGTTGTTGTTTGCATGGACTACCATCTGTCGCATCATTTCGTTCTTGGTTTGTTTGCTTTTATAAGATGGTTTTCCATTTTTACCTACGACCGCTAAATCTTTCTTTACAAACTCAACCCCTACAGGAAGGCCAATATCGTACTTAGGACTGTAATAATAGGAACTTACAAAATTCACACCTTTTACGTTCTTGCCACTACAATGGTCATAGTGCCAATTTATCAAAGGATTGGTTTTTGTGTGCTTTTTGGGCTCAATGGAATAATCAACACTCCTTCTGATGTGCTAATTTCATGAACCATAGGTTTAGCTTGTAACCATAAGGTTTTAGAGCTTATAGGGCCTGATAACAAACGTGTTACCTGGTCATGACTTACTTTGTTATCTGTTACCAATGACAATCCTGTTGCGGTACTGTTATGTTGGTGTCACCAACAAATAATCCGTGTATAAATCTAAAAGGTTATTAACATTCATAAACGAAATTTAATACTTTTGTGCGTAACATCAGTTACTAAAAACAACTTATAGTACAATATGAAGCTATATCTAATTAATAACCATGCACTTTCAGAGCTTTATATCTAAGCCTTAACGTTATGCTTCATCAGGCTCTTTTCCCCTTTATATATATAATCATTGTCTATTAGGAAACTTATTTTTTTCCAGTCCAAAAGTGTATTGATCTGGTCAAAAAATACCGTTTTAATTTTTCGGGAACGTAAATCGCAAATGCTGTCCGCTAAAGTAAGGTGAATTGCTTTTTTCATAAGACAAAATACAACATAACATACTGATATACAAATAGTTGAATCAATATTTTGCGCCAATTTATACCCTTTTTACCGAAATTTACCATGCAACGGTCTTCATTCATATTGTTTTCTTAGTTTTTGTGTGCGTCAACATTATTTTTAGACTCAAATAGTCTTGTATTGGTAGCTGCAATTCCTCCCATAAAACTAAATAGAATCCATAAATCGGTTATGTTAGAGGATTTCATCGCATTTAAAAAGGCGAAAAGGAATAGCAAACCAAATATGTGGTTTTTTAACGAAATCTTTCGAAAAATGGTACTAAATAGAATAAGAAATAGCACTAAGCCAATTAGTCCTAATTCAAAGAAGCACTCTGCAAAAATATTATGAGGATAAGATCTTTGATCTATTTTATTATAGAGTACCCCAAAACTGCCAATGCCATTTCCAAAAAATAAGGTTGTAATATTCTCGAAGGGTTGGTAAAATGCGAATTTAAGCCTGGAGACCCTTTCAAGCGCTGAGGCGTCTTCACCCCCGGCCAGAGAGCCAAATCTTCTAAAAGTATTACCAAGTAAATTGTCTAACTTGGTTGCATTTACAAAATAATATAGTATTGAAATACCTGCAAATACAACAATGGATCTAAAAATAGTTTTAGGATTGAATAATTTTATTTTATGCTCTACTAAAAGATATAGCAATATAAGCAGGAGTAGAAACACTAATGGGCCCCGGGCACTACTTGCCACCAGCAGAAATAAAGTTAATACTTTAAGAAAAATATTTTTTTTAAAATATAAAAGCAAGAGAAACAGAATTCCCAGCTGGATACCCACAACCAAATAAGCATCTCTAATACCCATAAACAATTCTGTGCTTGATGATTTAACCTTCCAAAGGATGGAGTTCATATAAACAAAATAGATTGACAGGGGTAGTACTATGATACAATACAACCGGATAAGGAGGTCAAATTTTATTTTTTTAATAAAAAAAGGGTACAAAAAGAAAATAATATTGGCGATAAAATAAAAGGTTTTAGAATATTTATAACTCAAGGAAGGGGAGTAGGCATTGGTAAAAATCAACCATCCGTAAAAGATGAACAGGATTGTGCTTGCGTGATAGACAAATCTGTTGGGTTTGACTTTTTTTTGGCTAAAAGTGTACAAAATATCAATCAAAGCAATGGTCAAAATCATCGGGGTAAGCTCAATTTTCACAAACATCCGAATCATTACGGCAATTAATCCCACGGTCCATGAGAAAAATAAGATATAGGTTTGATAATTCGCTTTATTTTCAGGTTCCATATTACTTTACTGCTTTTTTCTGGACTACATTATAGATTACTAAGAGGTATACCGTATATGAAATTGCGACACAATAGCTGTATCCTGTTATAAAATCAAGAAATTCCAAATGAAACAAATAGATCATTGCAAATAGCGAGGCAACCATAAATACAAATCTTGAATACTGCCAAAGGGCGTTTACTTTAATTTTGCCTAATGCAATCAAGATAGGCCCACTTATAGGACCAACAACAATTTGTATCAGGAAAACCAGTGATAAAGCCTTGGTGATTTTACCACTCAGCACCCAATTGTCTCCAAATATAAATGGAATTAAGGATTCACTAAAGAACCATAGAACAATAAAGCCCGGCAACGCTATTACTAATAAAAGCAAAAGTGTCTTAAAAAAGGTGCCGCGTATCCCTAAGTAATTTTCCCGCTTTACATCTTCCACGATTTTTTGATAAAAAATACTACTTATGGCCTGTCCCACAAAAGAGATAGGGGCCAATACTACCATATTGGCCAAGCCGAAAAAACCTACTTCGGCTTTAGTAAAATATACTCCGATAAAAATTACTAAAATTTGTAAACTTATAACATTGATAAAGTTTGAAGGCATACCGTGTATTGGGAATTCACGGTATTTATAAAGTAACAATCGTAAATCATTAAAGCTATATTTCGGAAACTTAAATTGTGATAATTTCATTAAAAAAGAGGTGGCCAAAACAATCCCTAAGATTTTTCCTGTGGCCAATCCAAACTCATTTCCTCCAATTAAAAAGTAAAGAAAAAAAGCAATAATAAGATAAAATACAGATTCAATAATCTTACCATAAGCCTTGTTTTTAAACTTTTTATGACGTACAAACCAACCATCAAATATCCCAAATAGCGAGTAGAAAAATATAAAAACAGGAATAAAATAGATGACATTATCGACTTTAAAACTTGCTACAAAAAAGTTCTTAAACAGCAAAAGAACGACAAACGTTACAATTATTGTAAAAATATTGATATAAAATATAAGGACCATCAGTTGCCTTGCTTTGTAGTCATCTTTCTCGAGAACTATGGCCTCCCCCAATCTAAAACTACTAAACACGAGAAACAAGCTACCCAAAGAAACCATACCGGTAACCTCAGCAAGCGCATTTTCGTCGTAAAACCGTGAGATTAGTGGGCTAAACACCAAGGGAATCATTTGGGCTATGAACACGATGCCAGCTTGACCCACGATGTTCTTTAAATAATCTGTCTTAGAAAAAACATTTATTTTTAGAAATAAATCCTTTACTGTCATTTGACATTTATAATTTCATCGCAAAGATGAATATAATTATTAAAAAGGCGTGGTTAAATTGGTTAAACTGTAGTATTTAATCTTTTATTGATTAAAACGCATTATTGCATAATTTTGAGTTGCAAGAAACAAAGGTAATCCTTGCAAAACTGTTTAAACATGGAAAACTTGTTACCAAATCTTTGTAAAACGCGTAAAGATTGGCGAAGCAAGATTACACTAATTAGTTTAACCCTATGGAACTTCTTGACAATAGCCGTTTCTTCGGCTAGTCCATCTGAAAACCGTTCGATAAACTCAGGGCAAAACCTTCGATAAACTGATGTTATCACTTTGACAAACACTGAGCACATAATGCCATAAAAGGGATCGTTAAAGTAACAACAGCAAGTGCCTCTTTATCATACTTGGCATTAAGATAAGTGATAACGTTCGCTCTTATCAAACTGCCAAAATCATACTATTAACCCGGCAGTAAAATAAGGTAAATATTTTAAGCGGCATATTGAATATCCTTATGTTTAAAATATTTGGCAACCCTCTCGGGGGTGTTCTGTAGCATCACCATGTGGTCTTGCACGTTGCTTTGCAGGGCCTCTTTGTTTTTTGGCGACTTTTTTGCCGATAGGCCTTGCTTTAGGTCGCAGTTCAGGTATTCGTCCGGATTCTTTTCAGGGGAATAGGATGGTAAAAAGAAAAGAGCTATTTTACCTTTATTTTCTTCTTCCCATGATTTTACGGTTTTACTGTGGTGCACCCTCAAATTGTCCAAAATCAGATACACTTTGCGTGAACTTGATTTGATGAGCTGTTGCATGAATTCTATAAACTTCCCTGCGTCCATATTTTCAGAATAGACCATAAACTGAACTTTCCCCTGGTTGGTTATAGCGGATACCATATTGACAGAAAACCTTTTGGACATGTTTTCCTTTACGGGGGTCTTGCCCTTAGGGGCATAACTCCTGCCATGGTTGCACTGGTTTTTTACCCCTGTTTCATCTCCCCAGTATATTTCAGCGTTTTCCTGTTGTGCCCGCTCCTTAACGGCAGGATATTCTTCATCCAGCCATTTCTGCACCTTCCTGGAACATTGCTCATAAGCCTTTTTCTTTGGCTTCTGTGGCGTGTAACCCCATTTACGAAGGTAATCGCCCATGGTGGTCAGTGCCAACACAACCCCAAACTCTCTTTCTATCAACTCCTTGACAGCCTTCCTTGTCCAAAGTGCATAATCCAACTTCAGTTGACCCGGCATCTTGTCCACTATCATCTTCTGGACCTGCAGTTCCTGTTGGTCACTTAACAGCTTTTTGTCTTCCGGCCTTGCGCCTTTCTTTTTAGATTCAAGGCCTTTGTAGCCGAAAGACTGATAATCTTTCCACCATTGGGAAAGTGTCCCCGCCTTGATTCCGATCATATCGGCCACTTCCCCTTTCTTTTTCCCTGACTTGATCAGTTTCACTGCCCGTTTACGAAACTCCAATCTTGACGGTTCTGATAACCTGCGAAAATCTGTTTTTTCCATACGCAAATATAATCAATATTTCCGATATATTGCCGTCAGGTTAATAAATGCTCAAAGGTTTAAAACCGTGCATGACTTCTCCCAATGTATTTAATTGTATTTTTTACTTACTGTATCTCTAATAGTTGCGATTCATTAGAACTATATTTTGACAAGTACTATTGGCGGCACGTGCCCAAGAAACAAACGCGCTCATAAAAGAGTAACTTGGTGTATCGCTATAGTCGGGAGCCACTAATTTATCAGATTGCAACCACTAAAACCTATTCGCTAATACCAAACTACGGGCGGTATGTAAATATGGAATTACTACAAATGGGAATCCAACGATCAATGTCCACTTTGTGAAAATTCTATAATCTATGGATTTTCAGGATAAACCGGTACTCCATCGGCAAGAATTTTTTCGTTGAGAGCAAAGTTGGCTATGTTCTGTATGGGATTCCTGCGTGCATTGGCATTATCACTTTGATATTGGTTAATCAATCTATCTTGCAACAAGCGATCATATCTTCCCAGTTTAAGCCAACCCCTTAATCTTCCGGGAACATCGTAGCCTCCACCTCCGTCAACATGAAGACTATATTTTGTACCATCTTGAACTCTAAAAACAACTTTATCCAAAGTGGATATAAAGGCGTTGATGTCATTGCGAGTCCAATACATATTGTTTTCATAAGCCAAGATGCAAAAGGTAATTATATCACTGGCATGAGGGATGTCCTGTATGCCATTTCCGGACCATGTTGTGTTCCACGTATAAGCACTTGGAACTTTTGGATTTACTTGCAACTTTTCCCTTAGGTTAGAAGGCTGCCCAGGCATATTCCCAAAAGAAATATTATCAAAAACTTCCTTGTACTTTGGTTTTCCTGTGATAATATACAATTCCATACCTATTCTTGCCCAATGAGATGACATGTGGGCATTTTCACGGTATAAATTATTATTTCCCTTTTCCTGCCATTTACTCCAAATATGCTTCTCTGTAAATGCCAGTATTTTATCGTACTCACTTTTATACGATCCTGTGCTAAGTAATTTGGGGGACTGATGCATCATACGCAGCAAAGTGGCAACAGCTTTCCAGTAATAAGACTCCCACAAGGGAACTCCATTGTCAGGATGGTCAAAACCATAAGAGCCATCCGCAGTCCAACCCAAATAGGAAGCATTAAATTTAATGGGTTTGGCGTCGGCAATGGTATTGTTAATAACAGTTAACATGGTATCCAAATATGAATTCTGCCCTGTTGCTTGCCAAATAGATAACATTCCATCAAAATAATAATACATAAAATAGTATTCCTGAAACTTGTTACCACTTTTAGACAACTTTATCATCTCCACGCCATCAAGTTTATTGAATTGCTCATCAAACTTTGTTTTCCAAAAAGCAACTTTTGAACCAATAGCAACTTTAACGCTTCCTGTAGAGGTAGTTACCGTTCCATTGGTAGCGGGTGTATCTACAGTAAAGTCAAATTCGTCGGTACCCTCGGCATCCGCATCCGGGGTATAGGTAATGGTGTTGTCCGGGTTTATGGTAGCGGTACCATTATCCGGTTCGGAGACATCGGTTACTTGGCCATTGACACCTTGTTCCCTGACATCGATAACAACGGCTTCATTTTTTACAGCAATAACGCGTATCTCCAGAAAAGCCTTTGACCCGTCTATAATGACATTGTCTGCCAATAAATCAGTATCGGTGCTGCAGGAAAGATGGAAAAAAAGAACAATAAGCGAGACCATCATTCTAAAATGCTTAGTTGGGAAATGTTTCATAAGTAGATTTTGCAAAAATGATTTATATTTAAATTCTATTTGGGATTACAATACTAAAAAAAAAAAATACATAACCGATGAAAAGGGTGTTATTTTCGATGAAATGCACTTTAAAATAAAAACAGGAACCATTAGAGCCATGAAACCTCATAATATTAGGTGTATTTACAAATGCTTTTCATCGAAAAAAATGAACATTTTATCGATAATGGTGTGATACGTGAAATGCGTATGCTTTGGACGACGGCAAAGTTCTTTTTAACATTTTTTTTAGAGAATACTCGTTGTATGGCTATAAACCTTAACGATTATGCGTGGCGCACCCCGCTGTCATTCCGAACGCAGTGAGGCATCCCCCGCGCACTTTGTCATTCCGAACGAAGTGAGGAATCCCACGAGGGCTTGTTCAGTACGTCCTTGTTTCCTTTGCGGTGCCCGCCTCACAATTGATCCGGTTGCTTCGCTTTGCTCAGCAGGACAATTGGTGGGTTTTCGTTCCGGTGGTTTCGACTGGGCTCAACCACCGTACTCTTTTTTGTCATTCCGCCTTTCGACAGGGCTCAAGGGGCAAACGCAGTGAGGAATCCATCCGCACCCAACTGTCATTCCGAACGCAGTGAGGAATCTCAAGCGGGCTTGTTTAGTACGTCTTTGTTTCCTTTGCGGTGGCTGCCTCGTGGTTTGTCAAGTTACTTCGCTTCGCTCAGCAGGACAACCCGTGGGGGATTCGCGTTCCTTTGTCATTCCGAACGAAGTGCGGAATCCCACCTTCGTTGGTTCCGTGCACCCCTTTGTCATTCCGAACGCAGTGAGGAATCCCACGAGGGCTTGTTCAGTACGTCGTTATTTTGTTTGCGGTGGCTGCCTCGTAGTCTGTCCAGTTGCTTCGCTGCGCTCAGCAGGACAACCCGTGGGGTATTCGCACCCCACTGTCATTCCGAGCGAAGCGAGGAATCCCACCTTCGTTGGTTCCGTCCACCCCTTTGTCATTCCGAACGCAGTGAGGAATCCCACGAGGGCTTGTTCAGTACGCCCTTGTTTCCTCTGTGGTACGAGCCTCGTAGTCTGTCCAGTTGCTTCGCTCCGCTCAGCAGGACAACCCGTGGGGGATTCGCACCCCACTGTCATTCCGAGCGAAGCGAGGAATCCCACCTTCGTTGGTTCCGTGCACCCCTTTGTCATTCCGAACGCAGTGAGGAATCCCACGAGGGCTTGTTCAGTACGTCGTTATTTTGTTTGCGGTGGCTGCTTCGTAATTTGTCAAGTTGCTTCGCTCCGCTCAGCAGGACAACCCGTGGGGGATTCGCGTTCCTTTGTCATTCCGCTTTTCGGCAAGCTCAAGGTAAAAGCGAAGTGCCGAATCTCATGCGGGCTTCATCCATTCACTCTTGTTTCCCAAGTACGCGCGGGATCTGTAGAACCAAAGCGGGGATGGAATCCTTGAGGTGGTTTGCAAGTCACTGAACTACAGTTCAGTGCATTTTGTTTTTTATCCGATGTTTTTAATAAAATCGGTAAAAGTCACAATTTTTGTTTTCTCGATTTTTTCTAAAACCAGTAAATCTTTATCTCCGGTTATCAGAAAATCAGCTCTTGCAGAAATGGACAAATTAAGTAAAAAGTTATCCTTTTCGTCACGGCAAAGTTGAACTTTTGAATTCACTTTTACCAATTCTCCAAACTGATCTAAATAGTTCAGAATTTCTTGGATATCTTTTTTAGTAAAGTATTTCTTGAATTTATTTCTACTTACCACCTCAATAAATTCTTTGATAAGTTCGTCGGAAAAAACTAAGGTTATTTGTTTCTTTTCTAGGAGCGCATCTAGTTGACTGAGATTTTTAGTAATTAGAAAACTAACCCAAAGATTGGTATCCAGAATTACCTTCCTATTTTTTGTATCTTGACTTTCTTGTTTCTTCAACTTCTTTTGTTATTTCGTCAAGTGAAATTTCATCCCTTGATTTTGTACGTAGTTTTTTTAGAAGTAAGGAAAAATCCGATTTGTTTTCCTCTTTATTTATCTTTATCAAGTTTAAGTCAGCCAAATCCTTTAAAAGGTTTTTTGCTTTTGGGTTTAGTATCTCAATTCGAAGCGTTTCCATTTTCTTTTAATTTCATATAAATTTATCAAATTATTTTCAATTTGGAAGTTTTATTGGTATTCGGTTTTTTTTATTTTGAGCTGAATACCATTGTAGAGGTCTGAATGTGTAATTCCGCTTTTCGAGAGGCTCAAGGTAAAAGCGCAGTGCCGAATTCCACCGCACCCTTTGTCATTCCGAACGCAGTGAGGAATCCCACGTTCGTTGTTTCCTGTGTAGTGTTGTCCTCATGGTCTGTCAAGTTGCTTCGCTTCGCTCAGCAGGACAACCCGTGGGGGATTCGCACCCCTCTGTCATTCCGAGCGAAGCGAGGAATCTCACGCGGGCTTGGCTCTGTTCGCCCTTGTTTTCTCAGTGGTACTTGCCTCGTGGTTTGTCAAGTTGCTTCGCTTCGCTCAGCAGGACAACCCGTGGGGGATTCGTGCACCCTTTGTCATTCCGAACGAAGTGAGGAATCCCACGAGGGCTTGGTTCCGTCCACCCTCTGTCATTCCGAACGCAGTGAGGAATCTCTCTTTCGACAGGGCTCAAGGGGCAAACGCAGTGAGGAATCCCGAACAACAATCACGAAACGGAATAATAGTCTTTGTACCAGGCAATAAAAGCATCCACCCCTTTTTGAATAGGGGTATTGGGTTGGTAGTTGTAATCTCGGATCAATGCATCCACATTGGCCCAGGTGCGTTCCACATCGCCCGGTTGCATGGGGAGCATTTCCTTTTGGGCCGCCATGCCCAGGCTTTCTTCTATAGCCTCGATAAAATCCATGAGCTTCACCGATTTGCTGTTGCCGATGTTATACACTTTGTAGCGGTCTTTTGGTGCTTTCCGGGCCTCGGGATCGGTTTTTAAAATGTGTACTACGCCCTCCACGATATCATCGATATAGGTAAAATCGCGCTCCAGTTGCCCGTGGTTGAACACCTTTATGGGTTTGCCCTTTAGGATGGCATCGGTGAATAGGAACATGGCCATATCGGGGCGACCCCATGGACCATAAACCGTAAAAAAGCGAAGTCCGGTCGTAGGTATTCCGAATAAATGGCTATAGGTATGCGCCATAAGTTCGTTACTTTTCTTGCTGGCCGCATAGAGACTAGCGGGATGGTCCACGTTGTCCGTGGTTTCAAACGGGATTTTGGTGTTTAAACCATACACGCTCGAACTGCTGGCATAGACCAAATGCTTAATTTGGTATTTTCGACAACACTCCAAGATATTTAAAAAACCTACGATATTACTGTCAATGTAGGCCTCTGCATTTTCCAGACTGTAACGCACTCCAGCTTGAGCCGCCAAATTACAAACCACATCAAATTGCTCGGCTTCAAAAAGCCCTGGCAAAGCTTCCCTATCGGCGATGTCCATGCGCACAATGGAAAAGCGGTCTCCAAAGACGGTGCCTACACATTTCTTGTGGAAGGTTTCGGCGTCCGCTCGAGCAATACCCAATTCTTTTAATCGGTCGTATTTAAGGCCTACATTGTAGTAGTCATTGATAAGGTCTAGTCCAACAACTTCAATATTTTCCTTTAGTAAAGCCTTACAAACATGATATCCAATAAACCCGGCTGCACCGGTTACTAAAATTTTCAAATGAATTTACTTTTTATAAAGGTAATCAATTTTGAGGCCACAAGGTTAACGAAATAATCCCGCAGAGAACGGATTCTCTACGGGATTATATTTAAAGGTGTATCACCCATTTTTGACTGGTGAATAAAGGGTGGGTTTGTTTGTCGAAATATGTTAATTGGATTGTCCTATTTTGTAATAGTTAAACCCTTTTTCTGTCATTTTTTGGGCGTCGAGTAAACGTCTTCCATCAAACACAAAGGCCGGTTTCAACATGTTGTTATATATGGCTTGCCAATCATAGGTTTTGAATTCGTCCCATTCGGTTAATATGGCTATGGCATGGGCATTTTCTGTGGCCTTGATGGGGTTGTTTACCACTTTCAGCAAACGGCGGTTCTCTTCCGGGGAGCGGGTACCCAGGTAATCCAGATCGGCATATACCTGGCTCTCGGGCACTTTTGGGTCATATACCACGATTTCGGCCCTTTCGTCCAAAAGGGCATCGGCCACATAGATGGCGGCAGATTCCCTAGTGTCGTTGGTATCTTTTTTAAATGCCCATCCGTAGAACACGATCTTCTTTCCGGAAACGGTATTGTACAAGGAGGTCACTATATTTTCGGCAAAGCGCCTTTTTTGGAAATCATTCATGATGATGACCTGTTCCCAGTAATCGGCCACTTCCGGCAGTCCAAAACTTTGGGCAATATATACCAGATTTAAAATGTCTTTTTGGAAACATGAGCCTCCAAAACCTACTGAAGAACTCAAGAATTTAGAACCAATACGACTGTCGAAACCAATGGCCCGGGAGACCTCCGCCACATTGGCATCGGTCCTTTCGCATAGGGCCGAAATGGAATTAATGGAAGATACCCGTTGCGCTAAAAAGGCATTGGCCACCAATTTGGAAAGTTCGGAAGACCAAACATTGGTCTGTAAAACACGGTCCTTGGGCAGCCAATTTTCATATATAGCACTAAGCGCATCCTTAGCAGCTTTTCCGCTTGGGGTGTCATCGCCACCAATTAAAACCCTATCGGCATGCAATAGATCTTCTACGGCAGTGCCCTCGGCTAAAAATTCGGGATTGGAAAGGATTTCAAAATTGACCCCGTTTCCTGTGTTTTCCAAAATACTCTTTATGGCCTGTGCCGTCCGTACAGGTAACGTAGATTTTTCTACTACGATTTTATCTGTTTTGGCTACTTTGGCAATATTCCGGGCACATAGTTCTATAAATTTTAAATCGGCAGCCTGTCCCTTTCCTTTACCGTATGTTTTGGTAGGCGTGTTCACAGAAATAAAAATCAATTCAGATTCGTCAATGGCTTTATCCACTTCTGTAGAGAAAAATAGGTTTTTGCCTCTGGTTTGGGCCACGATTTCTGCCAATCCGGGCTCATAAATAGGTAATTTGTCCAGATCGGAATCATTCCATTGGGCTATTCTTGCAGCGTTAATATCGACCACTGTAACTTTTATATCCGGACACTGTTTGGCAATGACCGACATGGTTGGCCCACCTACATACCCGGCCCCGATACAGCAAATTTTGGTTATTTTCTTCATTGGAGATTGTTTTTAAAGGTGCAAAGATGGCAAAATATTTTTGTGGTGGTCAACTATTGTTGTTAAATGCCCCTTTTTTGCGGTGAACGGTTGACAGTTGGCAGTTGGGAGTTCAATGTTCAATGTTCAATACATTTTACGATTTACAATATACAAAAATTGAAAGTACTTGAGCCAGTAAACAGTTGCAGTGGGCGGTAAACAGGAAAGTATCCCGGAACCAGCTTCCCTCCTTGGGAGGGATTGAGGGAGGTCTGGTGGGTCGAATTTAGAAGAAACAAAGGGAAAATAGGCCACCAATCCCTCCGTCTTTTGGCCGGGCCAAAATCCACCTCCCTTAAACACAAGGGAGGAGCTTTTTTTAGTACATAGTCGCGGTGGTCGGTAACCAAGAACCTGCCTAAAAGCAAGCTTCCCTCCGCTTGTGCCGAGTTCATCGAGGTATGGGAGGGGTTAGGGGAGGTCTTTTGGGTCAAAGGTTTCTGTGTTTCTGGTTTGAAGGGTTTTTAGTTTCAGGGGTTCATTAGTGCATCAACAAATAGACAAATTATGGCATTTCTATGAGCCATCAAACATATCCGAATCATTTTATCCCCCTCCTTGGGAGGGGTTAGGGGAGGTCTTTTGGCACGTAAGTTTCTGGTTTTCGGTTTAGGGGGTTCATTAGCGCATCAACAAATAGACAAATCATGGCATTTCTATGAGCCATCAAACGTATCCGAATCATTTTATCCCCCTCCTTGGGAGGGGTTAGGGGAGGTCTTTTGGGTCAAAGGTTTCTGTGTTTCTGGTTTGAAGGGTTTCTCATTAATCCATCAACACATCAATAGATAAACAAATTAGGGAATTTTGATCAACGATCAACCAACAACGATCAACTAAAAAAGGTCAAAAGTCGAAAGTTTAAGCTATACCATTTACAATCTCCCCTCCACAGGGCATTTCAGAAACCCTTTGATATCGTATAAAACGCCGTTGGCATTTAATTTTGCCCTGAGATCGATGTCCAAAAACCCTTTGTGCGAGACCGCCAAAACAATAGCATCGAAAGTTCCATCGGGCAATGTAGTACAGGTCTGCAGCCCATACTCCTGTTGCACTTCCTCTGGAGATGCCCAAGGGTCATAAATACTGACATGGCTGCCGTAGCTTAAAAGATTTTGGATAACATCCACCGCCTTTGTATTGCGCACATCGGGGCAGTTTTCTTTAAAGGTAATACCAAGTACCAAGATTTTGGCTCCTTTTACTTTATGATCTTTTTGTACCATAAGTTTTACGATCTCGCCCGCAATATAGGTGCCCATACCATCATTCATGCGACGGCCGGCCAGGATAATTTCCGGGTGGTAGCCATATTCTTGAGCTTTTTGCGCCAGATAATACGGATCTACACCTATGCAATGCCCGCCCACCAATCCTGGGGTAAAGGGCAAAAAGTTCCATTTGGTGCCCGCAGCTTTTAGTACTTCATGGGTATCTATCCCCATAAGATTAAATATTTTAGCCAATTCATTAACGAACGCAATGTTGATGTCGCGTTGCGAATTTTCAATAGCCTTGGCGGCCTCCGCTACCTTAATAGAGGGTGCTAAATAGGTGCCAGCCGTGATCACCGAGGCATAGAGGACATCTACTTTCTTCCCTATTTCGGGTGTAGAACCGGAGGTTACTTTCAGTATTTTTTCTACGGTATGTGCTTTATCGCCCGGATTAATTCGCTCCGGAGAATAACCGACAAAAAAATCGGTATTGAATTTCAATCCGCTTATTTTTTCCAATACAGGAACACATTCATCTTCAGTAACACCCGGATACACTGTGGATTCATAAATAACGATATCCCCTTTTTTTAACACCTTTCCAATCGTTTCACTGGCCTTATATAATGGTGTAAGTATGGGGCGATTGGTTCTATCTACCGGTGTAGGAACGGTAACAATGTAGTACGTACAATCGGCAATAGCTTCTAATAGATTGGTACAGAATAATCCTCGTTCCGAGTTATGTCGCTTCTTTATAACCGATTTAAGAAGCGAATCTTCTACTTCAAGGGTGCTGTCGATGCCCAATTGTAATTCTGCTACCCGAGTTGTATTAATATCAAATCCCACAACCGGATATTTAGTGGCAAACAATCGAGCCAAAGGAAGCCCCACATAGCCTAACCCTATGATTCCTATTTTAATGTCGTTCATTTTTTTCGTTGATGGTTTTTCGTTGATGGTTAATGGTTGATTGTTGTTGGTTGTCAGTTGTTCGTTGATTGTTGTCGGTTGTTTGTCTTACTTCCCACTTCTACATTCGTTGTCCGTTGTCCGTTGTTCGTTCTGCTATTTATTTCCTTTTTCATACTTCGTACTTCGTATTTCGTACTTCGAACTTTGTAATTCGTACTTCTAAATTCGTTGTCCGTTGTTCGTTCTGCTATTTATTTCCTTTTTCATACTTCGTACTTCGTATTTCGTACTTCGAACTTTGTAATTCGTACTTCTAAATTCGTTGTCCGTTGTTCGTTCTGTTATTTATTTCCTCTTTCATACTTCGTACTTCCCACTTCGTATTTCGTACTTCATACTTCCAAATTCTCCCAATACCAATTTACTGCGGCTTTAAGTCCGGCTTTGATATCATACTGTGGGTCATAGCCCAGTAATTTTTTAGCCTTGTCAATGGAAGCCAAGGAATGGGGCACATCGCCCAATCTTGCCGGGCCGTAAACCACATCGATCTTGGCTATTTCGGGATCAAAAACACCCAGATATTCCTTAAGCAAGGCCACCAGTTCATTGAGGTTGGTCCGTTCGCCATAGGCCACGTTATACACCGTGTTCACTGCTTGCGGATTATTGGATACCATGGCCCGGATGTTCATTTCCACGACGTTATCAATATAGGTAAAATCCCTGGAATAGGTTCCGTCTCCATTGATTACAGGGCTTTCGTGCCGCATGAGCTGCATTACAAATTTGGGGATTACGGCAGCATAGGCTCCATTGGGGTCCTGCTTTCTGCCAAAGACATTGAAATAACGCAGCCCCACGGTCTCCATCCCGTAGGTTTTGGCAAAGACATCGGCATAGAGCTCATTCACATATTTGGTAATGGCATAGGGCGATAAGGGCTTGCCGACAACATCCTCTACCTTGGGCATGCTTTTGGAATCGCCGTAGGTAGAAGAGCTGGCCGCATAGACAAACCTTTTTACCTTGGCATCGCGAGCGGCCACCAACATGTTTAAAAATCCGGACACATTGACGTCGTTGGTGGTTATTGGATCGTTTATGGATCGGGGCACGGAGCCCAGTGCAGCTTGGTGCAACACATAATCCACCCCCTCACAGGCGGTATGGCATGTATCCACATCCCTTATATCCCCTTCGATCAGAGTGAAATTTTTATGGTTCAGAAAGGGCGCAATATTCCCTTTTCTTCCGGTCGAAAAATTATCCAAACAACGGATTTTGTTGCCGTTGCCCAAAAGCACTTCACATAGGTTGGCACCTATAAAACCCGCCCCCCCCGTGACCAAAACATGGTATTCGGGGTCAAAACTGATGGAATTGGTGGGAATTGTCTTTAAACTTTGCTTTTTCAATTGTTAAGCCTTTTTATATTGAAAATTTTTAATCAAAAGAATTCCTCGGGGATACCCGCCCGAATGCCTTGTTGGGCAGAGGGCGGTTTCAAGAAATCTTTTATTCCATTTATACAAAAAAGAGTAAGCCATTCATCTGGTTTTGTTTATATCGTCCCCGAGCTTCGGGAAGTATCGTCCATTTTTTTTAAATCAAAAGAATTCCTCGGGGCTTGCCCCGGGGTTTCCGTATCCACCTCTCCTTTGGAGAGGTCGAAACTGCCAATAGCAGTTTCGGGTGAGGTAAAATAATGAATTTCGGTTTTGACCTTCAGGTCAAAATGCGATGTATTGAGCCCGTCGAAATAATACCGATAACTATCGGTATGGCGAAACCTGCCCTGAGTTTATCGTAGGGGTACCACTACGGCTTGCCTCGGGGATAGTCAGTTTCAAGAAATTCTTTATTGCCCGCCCGTTTGTACCATTCGGGCAGGTTATGGGCTTTCATACTGCAAATAAAGCAAAAATATTGCCTATCCCATTGATTTTTTATTTTAAATGACACCTTCGGAGACCAAATATGGTCCGTTTCGGTTGGGTTGGCGTTCCAATTGGCGATAACCTTGTTTTGGTTTAAATGGAAATAGTCAGCCCAAATACGGTTTCCTCGATTAGGAGGGGGTCGGGGTTTCCGTATTCACCTCTCCGCTTGTGCCGAACAGTTCGACAAGTGGACACTGAGTACTTCGATAAACTCGGTATGGCATTTACCGAAGGGCCTGCCCTGAGTTTACCGAAGGGGCACCCCTATGGTCTGCCCGCCCGATTCCGGTCGGACGGGCCTAGGGGGATACCCGCCGGAACGCCTTGTCGGGCAGGATCGGTTTCAAGAAATTTTTTATTGTCGCGAAAAACAATGTATGGCCCTATCAAAATATAGTATTCGATCCTTTGGACGGGCAGGTCTTTTATGAAATCCATATCAGGGGCAATAATAGTGGCTAAAAAACGTAAAGCATAGGTAAGGGACATAAAAACAGCAATAAATAATCCCTGTTTTTAGGATGTATCTCTTCTTCCCATCTCCTTATCCGAGAATGTTAACTTTTTAACGAAATGTGTTGGCTATTTTTTTGTGAAATATCCCTTTGCACTACTTTTACACCTAAATTTGCAAAGAATCCCAGAAGCATGGATAGCGGTAACATTCGCCAGGGGGATGAGAGGGATGATGGATTTAAACAGAGCCGAATATTTGGGTTTTGAAATACCAATGAAAAAGCAAGGCATGTTAAAAACAGATACTATTGTGGTAACAACAGCTTCAAAAATATGGCTTTCCTCCCCGCACATGGGGGCAAATGAACAAAGGTACGTGAAGGAAGCCTTTGATTCCAATTGGGTAGCCCCTTTGGGCCCAAATGTAAATTTATTCGAAAAGGCCATCAGCGAATATCTAGGGGATGGCATGCAAGTAGCGGCACTGAGCTCCGGAACGGCTGCCATTCATTTGGCGTTGGAGCTGCTGGGCGTTTCCAAAGGGGATGAGGTTATTTGCCAAAGCTTTACGTTTTCCGCTTCGGCAAACCCTATATGTTATTTAGGGGCCATACCCGTTTTTGTGGACAGTGAACCGGATACTTGGAATTTATCCCCGACTTTATTGAGAAAGGCCATAGAAGACCGAATGGCAAGAGGGAAGAAACCAAAAGCTATCGTCGCCGTCCATTTATATGGGATGCCTTATAAGGTGGATGAAATTTTAAAGATATCAAAGGAGTTTGATATCCCTGTGGTGGAGGATAGTGCCGAAGCTTTGGGAAGTTCCTATAAGGGCCAAAAGTGCAGTACGTTTGGGGACATAGGGATACTTTCCTTTAACGGAAATAAAATTATAACCACTTCAGGTGGGGGCGCTTTGGTGACCAAAAGTACGGATATAAAGAACAAAGCGGTTTTTTTGGCCACGCAGGCAAGGGACAATGCGCCCCACTACCAGCATTCCCACATCGGATATAATTACAGGATGAGCAATGTGTTGGCGGGAATTGGTCGCGGACAGATGGAAGTCTTAGAAGACAGGGTCTTGGCACGGAGGTCCAATTTTGAGTTTTACAAGTCGCATTTGGGGCACGTATCGGAAATAGAATTTTTAAAGGAACCGGAAAACTGTTATTCCAACAGATGGTTGACCTGCATTTTGACTCCTTCTTTTGAAACACGGGAAAGAATCCGCTTAGCACTTCAAGGGGAAAATATAGAATCCAGACCTTTATGGAAACCCATGCATCTGCAACCGATATTTAATACGTATATAAGTTTTATAAATGGAACATCGGAAGATTTGTTCGATCGTGGCCTATGTTTGCCAAGTGGTTCAAATCTTGATGGAGAAGACTTGGAAAGAGTTATTGCCATAATAGCAAAAAACATTGCCCTATGATTAAAAACTACCTTGTGAACAATGCCCACCGATATGCATCCAAATGGCTTGTATTGGCCATAGATGTCTTTATTACCGCATTGTCTTTTATCTTATCCTACCTTATTAGGTTCAATCTAACCTTTGATTTTGATAGTTCAAAGCTGTTTCTCCAATTGCCCGTAGTCTCTTTTATTGCATTATTGTCCTTTTTAATAACAGGATCGTATAAAGGGGTTGTTCGTCATACGGGGGTACGCGACGTTTATAACATTTTCAATGCCATCTGTCTTTCCAGCATTCTATCCATCTTTATGGTTATCGTGAACAGGCAAATCAATTTCATGGACGATTTTACCATTCCATTGTCCATCATCATCATACACAGTCTTATTGGTTTTATAGTGCTGACGGCCTCACGATATATTTTCAAGACCATGTACTACAATGTGGTTAAGAAATTTAAAATTTCCAAAAATGTGTTGATCTATGGTGCAGGTGAATCGGGAATACTTACCTATAATGCACTTACCAGCCATACGGCAAGTAAATCCAGAGTCGTAGGTTATGTTGATGATGACGTTAAAAAAGTAGGTAAAAGCATCAACGGCACCCTAGTCTTTGGACGGGATACTTTAACACCCTATTTCATTGCCCAGAAAGACGTTTCCGAAATCATTGTCTCCATCCATGATATACAAAGTAGCAAGTTGAGGGTATTGGTCGAGGGTTTGGTAGAATTGCCCGTATTGGTTAAAATTGTGCCCCCTGTGGAAAGTTGGATCAACGGCGAGCTAAAGGTGTCCCAAATAAAACAAGTGCAAATAGAGGACTTGTTGAATAGGGAACCCATTGAGATTAAGAAATCCAAAGTTGCCGATGAGCTCAAGGAACAAGTGATTCTTGTTACCGGTGGAGCGGGTTCCATTGGGAGTGAAATCGTTAGGCAAATAGCGAATTATGACTATAAGGCACTTATTGTGATAGACCAGGCAGAGTCTCCGCTTTATGACCTGCAACAGGAGCTGAAACTGAAAGGATTCCATAATTTTGTGCCCATTGTGGCCGATATCAGGGACAAAAACAGGATGAACAGCTTTTTTCAGGAACACAAGCCCACAATAGTGTTCCATGCAGCGGCGTACAAGCACGTTCCTTTAATGGAATACAATGCATACGAGGCTATAAAAATAAACGTGGCGGGCACTAAGATGATGGTGGATCTTTCCTTGGCCTATGATGTCGAAAAATTTGTTTTTGTTTCCACGGATAAAGCGGTAAACCCTACCAATGTGATGGGGGCAACGAAGCGGATAGCCGAAATGTACATTAGCTGTATGCACCAAGAACACAAAACCAAATTTATTACCACCCGATTTGGGAATGTATTGGGGTCCAACGGCTCTGTGATACCGCTTTTCAAAAAGCAAATAGAACAAGGTGGGCCATTAACGGTCACCCATAAAGATATTACCCGCTACTTTATGACCATCCCGGAGGCCTCTCAATTGGTGTTGGAAGCCGCGGTAATGGGACAAGGAGGGGAGATTTTTATATTTGACATGGGCGAATCGGTAAAAATATTTGATTTGGCCAAAAACATGGTCAAACTTTCCGGATTGCGGTATCCCGAGGATATCGACATCAAGGTTACAGGGCTGAGACCCGGTGAAAAACTATATGAAGAGCTATTGGCCAATGGTGAAAATACATTGCCTACCTACAATAAAAAAATAATGATAGGTAAGGTACGTGAATTGGATTATACCAAAGTGAGATCACAGATAGACGAATTGTGCATTTCCAATATGTTCTTCAGTGGCGATACGGTAAAGCTTATGAAGAAAATAGTCCCGGAATACGTATCCAACAATTCTGAATTTTGTAAATTGGATGATAAGCTAGCTCAGACAAGGGAAAAAATGAAGCAAGAAGAAATTGCTGCATCAAAAATTATTCAATCCTGATTTTTAACTTATTTTTACCAAAATTAACCTAGCTAGCCATGTTCAAAAAACTCAGAATCTTTTTATTGTTTAGTTCCATTGGGCTTTTCAGCCTTATTCTTGCAACATCCTGTGCCACCAGAAAGGATGTGGTTTATTTTCAGAATTCCAGCAATTTCGAAACCTTGGTAGATCAGAATAGTTTTACCCCAAAGTTTAAGGTAGATGATTTGGTAAGTATTCATGTATCTACGCTAGATAATGTGGCCAGTGAACCCTTTAATCTGTTTCGAGGTGCCTCGGAGGGCGGACTGCGTCCGGAACAAGTGGACTATTTAATCGATCAGGCAGGCGAGATCGATTTCCCTGTAATTGGTAAAATTAAGATTGCAGGACTCTCCCCGGAAGAAGTGCGTGTGCTACTTCGAGAAAGGCTTTCCGATTATCTCAAGGATCCTATCATTAATATACGATTGCGCAATTATACCGTAACCGTTTTAGGAGAAGTAAACCGACCCGGAACCTTTCCTGTGGCCGGGGAGCGGATTACCATTTTAAAAGCATTAGGTTTTGCAGGGGATTTGACCATTAAAGGAAAACGTGAAAACGTGATGGTAATCCGTGATTTCGATGGCACCAAGGTATATACACGAATTGATTTAACCAAAAAAGAAGCCTTAAGTTCGCCGGTCTATTATTTAACTCAAAATGATGTGGTGTATGTAGAGCCAAATAATTCTGCCATAAAAACATCTGCCTTAGACCAACGTGCGGGAATTTTGGTGAGCATTGCTTCGGTTTTGATCACTTCCACTGTAATTTTGATTACAAGAAATTAAATTCCCAATATCGTTTAAATGAATAATAACAATTATAATTCAAACCATCAAGGGTTCGATTTAAATGAAATAATTGGTACTTACACCAAATATTGGAAGTGGTTTGCGCTTTCTGTAATTCTTGCCGTTGCAATTGCCTTTGTGTACTTGCGTTATGCCATACCCCAATATGCAGCGGTCGCAAAAATTCAGATTTTAGAACAACAATCATCGGGTACATTAGATTTATTTCAAGACTTAAATTTGTTTTCCAATGCAAAAAATAAGGTTGAAGATGAAATTGAGATTTTAAAATCAAGATCCAATTTTATTGAGGTAGCAAAATCCCTTGATCTTAATATACGGATGTATGCCATGGGTAATGTGATAAGTTCTGAGATTTATCATGACCAGCCTGTTAAATTGAGTTTTTTGATAGAAGATGCTTTGATGAGTACCATAAACTTGTCATTGTTTTTGGATTTAAAATCCAATACCACCTTTGGCTATAGCCTGGCTGAAGATGATCCGGTAACCGTTGGCTCTTTTGGTAGGAATATAACGACCCCTTTTGGCGATTTGGTCATTACGCCAAATCCGGACAGCTTTGATAAGTACCTGGGCAAACGTGTAAAAATATGGATAGTACCCATGGACATGGCTGCCATGGAGTATAGTTCCAAGACCATGATTAGTACTACTGCTGACATGTCGAATATATTAAATATTTCCTTACAAGATCCCATTAAGGAAAAGGCAAGGGATGTCTTGGCCGAACTTATAAATGTGTACAATGCCAACGCCATCAAAGACAAAAAAGAAATAGCGGATAGAACATCCAATTTTATTAATGATAGGATTGCTGAAATTTATACTGATTTATCTACGGTTGATGAATCTGCCGAAGATCTTAAAACCAGTAGAGGCCTCACAGATATAGCTTCACAAGCCAATATCAACCTAAACATTGGTGCTGCCAATCAACAAGAATTGGCGAATTACACGACGCAATTAAATATAGCGTCGTCAATGAAGGATATTGTAACACAGCAAGATGGATTTGATGTGCTTCCCACAAATATTGGTCTATCAGATGCTACGATTGCAAATACCACCAATCGGTTTAATCAAATTGTGCAAGAACGAAACCGGCTTTTGAAAAGTTCCAATGAAAAAAACCCAGTAATTGTTAATTTAGATCAGGAACTTCAAAGTCTTAAACAAACAATGGAGGCAAGTTTAGATGGTGTGGTCAATAATTTAAGCATGCAGGTCAATAATTTAAGCAGCCAGCAGTCTATCATAAATTCCAGAATCTATGCCGCTCCCAAAAACGAAAGGGCACTAAGGGATATTACTAGGCAACAGCAGACTACGGAATCACTTTATCTATATTTATTGCAAAAAAGAGAAGAAGCACAAATAGGTGCAGCATCCACAATACCAAAATCTAAAGTTATAGATTACCCTTACAATCCAACACCATTTCCAGTATCACCAAAAAGGAATATTATAGTTTTGGCTTGTTTGCTATTAGGTTTGTTAGTTCCTTTTTCGGTGATCTATGTAAATGATCTCTTAGATAGTAAGATACACAATATGCATTCCTTGGAACGAATTACCAATAATGTACCCGTATTGGGGGAACTCCCTAGATTGTCTAAAAAAGATCAGAAAATGGTCGTAAAAGACGACCGCTCGGTACTGGCGGAATCACTACGAATTTTAAGAACCAATTTGGATTACGTTATAAAATCGAAATCATTACAAAAAAATCCCGGAAAGAACAACATAATTTATGTCACTTCCAGTGTGCCAGGGGAAGGAAAAACCTTTTTGTCTTCTAATTTATCCATGGTTTTGGCAAGTACCAATAAGAAAGTGCTTTTGGTGGGGGCAGACATTCGTAATCCAAAATTGTATAGTTTTTTTATCGGGGATGCGATCGATAAATTATCTCGATCAAATAGAAACAAGGATAAGGGTCTTACCGAGTATTTATATGATGATAGCGTTGAGACAAAGGATCTTATAAACCCCATGTTGGTGCACCACAATACCATTGACGTCATCTATTCGGGACGGATACCGCCCAATCCCGCAGAATTGTTGATGAGCAAGCGCTTAAAAACGCTTTTAAAGGAAGTGTCGGAGACCTATGATTATGTCATTGTGGATACGGCGCCCATGATGGTGGTTTCGGATACCCTTTTGATCAGCGAATATGCAGATCATTTAATCTATGTAACCAGAGCTGGGGTGACTGAAAAAAAGGCTGTGGAATTCCCTTTAAAACTACAGGAAGATGGTAAAATAAAAGGGTTGGCTTTCGTGGTAAACGATGTAAACCACTCTAATTTGGGCTATGGCGGCAAGTATGGCTATGGCTATGGCAAGACGTTGAAAAAATGGTGGAAATTTTGATGGTTGGATGTTACTTCAAGTACTTTTTTAAGACCGTTTTTCGTAGACTAGTTATCTTTTTTGCCCAATCCAGATAGTGCGGTTATAATTACCTGTTCCGTGAATTTTCGTATAGGTTAAACTATTTCCTGCAAATTGGTCATGCTATTGTACTTATGTCTCACCGAAGTAGCGTATATTTTTACGATACTATAAAAATAGGTTTTACTTTCTATAATTCCCGGTTCCAAGTGATCTGTAAATTTGTATTTAAACGGGGAACATTCCTATTTAATCGAATATTGCTTTAGGATTTTTTAGGTTTTTTCCTGTTGATATATATTTGTAGGTTGTCGCCAGATTTGAAGTATTTTTGGTGATCAAAAAAATTGCTTTTAACAATTATTGAAAAATGAAAAAACACTACTCCACTTTCTTACAAACCTGTACTATTCTTTTATTTTTAGGATGGCTTCCCCCAACCCTTTCAGCCCAGATCAATTTTTCGCAGAGCACTTTAAATTTGGGTGGTCTTACCACGATGAATGGTGCTACGGCGATGGAGTTTGGCCCCGATGGGCGGTTGTATGTGGCGGATTATGCGCCTTCGTCTAGTGTTAGTGGTGTTGTTCGTGCGCTGACGATCCAGCGCAACAGTCCTACGGCTTATGTGGTAACGGCAGTAGAGAACCTCACCGGGGTGTCCACGATTCCGAACCACAATGACAATGGTACTCCGGCTTCTTTGGGCAATAAGCGTCAGGTAACAGGGCTCACGGTGGGCGGTACGGCTGCCAACCCCATAGTGTATGTGAGCTCGAGCGATGTCCGCATCGGCGGGGGCACGGGCACGGGCCAGAAGGACAGCGGCCTGGACACAAACTCGGGCGTGATCACACGAATGACAAAGACGGGCCCCGGCACGTGGCAGGTAGTGGACATAGTCCGGGGCCTTCCCCGGTCGGAGGAGAACCATGCGACCAACGGCTTGGAGTTTACCACCATCAATGGTACGGATTACTTGATCGTGGCCTCTGGAGGTTTTACCAATGCGGGAGGTCCATCGAGCAACTTTGCTTTGATTACGGAGTACGCCCTGTCAGCG
>JBGSMI010000056.1:0-3295 GCA_041740215.1 Ferruginibacter sp.
TTTTCCAATCCAAATTGCATGATAGGGTTCATATACCCCATCAGGATGATCGGTAGATGAATGACGTGCCGGATGCTTTTTAATTGTTCAAATAATACAGGAATACTCATCCCGTTGTCAAGTGCAATCATATTGCTATGCTGAATCACCGGCCCATCTGCCAAAGGATCGCTGTAAGGCATTCCAATCTCAATAAGATCGGCACCATTGTTTTGCAGGGAAGCCAGCACTTCCTCCATGCTGTTTAATTGCGGGTAACCTGCTGTGCAATACACATTTAAAACACCATGTTGCTTTTCTGCAAATAGTTGATCAATTCTGTTCATGCGTTGTTGTTATTGGGGAAAGGGGGTGTGCCCTTTCTGTGAAATGATTATTTTTTATTGGGTATCTTTTCTTTCACCTCATCCGCCCTTCGGGCACCTTCTCCTTCAGGAGAAGGATATTCGATGCGAATATCTTATGTGAATAGGATCGGTGGGCTTTATTTTGTTTGTTGGCTTTTTTAGTTAACCAATTAAACTGGGTTTTGCGCTACCGATGTCTGTTCAGTGTATTTACACATTCCTCAATTTTGATAATAACCGATGGAATCGATTCGATAATTTCCTGGTTTGTAAAACGCAATACTGTAATTCCGTTTTCATTTAAAACTTTTGTCCGATATTGATCATATGCTGCAATGTCTTTTTCATCGTGAATGTTCCCATCTGCTTCTACACATAACTTTACTTCGTGACAATAAAAATCCAATACATAATTACCAAAAGGATGTTGTCTTCTAAACTTCAGGTTCATCAATTTTCTATTGCGGAGTGATTGCCACAATTTCTCTTCCGCCTCTGTTTGTGCCATCCTTAAATAATGCGCATTATCGTACGTAGAAGGGTTGGCATTATTGTGCAAATTTTCATTATAGTCAGCCATAAAAAATGATTGCAGGTGAGTTAATGAATGAATGAAATAATTATATCACACTCATCAATTATCAAATAAACCAAAAAAAATAAAAACTCTTTCAAAGCCCCTCTCCTCAAGGAGAGGGGTTGGGGTAAGGTCTCTTTCCTCCTAAATATACTTCATATAAGTCGCTAAATCCTTATCGCCTCTCCCACTTAAACAGATTACTACCACATCATCCTGATCAAATTTCATATCATTTAAAACTGAAAAAGCATGGGCTGTTTCCAAAGCCGGAATAATACCTTCTGTTCTGCTAATGTCAAAGGCCGCGGCCAGAGCTTCTTCATCGGTAGCACTCATAAATATGCCACGTCCGCTGGTGTACAAATGCGCATGCAGCGGACCAATACCCGGATAATCCAATCCGGCTGAAATGCTATGAGGTTCTACTACCTGGCCATCTTCGGTCTGCATCAGCAAACTTTTGCTACCGTGTAAAATACCTGGCTTACCAAGTTGTGTTGTAGCTGCACTCATGCCACTGGCAATACCACAGCCCGCTGCTTCTACTGCTACCAGCTTAACGGATAAATCATCCAGAAAATGATAAAATGCACCGGCTGCATTGCTGCCACCACCTACACAAGCAATTACATGTGTAGGTAATTCGTTACCCGTTTTTTCGAGCAATTGCTTTTTAATTTCTTCGCTGATCACACTTTGAAAACGTGCTACCATATCAGGATAAGGATGCGGTCCTACCACGCTGCCGATAATGTAATGTGTATCCACCGGATTGTTGATCCAATCCCGGATGGCTTCATTGGTAGCATCTTTCAGCGTCTTACTGCCGCTAACTGCAGGTACTACGGTTGCACCCAACATCTGCATTCTTGCAACGTTTGGGGCCTGTCGTTCTATGTCTTTTTCACCCATATAAACGATGCACTCCAAACCTTTTAATGCACATACCGTGGCTGTGGCAACACCATGCTGACCAGCCCCTGTTTCTGCAATGATTCTTTTTTTACCCAGCTTTTCTGCTAATAATATCTGTCCAACAGTGTTGTTGATTTTATGTGCACCGGTATGGCAAAGATCTTCCCGTTTCAGGTAAATATTGGTATTGTGCTTTTTACTTAATCGCTCTGCAAAAAACAAAGGTGTGGGCCTGCCCACATAATCTCGCAACAACTGCTGAAACTCTTGCTGGAAGGCGGGATCATACATAATTTGCAGGTATTGCTCCTGCAATTGTTTTACGTTTGGATATAACATTTCCGTAATAAAGGCACCACCGAATGTACCGTAGTAACCATGTTCATCTACCGAAAAGACTCTTTCTTTTGTCATCATCATTTGTATTTTACTTAAACTCCAAAAAATATCATTCTATCATTCTATCATTCACTCATTCTATCATTCTATCATTCTATCATTCACTCATCCTATCATTCTATCATTCACTCCTGCACAATCAGTTCCAAAAATTTTAGATCCATCCACCTGCCAAAATTGTGACCGACCTCTCTGAAATGGGCTACTTCTTTAAATCCAAACTTTTCATGTAAGGCAATACTGGCTTGATTGGAAGCTTCTATACCGGAAACAATTGCATGAATGTTCAACTCCTTTGCAGCCGCTATTAAAGGTGGCATTAATAATTTTGCGATTCCCCTGCCTCTTGCTTCTGCTGCTACATAAACTGAATTTTCTACAGTAAAACGATATCCCTGCCACTGGCGAAATGGACCAAACGTACTAAACCCAACGATGGTTGCATTTTCTTCTGCAACAAAGACAGGGTGTCCCAATTGCTTCTTGATGTCAAACCATTCCTTTCGCATTTCCAATGTATGCGGCTCGTATTGCCAAACAGCCGTGGTGTGCAGGATGATATCATTGTAAATATCCAGCATGGCAGGCAAATCTGCTTCAGCAGCCTCTCTTATGGTGATCATACGAATGTGTATTTCATTTGGCAGTCATTACAGCAATGCGGTCTGACCTGCGGTGCCGATCGAATGGTGCTACTTTTTCAATCCCTGCTTTAATTGCAGTAAAAGCGCCATATCCTTTACACCCGGGCTTTTTTCAAAACGGCTGTTTACGTCTATTCCAAAATAATCCGGATGTTTGAATGCTTTGATTTTTGCAACATCTTCCACGCTGATTCCGCCGCTTAAAAAGAACGGTTTTTCAATCTTGCTTTTACTAATCAACTTCCAGTCAAATTTTTCACCGGTGCCTCCAGCAAGACCATCCTTTGATGCGGTATCAAATAAATAATAATCGCACACATCATCATAATCGGCTACCAACTCATCAATTGAACCAACCCCATCACCGATGGAAAAAGCTTTTATGACTTCTACATCGTCGGATAACTGCT
>JBGSMI010000061.1:0-16658 GCA_041740215.1 Ferruginibacter sp.
AAGGTTTTTGAATAAAGTATATAAACAGATGCCATAGTAGATTTGCTTTACTATTAAAACAAGTAAAGATTTCTCTTTACACTTACAAAGATCTATGCTGTCAATCCCGATAGCTATCGGGACGGTCAGCCCCGTAATTACTATAAAACCTATTTATATTTCTCTTTTAGCTTTAAAGAAATCTCTGCATACACTTTCAAATTTTCGATATAGGTGCAGCTTTTCATTTTCTTTATATGAAGTTCGATATTTCTTGCCTGTTTGTACTCCAAATCATCCAAACAATAAAACAATTCCCAATCGCATACTATGCTCGTAAAGCTGTCACTATAAATCTTATTTCTATGCTCCGCTAATCTTTCATCCAAATTTAAACAACTACCAATGTAGTATTTTTCCAAGGTTTTTGAATAAAGTATATAAACAGATGCCATAGTAGATTTGCTTTACTATTAAAACAAGTAAAGATTTCTCTTTACACTTACAAAGATCTATGCTGTCAATCCCGATAGCTATCGGGACGGTCAGCCCCTTTACGCAATGTACTAATTAGCTAATTAGCTAATATGCTAATGTGCCTGGGAGCAAATTTACGAAAACTATTTTGTTACGCTTATAAAACTCTTGTTCGATACATTTGCAATTCTATTTTTTAACAAACCTGCAATATGCACCCTGAAATATTTTATAACAAAAGAAAAGAGGAACTAACGGCAAATATCAACCGCTTACTTCAGAAAGAATCTCAGTTGGGATGGGGGCGTTTTATATTTATGATTGCCATTGTTGCAAGCTTCTATTTTATGCTGAATTCGTCATTGTGGTATTTGATTGCCGTGGTATCGACTGCAATCATTTTTGTGAGACTGGTGTATGCAGATATCAACAACAAAAACGCCATCGATCATACCAGGCATTTACAACAAATTACAGCAGATGAATTAACCGCCTTAACTGGAAGCTATTATCATTTTGAAGATGGAGCAAGCCATACACCACATGAACACGTGTATGCCAATGACATTGATCTCTTTGGAAGGGCTTCGCTGTTTCAATATATCAACAGAACTACCTCCGAAATGGGAAGCGCTGCTCTGGCCGAGTGGCTATTAAACCCTGCGGATGAAAATACCATTTTGCAAAGACAGATAGCCGTAAAAGAACTTTCTATTACAACCGAATGGCGACACGAGCTACAGGCTTTTGGCAAAGAAAAGAAAATTGGCATTCAAACAAAAGAGCGGTTACACAATTGGATGCAGGAAAAAAGTGCATTTAATATACATGCCGTTTGGAAGGTGCTGCAATACCTGCTTCCGGCAATCATGTTAACCGTGATTACACTCAATATTTTTGACATCCTATCCAATCCGGTTAGAAATTATTTTTTACTGGCGGCTGCTATTCTTGCTTATTTTATCAGCAAAAAAGTAATTCCCATACATGACCAGGTTTCCAAAATGGCGGAAGAGTTATCCGTACTTTCAGACAGCATACAACTGATTGAAAAAACAACTTTTAAATCGCCGCTACTACAAGCACTGCATTCAAAATACCGTATTGAAAAAGGCGTAGCTTCCGATGAATTAAAGCAGCTTAAAACCATTTTAGCCCGGCTCGATTACCGGCTTAACCCGGTAATATTTATACCATTGGCTATATTAGTTCAGTGGGATTTACAGCAAGTAATGGCGCTGGAAAGATGGAAGAAGAGAAACCAGCAAATCATCACGGATTGGTTTGATGCATTGGGACAACTGGAAGCCATCAGCAGCCTGTCAACCTTACATTTCAATCACCCGGAATGGTGCTTTCCTGAATTGAAAAAGGAGCATTTCTCAATACAGGGAATTGAGATTGGACATCCGCTGATCAACAAAAATAAGCGGGTGAATAACTTTATAAAAATTGATGAATCCGGCGAACTGATGCTCATTACCGGCAGCAATATGGCGGGCAAGAGTACTTACCTGCGTAGCATAGGTATCAATGTGGTATTAACTATGATGGGATCGGTGGTTTGCGCCAAAAGCTTTAGCCTTTCGCCGGTGCAGTTAATCACCAGTATGCGGATAGCAGATAATTTAGAAGAGAACACCTCTACTTTTTATGCTGAATTAAAAAAGCTGAAAGCCGTAATTGACCGGGTAAACAACAATGAAAAAGTATTTATTTTACTGGATGAAATATTACGTGGCACCAACTCCCTCGACCGCCACACCGGCTCTGTTGCACTCACCAAACAACTCATTAAACACAAAGCTGCCGGCATCATTGCAACGCACGATGTTGAGCTGGCAAAATTAAAAGAGACATACCCCAACAACATTCTCAATTATCATTTTGATGCCCAGGTAAGCAACGAGGAATTGTATTTTGATTACGAACTAAAAGAAGGAATTTGTAGTTCTATAAATGCGTCTATTTTGATGAAAAAAATTGGGATAGAATTGTAATGACTGATGTCTGATTTGTTGATGTCGGATGTATTTTGACTCGTAACGATATCCTTTGGGTGAAGCTTCTTTTATAATGCAGAGATTTAAAAAATGATTGTCCGGGCTAAGAGGCAATGTGGTACAGTGGTGGCGTCGCAGCCGATAGCTATCGGCTCTTGTACATTTTATTTTCATGGCAACTTTAATTACCAGATAGAAAAATCAGCCAACAAAAAAAATGTAAAATTTCCTCTTGCAAATTATCTCTTATAAGGATTGCGTTTGGGATTCATCCTTGTATCATACATATTCAGTATGATCACTTTTTCTCCTTTTATTTTGTAATAAAGCCTGTTGTGGCGTGTAATTAATAAACCTCTAATATCTTTTACTTTTGCAGAAGGAGCGCCAACATATGGCTGTTTGGCAAGCAGTTCTATACGACGATCAATTTTGAGTAAAAATTCTGAAGCAACTTTTTGTGACCATTCCTTTTCAAGATAGGCAAGCACTTTCATCACTTTATTGGTAAACCTTTTTTTGACAATTATTTGGAACGCCATTGCCGGGTAGCTGTTTTGAATTCATCCAACGACTGGGTTTCTTTTGAATCATCCTCTTCAGACAATAGTTTCAGTTCTTCCAATTGCTCACTGTTCAAACCATCTGTAACATCAGTATTCTTAACCTTGCCGTAAAATAAAAAATCTTCTTTCATGAGAGAAAGCAGTGCTTCATCATTGGTATTTTCAATGTAGCTAACCAATTCCTTTTTTAAATCATTTGTCAGCATAAAGGTGTTTTTTCAAATTTACAAAAATTACTACTAAAAAGAGTTTTTTAGGATTAGATAAAACATTCGCAAACCTAAGCTGAGAATAGGTTAGCCTTCATTTTCTTTTTTTTCTTGATAAAAAAAGAAACAAAAAAAATCAAGGCTACGAATAAAAAGGCTGAAAATTTCAACATGATCCTAAATCCGATGGCTATCGGATCAAGGATCCCGAAAGCTTTCGGGACGCCGCCAGTAGTTCAATGATTTAAGGCTTATGCCCGGCTCAAACAACCTTGATTTCTTAACGGATCACATTGAAATTTTCTAGCACTTTTTATTCGAGGCCGCTAGCAGCCACTGATTGCGAACGTTCCACCTAATCCTTTAATTTTTAATTCACTTTAAAGAATCAGCTAATTTTAGCGCCCTTATGCAAATGAAAAAGAGAAAGCTACCAACAGCTTTCTCTTTTTAGAATGTTATCATTTTCAAACGGCCTCCATTTTAAAATTGAGCCATTGTCAAATTTTCAAATTTGCATTATTTCCCTTTACCCCATCCAAACCAATCATTACCATTTGCAAACAACATCAGGCCTAATAACAACACCATTCCTACTATCTGAGCATACTCCAAAAACTTATCACTTGGCTTACGACCCGTAATCATTTCTACCAAGGTAAATACTACGTGTCCGCCATCCAATGCCGGTATCGGTAACAAGTTCATAAAGGCAAGAATGATGGATAAGAACCCGGTGATTCTCCAGAATGCTTCCCACTCACCCCACTCTGTAGGGAAGATAGAACCCATTGATTTAAACCCACCCAACCCCTTGTAGGCACCGGTTTCAGGATTTAAGATCAACTTAAACTGGTCGATGTAAAATTTTAATTTACCCATTGCCATTACCACACCCGCAGGTATTGCTTCAAAAAAGCCATACTTTTTACGATCAATTTTAAATACTCCGAGGCTGTCATACTGGTCGAGCGATAATGGAGGTAACCCGATTTTCCCTTCTGCATTAACTTGTGCTGCCAGGGTCATTGGAGCGCCTTTTCTGTCTATCTGCAACTTAACCTGCTGGTTCTTTTTTCCGGCAAGTATGGTCGACATTTCATCGTAAAATTTAACCGGTACAGCATCAATGGCGGTAATTCTATCCATTACCTGTAAACCTGCTTTCTTTCCATTCATGGTGTCTTTAGGTGAATACTCGCCGATATAGGTAGGTATCCGTTGCATGAGCAGCATACCGGTTCTGCGCTTACTTTCTACAAGCCTTTCAATAAAGTTTACCGGAAAATCAATATTGCTTGATTTGCCATCTCTTTCAATTGTAATATTTTTTGCCAACAAAAGTTTAGGCTGAATGTCTTCAAAAAAATCAATTTTGTTACCATCAACCGCGGTAATCTTATCACCGTTCTTCAACTTCAAATCGTGCAATACACTATCCTGTAACCAAATGCCATCTTTAACGGAAGCGATAGGTACTTTTTGTTCGCCCCATATAAACAATACCATGGCATAAATTACAAACGCCAGCAGCACATTTACAATAACACCAGCCAGCATAATGATCAATCTTTGCCAGGCTGGCTTGCTCCTAAACTCGTGTGGCTGTGGAGGAAGTTTCATGGCATCCTTATCCATGCTCTCATCAATCATTCCGGATATTTTTACATAGCCGCCAAGTGGCAACCAGCCAACACCATACTCGGTATCGCCAATCTTCTTTTTAAATAATGAAAAGTAAGGATCAAAAAACAGGTAGAATTTCTCTACCCGGCAGCCAAACCATTTGGCTGTGATGAAATGGCCAAATTCGTGTAGTATTACTAAAATTGATAAGGAAAGAATCAGGTAAAAAACCTGCAATCCCACATTGCCCCAGTTAATTGCTAAAAGTGTCATTTGATGCCCTCATCTCCGCCAATCAGCAGAGCGTTATTTAAATGTGTAAAAATATCAAGATATAAATGTGTGCTGTCCTGGTTTTCCCCTTTTAGGGGACAGGGGCTACATTTTTATCAATGAAGCCGCAAAATTACGGGCTTCACCATCGCTTTCAAAATATTCTTCAAGCGTTGGCTTTTCTATAAAGTGAGTGTGTTGCATGGTTTTCTCCACCACTGCCGTCATGTCTAAAAAGCCAATACGATTGTGCAGAAAGGCCCACACAGCTATTTCGTTGGCTGCATTTAAAATACAAGGCATGTTGCCGGCTTTGTTCATCGCATCTATTGCCAGAGCCAAATTTCTGAAAGTCTTAACATCCGGCTCATCGAAGGTGAGGCACGGATACTTTCTAAAGTCAAGCCTAGGGAAATCATTTTTAATCCGTTGAGGAAAAGCCATAGCATATTGAATGGGCAATTTCATATCCGGCAAGCCCATTTGTGCTTTGATGCTACCGTCCTCAAACTGTACCATACTGTGAATAATACTCTGCGGATGCACCACTACCTGTATCTGATCCGGCTGTAAATTAAACAGCCATTTGGCCTCTATCATCTCCAGCCCTTTGTTCATCAGCGTGGCAGAGTCGATCGAAATTTTAGCGCCCATCGCCCAATTGGGATGCTTTAGCGCATGATCTCTTTTTACATTCACCAAAAAATTTGGCTTTTTACCAAGAAACGGACCGCCGCTCGCCGTTAAAATAATCTTTTCAATCTTGTTTCTCCCCTCGCCTACCAAACATTGAAAGATGGCGGAATGTTCACTATCCACCGGAATAATGGGCGCACGATTTTCAATGGCTTTGCGCATTACAATATCGCCTGCTACTACCAGTGTTTCCTTATTGGCCAAACCAACCGCTTTGCCTTTTTGAACGGCTTTTAATGTGGGCCGCAAACCTGCAAAGCCAACAATGCCGGCCAACATCATATCATAATTGTCAAAATCTGCCACTTCTTCCAACGCTTTTTCACCTGCAAACACTTTGATATCTGTGGAGGCCAATGCCTCTTTCACTGCCTTGTATTTTGACTCATCACCAATCACGACCGCATTGGGATTAAATTCCAACGCCTGTTTAATTAACAACTCATCATTATTCTGGGCAGTTAAAATTTCCGTTTCAAACAATTCGGGATTGGCACGAATTACTTCAATGGCCTGTGTACCGATAGAACCAGTAGAACCAAACAATGCAATTCGCTTTTTTTGAAGGGTATCACCCATAGGAATAATTTTTATATGCCAAACGGCAAGGATATATTGAATTTAATAATTTGATTGAACCTGCAGAAAATCAACCCAAATTTTTTGAACCCGGCTTTAAATCCTTGTTCAGGTTCATCGGCAAATATGATTTTGTTACTAATCCTTTCTAGGAAAAAGGATTAATAAACACTTTTGTACTTTGGATCTTAATGAAACTTTTACAACGTTTTGTCAATAGTCTTTGCAACCAACCATAAAAAGTTTCCTGCACCCTTAACCAACTTTATGCCACATTAGCAACAGGTTGGCGCAATTTAATATAATAATTGCTGTAAACTATCTTTTAGATGCCTTTAAATAAAGTGTCGGTAAAATCAGGAACTTACTATTTCGACTTTTGTGCAAGTCATTGATTAGAAAATAAGGCTTCCTTCGGCGGTTTATATCCAATAGTATATGAATGCCTTGATACTTTACCGCCAATTCTCTTATGAACAATAGTATCTGTGAAAGGTTCGGCTGGCTGATTTGAGGTTTTTAGCAACGTTTTGTTTGCTGTTTTAAAAGCGATCTGTACACACTGAAATCAATGGCGAATGAAGTAGCAGTGAGCCAATATAGGCCGAGAAGCAGTATCAGATAGGTCGGGAAGAAAGTGCAGTTGATACGAAAAAAGGGAGAGTAGATTTTTTGCTTTTCAAAATATTGTTTGATATCCCTTCAACAATTAAACTGATAGGGGCGATTTGGAAGTTTGTGGTAGCGTTCAGATAGTCGGATATTTACTAGTGACTGTAACCTTATTTAACATCCTAAACTGGACAAGCCAGCACCGGGTTTGAATATTTCGCCCCTTCAGAGCTTGTTGATCCATGTTAATTATTCATAGGGCGGTGCCCTATGCTATTATATTTCGCCCCTTTAGGGCTTGAATACAGCTATTCCAATATACTTAACCTGTACAAACCATAACCAAATTGGCAATAGGCAACAGGCAATTGGCAATATGCAAACATTGAGTTTTAATTTTTCCTCCCAAAGCCTTATCCATGTTACGTTACAACGTGTAGTGAAAAATATCTTGCCAAAACATACGAAGATTTAAGGGGGTACATCCTAATATGAACAGAACTTTTTTGATTTTATTTGTTTGACTTTTACATTTTCCTCGCTGCCCAGGAATTTTCTGTAGCAAATGATAAAATGAAACTATTTTATAAAGGTATAGACAATCCTATGTTATTTGCAGCAGAAGGTGATTCCAACTCTTTAACCACAAGAGCGAATAACGGAACTGTTAGCAGCTAATTCGGATACTATACATTTCGCTCTGACAGTATTGGAAAGGAAGAGATAATAATTTACAAAAAAGATCAGTGTAAATTAAAAGAGATTGGTCGCCGTTCTTTTAGTGTCAAAGCTATACCTGACCCAATTGCAAAAGATGGGAATTCGGCGGGAGGACACATAGTCACGGCAGTTTTAAAAGCTCAACAATATATTCGAGCAGACATTGAAAATTTCGACATTGACGTCTGAACTCCAATTGTAAGTTTCACAATCTGTATTGCAAGAGGGTATTCTTGCTTTTACAAGGAACTACAAAATTTTTTGGCAGCAAATTCAATAACGACATTGTTAAAGCCTTAACCCAAATCCTACATTTTTATCTTTATTCAACAGCGGTTCAAGGCTGAATGAGCAAGAAATTAATTCGGTTTGACATGGCAATAAAAAGACTTTTGAGAAACAAAGTTAATTTCGTGGTACCCGAAGGTTTTTTGAGCGAGCTGTTGTTTGACAATATTAAAATCGAACACATTTTAGAAAGCGAATCAAATCAAGAAACAGAGATAAAAAATTCAATCGGGTTGACATTTTAACACAAGATTCAAAACACGAACTTATAATAGTTGAGCTACAAAGTACATAGGCAATTTAGCCGAACATACACATAAGGCTTACCCTCTTAACTTGCAGCTTTGCAAAAAATTGTGGCATATGCCTACCTACCTCAACCTCCAAATTCCTTAGTTCACCAGATATTCTCCCGCACTGGTTGTTTTGTAACTGAGTAAAGAAAATGATAAGAATATTTTTGTTTTTTAAACGATTAACAAAACAAATTACTAAACAAAATAAACTACCATGAAAAGAGAATTAATTTTTTTAAGAGCATTTGCATTCGCCACTGTAATCGGAATGGTTACAGTCACCACGTTGGCATTCAAGGAAAAAGGCAATCAAAAATTAGCCGAAATTGATGTGGAACGTATCAATATAGTAGAAAAAGATGGTACCGTAAAATTGGTGATTACCAACGTTGACAAATTTCCCAATGGGAATGACAAAATCAATGGAAAACCTACCAACGAAGCACGTAAAAAAAGAGCAGGCATGTTGTTTTTTAACGAAGACGGTATAGAATGCGGCGGCCTTATTTACGATGGAAAAAAAACAAAAAACGGTCACAGTTCAGGCCTTTCGCTTACCTATGACCAGTATGATGGTGACCAGGTGATGCAGTTACTAACCGAAGATTCCAGAGAGGGAGACCAAAGATTTGTAAGCAGTGGTTTGATGTTCAATGACCGTCCTTCTAAAGAGTCGCAAATGAAAACAGGAGAGATAATGAAAGAGTTAGACTTGCTCGGTAAAAAAGATCCAAAAGCGGCCGACGAAAAGTATAAAATGTATGAAGCACAAGGTCTATTAGGAGGTGCCCCTCGTGTAATGCTTGGGAAATCGAGAAGCGAAAATAACGGTCTGTTTCTTTTTGATAACAAAGGAATGCCAAAAGCCATGTTCTACGTAGACAAAGAAAACAATGCCAAACTCGACTTCTTCGATGACAAAGGCAATACCATTGCCTCTTTCCCGGAGAAGAAAAAATAGCTATCTTGATAAAAATAGTCCTCTGGAAATTATAGGACTATTTTTATATAATCTTTCAATAGATGTAGAATGAAAAGACTCATTAATAAAATACAAAGGAACAGCTATTTTTTACTGTTTATTGTGCTGTTTGCTTATGTGCAGTCTATTGATTCCCGAATTAGGGAACGAACAGAAATAAATGCCTACACTTTCACACCCGATGCTGCTATAGGTACACTCATTTCAGTTTTCATTTTGTTTCTAGTCCTTACTTTTTTTATTAGCCGCTGGCAAAAGTCAACTATTTTCAATACAAAAGAATTAATAAAGATATTCAGTTCTTCCCTTATTTCTTACCTGGTATTCATGCAAACATTCAGTTTGGTGATTGCGATTATTTTTGGGAACGTAGAAAGGAATTTCCATACGGAAAGCTTTATTCTTAATACGTTTACTCTTCTACTAGACGGATTTATTTATGGCAGCTTTTTCCTTGCTTATAATTATTACAACCAAAACAAAAGAAACCAGGAACAATTAGCAACGTATAACAGGGCATTTTCAGAAAGCAGAATCAACCAACTCAAAACGCAGCTTAACCCACATTTTCTCTTTAATAATCTAAATGTATTAGATCAATTGATTGAAGAGGACAAATCCCTGGCATCTGACTTTCTGAATGAATTTGCGGAACTGTACCGATTTGTGTTGCAAACCACCGATAAAAAACTGATACCGATAAGCGAAGAATTAGCTTTTGCAAAGCGATATTTTAAACTGATAAAATACAAATATGGAGATGCCTATCAACTTAAAATTGAAAATATAAATAGTAATGGTTTTATTGTACCCCTCACTTTACAATTACTGATTGAGAATGCGTTTAAGCATAATTTGGGAACAGAAAAAAAACCAGTTATTATAAATATAGTTGCCAACAAAAATATTAAAGTGTCTAATAATTCTATTCCGAAGCAGAACATGAAACCGATTTCAGGAAAAGCATTGAACAACATAAAAGAACAATATAAATTGCTAGCGGACACCCCAATAGAAGTTCAACAATCACAGGATACATTTTCTGTAATCATTCCAATAATTTACACACCAGAAAGTAAATGATAAAAATAGCAATCATCGAAGACGAAAAACCAGCCAGAAGAAAACTGAAAAGATTTCTTGACGAGCTGGAGGTAATGACTGAAGTGGTAGCAGAAATTGATACAGTAAAATCGGCTATTGACTTTCTTAAAAACACCAACGTGGATTTGATATTTTCCGACATTGAACTATTAGATGGCAATGCTTTTGAAATCTGTAGTAGTGTAACAGTCTCTTGCCCAATTATTTTCACGACAGCCTATGACCAGTTTTGGATGAACGCTTTTGAAAGCAATGGTATAGCCTATCTGCTGAAACCCTTTTCAAGAGAACGTTTTCAAAAAGCATGGGATAAATTTCTACTCTTTAGAAAGACGCCCTCTCTGGAAAATGAGCTTGTAACCAATCTGACAAAACTAATAGAAAAAAATTTTGCCAAAAGATCGTATAAAAAGCGATTTACATTACATACCCGTCAAGGAATATATTTTTTAGACATTGAAAACATTTCATTTTTTGAAGCCAATGACAGTGTTGTTTATGCATGTGACACAACTGGTAAAAAATATTTATTGAACGAATCCACTCTAAAAGAAATAGAAGAAGAGATTAATCCTTCCCAATTTTTCAGAATTAACCGCAGTGAACTCATCAATAAACAGCACATAGAAAAAATAGAACGCTACGACAAAAATACACTGGCTGTAAAAATAAAAGGTACTGAAAAATACCTTAAAACCAGTCAGAGCAGCACATCCGCCTTTCGTGCATGGATAGAAAAATAATTTCTATTTCAGAAATATTACTTACAGTTTGCGCCAAGTGCATTTACTTTTTTTAAGAAAATACTTTTTCTTTTTTCGTTCATATTTCTAATTGGGCCAATATTAGTAACCTTTACAGGCGATACCCCACAAAATTGTAGGGTCGATTTTTTAAGCTGGTTAATGCTTGGCTTTCCGTAAAACAACGAGTAGTACCAGCCGGGTTGATCCATCGTTGTTATTATTCTGGCAGATTTTCCTTTTAATAACTTATCCCACCAAATGGAATCTTTTCTATACTTAAATGTTATTCCGGGTAAAAAGGTTCTATCGATAAACCCTTTCATCTTTGCCGGCAATCCGCCCCACCAAACTGGATGAATCCATACTAAATGGTTAGCCCATTTTATTGCTTCCATCGCTGTAAGTAAATCAGTTTCAAGCGGAATCACTTCTTTATATCCAAACTGAAGATTTGAATCGAAATTCAGGGCGTGAATATTTATTTCTTTCACCTCGGCACCACTCGCAAGGGCTCCCAACTTGTAAGCGTCTGCTATAGCCTGATTAAAACTTTCGGGATTTGGATGTCCATTGATGATTGTTAGTCGCTTTTGCATAAATATAATTTTCTGCAAAACTCATTCTTGTGCATCATTCGAAAAAGGACATTTGTCTAATAAGTAATTTCTTTTCTTATTCTGGTCAGGTGACGCTGGGTAATGCCTAAATAGGAAGCCAAATATTCAAGTGGTATTTTCTGTACCAATTGCGGGGAGTTCTCTATTAAGTTTTTATATTTTGAAAGGGCATTTTTCTTCTGCAACTGAAAGATTCTGTTCTCTAGTTCCATGTACTGTTGCTCTGCCATAAACTTTAAAAAAACCAGCCAGTTTACATTGTTATCAGCAAGTTTTTCCATTTCTCCTTTACTGATAATATACAGTTCTGCATCTTGTATCGCTTGTATATTTTCTTGTGTACTATTTCCTGTGAGATAGGAACTGTAGGCAGTCAAAAAGTTATTGGGGAAGGTTAAACAATAAGTAACCTCCTCCGCTTTATCGGATAAAAAATAGGTTCTAAATACTCCAGACGTAACAAATGCAATACGCTTACAAACAGCTCCGTTTTGTATAAAAAAATCTCCCTTTTTAACTTCTCTTTTTTTAAGTAATTCTTCAAATTCAGTAATATCAGTATCACTCAACATTTTAAATCCTTCTAAAAATTCCCGAAGCATAAATAACAAAAATTAAAATTGAAAATAGTGTATTAAATCATTTGTAAGCCAAATAAACTATAATCATATAATTGAGATCAATACAAGTCTAAAAACTACCTCTTGTTAATTCAATCTTACCTAATGAATGATAGCCGATAATCAATATAACAATTGAAATAGCAGCCGTCATAAAAAATGATTACAATAAAAAATCTATTCTTCCTGCCGCAATCAACTTCCGGCTTTACAATTCCACTGTCAACGTTTGCAGATGACCAATTAGAACCAAAAATGGATAACAACATCCTCTATTTACCCCCATCTATATTTCCATTTTCCTTTTAAAATATAGCTATTTTATTGCTTAACCAAAGTCAATGAAATAGCAAAAATACATGAATACTTTTGTTCGTAATTTAAACAAATACAAAAAATGGCTAACAGTAAAACGGATACTTTTTGGCCAGGGTATTATGCTCTTAACCACATCGTGGTCTGTTCTGCAGTTTGCTATAATCGCAAACACGCAACCATTTAAAAGGGGAGGAAAAGCATGGGAAGAAAAAACAAAAAAATGTGAAATAGATAGATGGAAGTGTGAATTTAGAAAAACAACGACTTGCATTTATTAGGTATAAATGTACAAAAGAGCGATATAAAAAAGATGGTTGAGGAATTAAAGCTAAGTCTTATGTGATTGAAACAAAATCAAACCTGTTTATTCAGCTACTAACTTTTGAAATTGTCGATTAAAAAATAGTAAAGGTTATTAAAAGAATGAATTAAAATGAAAAAAAAGTACTCATTACACTTTGGATTTTTGTTAGTTAAAATTACCTGTATTTTGATTTAATTGGATTGTGGATTCAAATCTGTTAAAACAATCTTTAACAGGAAATGTAGAAGGGCTAACAATAAATGAAAGTTTTTTGCTGTATGCAGGTATCCTCATGGAGCTCACAATTGCGATGATTTAATCATCCAAAATACTAGCTAAAGATGCAAATTATTGGGTTGATACAGTTGCAGGATCTATAAAAAACATCGTAATGATTGCAACCGTTTTTATCAGGCCTGTAATCCAATATTATTGAATCTTTGCGATTATTGAGATTACAACCACAATTTTTATCGTGATCTATGCTTTGAAATGGTTGAACAAAAAGAGATATTAGCTTAACATTTTTTGTGCAACTTTCTCCTTATCCGGCTTAACGATTCTGGTTTAACGCCAAGGTAAGTAGCAATGTCATATTGTGGCACTCTTTGAAATATATCGGGTCTGGCTTCTAATAGTTTTAAGTAGCGCTGTTCTGGTTTGTCGGTAATATAAGAAAGCATTAAATTCTGTTGCGCCATAAAAACGGTTTCCATAATTTGACGGGAGATCGATTCTATTCCTTGAAGCTGTTTAAAAAGTACTTTGGCTTTCTGATCATTACCAACCACTACTGTAGTATTTTCCATACAAACCAAATTATAGTTTGAAGCAGTTTTTGCCCCAAAGTTTCCCAACGAAATTATCCACTGTTCTTCGGTATAAAAATTTGTAGTAATGTCGTTGCCTTCAATAATTTTAAATTGCCGCACACACCCGCTTAGTAAAAAATAGGTATCATTATTAAATTGTCGTTCTTTTATCAGGTAGTCATTTTTTTTAAAATATTTAACCACCATACTGTCACTCAGCACCTCTACTTCTTCGGTAGTCAGGTTAGTGTTTTTTAAAAAGTAGTTTATGATGCTATTTTCCATCGTTGTGTTTTTGGAAGAATAAAAATTAATTTGATAATAATTTTTTTGTAACCTGTCTTCATTTCTCATTGCACTTCATTAATCATACCACCTGGTTTCTTACCGCCTAATAAATAAAGGTGTAAATGAAAAACAGACTGACCTGCATCTTTATTGGTATTGATGACAAGTCTATATCTTGTTCTTAAAGTAGCCAAACAATAGGTAGTAACAGGTGGTTCATGTTTGATTACATTATACAAATCTTGAAAAATTTTTTGCACCGCGTTCTATTTTTCTACCAACAGGTATAAATTAAAGACGTAAAGAGAAATTCGGGAGCATTTCTAAGAACGACTGGTTTGTATTTATTTTAAGTTTTGCAGATTTGTCTTAATCAGATTTGAAGCTCACAAAAAACATAGACACATTAAAACCAACAGCTTTGATTTTTTTTGACTCAAGGGCGATTATACATACTATTCACCTTGATTATTTTCATAAATAAAGTCTGCACTTACAGGATTGTTTTGATTCTAAAATCGCTTAAATCATCGTCATAGTTCGCCACTGATAAATGGCCTGATTTTGACCTTAACTGTTTCCGGTGATCCCTTGTAAAGTACACTCATCTTTGATTGGATGAAAGCTATTTTAACCACTCTCACAATTTTAGGTGACTTCTCCTGATCGCTTCCTCTTACCATAATGCCTAATAGTTGCCCTTCAGAATTGAATACACCTCCTCCACTCATACCGGCCATCACTTCTGCTTCAACAAAAAATTCTACATTCGGATGATAAGGGAGGTTACCCTCTGGATCTCCTGTGGCTTTCAATTTGAGCATCACAGTTGCTACTTCTGCATCAGACAATATTTTCCCGTAAGCTACTGCACCATTGGGGTAATTGGCTCTATCCTGTGGGTATCCTACTGCAATGGCTTTTTGACCATCAATGGGATTATTCCACGTTTGATTTGCCGTTGTGCGATTTGCAGGATCATACATTTCCAGTGGAGTATTTTTTTGTAGCGTTTGAGGGTATTTAGGAAATGGCTCCTGCTTTATTTGTTGATTGTCGATGATACCTAAATAAAAATCCTCTTCAGGTAATATGGTGGTATTTGTGGCACTTGAAGAAACATCAAAATGCAGGAAAGGAAAATCAGCTATCAATGTATTGCCTAATGTAATATTTCCATTGGCAGTTGGAATTTGTGAGGATTCGAAAATACCAGGGTTCTCCGTAGATAAATCGAAAACCTGAGCACTCCGGGATGTCCAGCCCGATAGACCGTAGACATGATTGGCACTAATGTAAAGACCTAATCCATAATCATTTTTTCTACTCCAGATTGTCTTTGATCCGGCACCTCGTCTACCTACGCTCCCCCGCACTTTATTAAGGAGGTTGATCAAATTCTGGTCACTCCCATTTAATACCGCTTCCGTTGCAGTAACTTTCAGCCCTCGATCAGAAGCAGCCGGACTTCTCTTATTGCATGATTGAAATATTGTTATAGCAACGACTAACAATATCAGGAACAATATTTTTGATTTCATAGATGAACTTTTTCTTTACCTTAATTTATTTACTTCCCTCCAGTTTTTATTTAAAGTAACCAGCAGTGTCATGACCTACTTGTTTAAGTTTTAAACCGTTTTTTCTGCTCTTATCCAAAAATATCTTGATCACTATTTCCTACATTTAATTTAAATCAGTTGTTTATTTATTGATTGTATCCTTGCAAGTTGCCTTTACTGAAAACACCAGAGCATTAAAACAATCTCCTGTGACGCCTTTTGTAAAAATTGTTTATTTAAACACCGCAGGTTATCACTCACTTAAACGTTATAGTTGAGCGTTCACTATTTTTAGATCAGCAAATTAATTTTTACTTCAGGATAGAAATTTCAAACTGCTAATCAAATAACTTTATTTTTGAATTGACGTCATCCACTTTGTAAAAAGCATTGTTGTCAATTAATAGCCCTTTTGTTTTTCCTGACTTTATTGTATGCCCATGTTTTAAATCAATCAGTATCACTTTGTTATTATACCGGGTTGAAATATCACTAACTACTGAATGACCTATAATAACTCTTGTTGCATTGTAAAACTTTAAAATACTGTCTAGCTCGCTTTCGGTAGTTGCTTTTGCGTCTATTCCGTTTAGCTTGAACACGATTTTGTACTTCCATTCAAAATTTAGTCTTCGATCCCAAAAAGGACTATTTATGGAACTTATCAAAACTCTGTCTCTTTCATTCTTTACACTTTGCTCCGTTGGGTAAATACCGTAATAACTTTTTGAAATCGAATTCAATTCTGTTATGGTATATTTCCCTTTTAAATGATAAGTATTCAACCCACCATGTACAAAAATGTGATCTCCGATTTTTTCGATGATATTTTTACTGCGCAACGTAACCCATCGTCTAACCCATCTCATCGTTTTTAATTTTTGCCCAATTTTGAGGCAACAGTTCGTGCAGGTTAGAGGAGTTGTAGAGATGCATTCTTTCCAATACATCTTTAAGCCACTCGTAAGGATTTATATTGTT